>CAVHDF010000023.1:0-23407 GCA_963634865.1 Eggerthellaceae bacterium
GGGCAGAAAAGGACCAAAAGGCCCCGCGGGCCTGCGGAGCATAAAAAATAAAATTTTGCTTAGTCCGCCTTTAACTCGCCGCTTTATAGCGGCTCAGACAAAAGGCGGATTTTTGAATGAAATTTTATTTTTTATAAACGCTCCAATGGCCGCTGCGTGAACGACGAAAAGGCCTTTTATTTATGCCGTCATTCCCGAGGGTCGTAATCGGGAATCTCATCCTTATTGTCGTTGGTCTTTTGCCGTTAAATAAAACAGAGGTCATCCTGAAAGGTTGCAGTTCAGGATCTTCCATTTTTCTAGTCGTGGCAGTTGTCTTTATTGAATGAACAACGAGGGAAAATGGAAGATGCTGAGCAGAGACATCACAGCATGACCTTAATTTTTATAACAGCCTCAGCCTTATGGTTTTTTGCTGTTTATTTTTGTTTTGTCGTCGTAGAAGTGGGTAACACAATTTAAAATGTTTGCCTAATGTTTTTTTTTTGATAAAATTTTTCGTAAGAAAAATTTTATCAAAAAAGGGAGTTCCCTATGTTACCGGAAAGCATGTATTGGGCTGGAAAAATGGTCTTTATTTCTATTTTTGCTTTTGCCAGTGGCGGCCTTAGCATTAAGTTCCCGCTAGGCCCTTATATTTTGTTGGCTTGGTTGTACACATGGAATTTATTCTCTTTGCAAACAAATGTGCCCTGGCTCCTTCAACACCCGGTGGTCACTTCGTTGCTGCCGTTTGCGGGCCTGTTTATAGCTTGTATATTATTGCTTCTCTATTTTAGAGGATTCAAATCAGGGGATGGTATGGGAGCAGGGATTGTTATCATGGCTTTGCTCCCCTTTGCTTGTTTGGCTGTGCTGCATATTGGATTTGCTCTTTTTGGCGGCGGGCCTATTCTGAGAATGCTCTCATCCGGTCAGACGGGGTGGCATTTGTGGGGGCTGCTCTGGTGGTTCATGGGAATAGTTTGGGGGGCCCGTACTATCTACAGGTTATTTACCCATATTTCGTCCTCTATACGGACTCAGTTGTGGTATTGGGGGGCGGATACCATTGTTTTATCACTCGTGTTGGTTGCTTTGCTTGCATCTTTACGTTGCAAAGATGTAGTTTGTCAATGGTTGTTTATTGGGCTTATTAGCATTTTTTGCGAGTATGGAGTCAGCCTGGCCGTGCCCTGGAAAGCGCATCCTCCCCATCAGCAACAAACTTCCAAGGTAGAAGAAACGAAGTCTTAAAAAGAGATTCCCTATAAAATATAATCCTCCCCGGGTGTGAGCCCGGGGAGTTTCATACTGTATTTTGGGCGGGTGGCGGCGGAACCTAATTTGCTAAAATATAACTATGCAAAGTGACGTCTTAAGCCCCTTGGACGGGCGGTATCAGGCGGTTTTGACCCCGTTGCGTAAAGTGTGTGGCGCAGCGGCGTTTGCGCGCGCCCGTGTACGGGCGGAAGCGGCGTGGCTGCTGATATTAAACACCTTGAATTTGCCGGGTTTTGCCCCCTTATCGGCGAAAGAAAAAGCCCTGCTGGAACAGTTGCCCCAGCTGAGTGAAAAAGATTTACAAATTTTACACCAAATAGAAACCGTCGGCGATAAAAAACGCCCCGCCACCCGCCACGACGTCAAAGCCGTGGAGTATTTTGTGGCGGACCGTTTGGCGCTGGCGGGCTTTGCCGCGCGGGTCAGCTGGGTGCACTTTGCTTTGACCAGCGAAGACGTCAACAGCGCTGCTTATGCGCAGCTGCTTTCCGATGCGGTGGGGTTGGTGTTAATCCCCGCTTTGGAAAATGTGCGAAAAGAACTCTCCGCCCGGGCCCGCCGCTCGGCCAAGCAAGTTTTATTGGCGCGTACGCACGGGCAGCCGGCGGTGCCTACCACCTTTGGGCGGGAATTGAAAGTATTTGAAACCCGGCTGAGCCGCCAGCTGCAGCAGCTAAAAAAACAACAGATTTCTTGCAAAGCCGGCGGCGCTGTTGGGGCGTACAATGCGCACCAAGCCGCTTTCCCGGCGGTTAATTGGCCCAAAGCCGCGCAGGCCTGGGTGCGGTTGCTCAACGCCGGGCGCAAAAATAAACTTTTTTTAAGTCCGCTTTCCACCCAAGTGGACAACCGCGACAGCTACGCCGAATTGTTTGACACCTTGCGGCGCATTCATGTAATTTTGCTGGGGCTCAGCCAAGATATGTGGCGCTATATTTCCGCCGGGCTGGTCAAGCAAAAAACCGTCGCGGGCGAGGTGGGTTCTTCCACCATGCCGCAGAAGGTGAACCCCATTGATTTTGAAAACGCCGAGGGTAATTTGGGTTTGGCGAATGCGCTGCTGGGCTTTTTCAGCCAAAAGCTGCCGCTTTCGCGCCTGCAGCGGGATTTGTCTGACTCTACCGTGTTGCGCAATATCCCGGTGGCGTTGGGCCATTGTCTGCTGGCGTATACCTCGCTGCTAAAAGGCTTGCAAAAAACGCAGTTTGACGCGGCGGCCGCCCGGCAGGAGCTGCTCTCTCATCCCGAGGCACTGGCCGAGGCGTACCAAACTATTTTGCGCGCGACCGGGGTGCCCAACGCGTATGAAAAGGTGAAAGCTTTCACGCGCGCGCGGGCGGTGTCGGCGGCGGATTTAGAACAATTTGTATACAGTTTGCACCTGGACGAAAAAACAACCAAAAAACTGCTGGCGCTGGATTTGTGCGCTTATGTAGGGCTGTCTGCGCGGCAGGCGGGAGGAAAAGTATGATAGACATCGTATGCGGCGGTCAAGCCGGTGATGAAGGAAAGGGCAAGATTTCGGCCTATTTGTCTTACAAAGGGGATTATGATTACTGCGTGCGCGTGGGCGGACCCAATGCCGGGCACACCGTGGTGGCCGACGGCAAATCCTACACGCTTAAAAACATTCCCTCCGGGTTTTTAAACCCGGCCACCAAGCTGGTCTTGGGCGCGGGCGCGTATACCAAGACGGAGTGGCTGCTCAAAGAAGTGGCTCTGACCGGCACACAAGACCGCTTGATTATTGACCCGTATGCTGTGCTGATTACCGATGAAGAAACCGCCGCCGAACAAGGGGCGGGACACTTTATGAAGCATATCGGCAGCGTGGGTACCGGGCTGGGACAAGCCGTCAAAGACCGCATTGAACGGCGCGAGGTGAAGTTTGCCAAGGACGAACCCTTGCTCAAAGATTTTATTCAAGACGTGCCGGAGCTGCTCAACGGAGCCTTGGACCAAGGGCAAAACATTTTGCTGGAAGGCACGCAGGGGATTAAGCTTTCACTGCTGCACGGGGAATATCCGTTTGTCACTTCGCGTGATACCACGGCCTCTACTTTCTTGGGCGAGGCGGGGTTGGGCCCCAAGAGCGTGCGCGACGTGTATGTGGTATTTAAACCGTACATCACCCGTGTGGGCCCCGGTCCGTTGGAAAAAGAAATGACGGACGAAAAAGATTTGGAAGTCTACCACACCAAAGGGCACGAAATCGGCAGCGTCAGCAAACGCTTGCGCCGCGTGGGCGCGTTTGAAAAACGCTCCGCCTCGCGCGCAATTATGATCAACAACGCCACCAAAATAGCCATTACGCACATTGATATGTTCGCCGGCAATGACCATATCAAAAGCTATGAGGACTTCTCCGACGAAGCCAAGGCTTTCTTGGAAGGCATCAAAGACTTGAGCAAAGAAGTCTATCCGCACCCGAAATTGGCCTTGGTGTCTACCGGCCCGGATATGGAAGATACTTTGGTGCTCTAAGCGCTTAGGTATGGGTTTTGTATGCGGGGCGAAATTTCGTTTCGCCCCGCATTTTTGTCTACTGCAAAAAAAGTAGCTTCCCCCATTGTCATTTGCACTAGATAAAGTTACAATACAAAGAGGGACAGGGGGAATTATGAAAGACATCGTGTTTGACTTCGGCGGGGTGCTGGTAGATTGGAACCCGCGTTATTTATACCGCAAAATTTTTGCCACGAGCGAGGAAATGGAATGGTTCCTGGCTAATGTTTGCACCGGGGCGTGGAACGCCCGGCAGGATGCGGGCCGGCCCTTTGCACAAGCCGTGGCGGAGCTGCAAGAGAAGTATCCCAAATACGCCACACAAATTGCCGATTATTACGCCCGCTGGGATGAAATGTTGGGCGGCGAAATCAAGGGCACGCATGCCATTGTGGATGAGCTGAAGACCAAAGGCTACAAACTCTATGGGTTGACCAACTGGTCGGCGGAAAGTTTCCCGGTGGCGTGGCAGCGCTACCCGGTGTTGCAGCAAATGGACGGCATTGTGGTGTCCGGGCAAGAAAAGCTGATCAAGCCCGACCCGGAGCTGTACAAACGGTTGTTGGAACGCTTTGCCTTGCGCGCGGAAAACTGCATTTTTACCGACGATAATGTAACCAATTGCGCCGCCGCGCGGGCTTTGGGGTTTGACGCCATTGCCTTTGAAAACGCCGAACAGTTGCGGGCACAGTTGCAGCAACGCGGGGTGTTGTAATTAAATTTTATTGACCAACAGTTCCATTAATTTGTGCCGGCGGAATTTCCGCGCGGTCAAGCACAGACCGTCGGTGGTTAAGGTTTCGCTGGGACCTAAGGCATGGCCTGCCTTTTGCGTGGTCCAATTTTCAGCGGTTACGCCGTCGGCCAAGTCGGCCGGAGCGGGCACGTGCAGCGCGGCAAATACTTCTTTCATCGGGGCCGTGGCGCTGACGGCCAGGGCGTCACCGAAGGGGCGGATGTAGGCTTGAAAGAAATCGTATTCGTCCTCAATTTCACCCACCAATTCCTCAAAGATATCTTCCAATGTCAAAATCCCGGTGATTTTGTCGTCGTCGGTGACCAAGCAAATGTGCTGGCGGGCCTTCATCATCTTTTCCAGGGCAGAGGAGATAATGGTGTCCTCGTCCAGCCGCAAAATGGGGCGCAGAATGGCGCGCGCGGTGGGAACGGTGCCCGGAGCCACCGTCTTGGTGGCGGCAAAAATATCTTTAAAATTTAAATAGCCGATAATGCTTTGCGGGTCCTGCGGGTCTTGGCGCACCGGAAAGCGCGTGTGCATATCCAAATGGGCTTTGACGAAAGTGTCGGCTATGCTGTCGTCGGTGCAGAGGGTGTATACCTGCTCTAAGGGCACCTGGATTTCTTTGATTTTGCGCACGCAAAACATGGCGCTAGACAGCACGATTTTTTCTTCCGTTTTGCCGAACAGGCGCGAAGAGGAAGCAATGGACGCGGCCGCGCGCAGGTCGGCCATGGCGGCCTTTTGCGCTTCTTTGGGGTCTACGTTTCTGCGCACGGTTTTTTGCGTGAGCAGGCCCACAATGGCTTCCATGATATGCACAATGGGGTAAAGCAGCCGGTACAGATAGCGCATGAACGGAGAAAAATTCAGCGCCACCCACTCTTTGTTTTTCAAAGCAAACGTTTTGGGCGTTAATTCGGCAAAAACAATCGTCACAAAACTCAGCGGTAGCACCACCACCAGCACTGCTACCGCATTGGCCAGCCGGGCGTGCAGGTGAAAGGTCTTTTGCAGCCACGGGGCAAACCACTCATCGGCCCCGGCTCCGCCTACGGCCGCCGCCACCGCCCCCACCAGCGTAATGCCGATTTGGATAGTGGCCAGGCTGCCCTCCATATGGTCTTTCATGTACAGGGCACTTTCGGCGCCGCGTTTTTTCTCTTGGGCTAAGATGGATAATTTGGTGCGGGAAACGGAAGCCAAGGCCATTTCATAGGCCGCCAGCAGCGCGTTTAACCCGAGCATAAAGAAAATGATGATGACGCTCATACCTCAAAGTGTAGCAAATCCGCCGCCGGCACTTCAAAGGGCGCTTTGGCAAAATAATCCATTTTCAGAGGGAGCGGCCCCGGTGGTTTTTGTATAATGAAGGCCGGGGGGACATGATGAAACAAAAATTTATTGTATTAGGCATGCACTGTGCCGCATGCGCGGCCCGGGTGGAACGCACCGTCAACGCCGTGCCCGGCGTGACGCGGGCGGAAGTGAATCTGTTGCAGAAGTCCATGCAAGTGGAGTATAAAGAGGAGCAGACCTCTGCCGAGGCGGTCATTGCCGCTGTGCGGCAGGCGGGGTTTGACGCGCAATTGCCCCCTAAAGAACCCGTGCAGGATCCGGCCGTTCAAGAGGAGCAGCACCTGCGGCGGCGCTTTTGGAGCAGCCTGGGTTTTTTGCTTCCGCTGCTGTATGTGTCTATGGGGGCCATGGTGGGGTGGGTGCCTGCGGGGCTGGCGGAGCACTTGGGTTGGTTTGCAGCCGTGCAATGTATACTGACTTTGCCGGTTTTGTATATCAACCGTGAAATTTTTGCCAACGGGTTTTTGCTCTTGTTGCGCGCTGCGCCGAATATGAACAGTTTGATTGCGCTGGGCAGCGGGGCGGCGGTGCTTTCGGGCCTGTGGACGTTGGCGCAAGTGCTGGGCGGTGTGGCGGGGTCCGAACATTCCTTGTATTTTGAATCGGCCGCCATGATTTTAACATTGGTTACTTTGGGCAAATGGTTGGAAGCCCGCGCCAAACGCAAAACTTCCGGTGCGGTGGAGCAGCTGCTTAAGTTGGCTCCGCAGCGGGCCTTGCGCATAGAAAACGGAGTGCAGAAAGAAATCCCGGCGGCGGAAATTGCCGTGGGAGATATTTTGGCGGTGAAGGCCGGGATGTCCGTGCCGGCCGACGGCACGTTGCTGCGCGGCCACGGCACCTTGGACGAGGCGGCTTTGACGGGGGAAAGCCTGCCCGTGGAAAAATCTGTCGGGCAGACCGTGCACGCAGGGACGATTAACCAAGCCGGATATTTTGAAATGCAGGTCGCGCGGCGCGGTGAGCAAACGCTGCTGGGGCAGATGATTGCCTTGGTGGAGCAAGCGGCGGCGTCCAAAGCGCCCATTGGCCGCTTGGCCGACAAGGTCAGCGGTGTTTTTGTGCCAGTGGTGTTGGGGTTGGCGGTATTGGCCGCCTTGGGCTGGGCCTTGTGTGGCGGCAGCGCAGAGCAAGCTTTGCGCGCGGCGGTGGCGGTGCTGGTCATCTCTTGCCCGTGTGCATTGGGGCTGGCCACGCCGACGGCCATTATGGTGGGCACAGGGGTGGGCGCCAAGTTGGGCGTTTTGTTTAAATCGGCCGCTGCGTTGGAAGGTGCACAAGCGGTGGACTGCGTGGTACTGGACAAAACGGGTACGGTGACCCGGGGCCGCCCCGAAGTGGCGCAGCAGTGGCTGGCGGAAGAAAAAAACGAATATGAGTTTTGGTCTTTGTTGGCCGCGGCGGAGAGTTTGTCTGAGCATCCGCTGTCACAGGCGGTTTTGCGCGCCCCGCAGGCGCAGGGACGGCCGCTTTTTTCCGCAGAAGAGTTTGCCGCTTTTCCGGGAGCGGGCATTTCCGCCCGGGTGCAGGGGCGCCGCGTGGCGGCGGGCAATTTGAATTTTATGCGCCAAGAGCAGGTGGTGGTGGCTTTGGCGGAGGAAACCCGCGCGCAGCAATGGGCTGAGCAGGGACAGACGGTTTTGTATGTGGCTTTAGACGGTAAATTGGCCGGAATGCTGGGGCTGGCTGACCCGTTGCGTCCCCAAGCGGAACCGGCGGTGAAAGAGTTGCAACGGCTGGGCATGAAGGTGATTTTGCTGACCGGGGACCAAGAGCGCACGGCGCAAGCGATAGCCCGGCAGCTGCAAATAGATGATGTCATCGCCGGAGTATTGCCGCAGGATAAGGCCGCGGCGGTGAAGCGGCTGCAGTCGCGCGGGCTCAAGGTGGCCATGGTGGGCGACGGCGTCAATGATGCCCCGGCTTTGGCTTGTGCCGAAGTGGGAGTAGCGGTGGGCGCCGGGACGGATGCTGCGTTGGAAACAGCTGACATTGTGTTGGTCAAAAATGATTTGACGGGCGTGGTGACGGCTTGGCGGCTTTCCCATGCGGTTTTGCGCAATATTAAGGAAAATTTGTTTTGGGCTTTCTTTTATAATGTGTGCGGAATTCCGCTGGCGGCGGGGGTATTTTACCCGTGGCTGGGCTGGCAGTTAAATCCTATGTGGGCGGCCGCGGCCATGAGCCTAAGCTCGGTGTGCGTGGTGGGCAATGCCTTGCGGTTGCGCAAATTTAAGGGGTAATTTTTATGTCCTTTTCTTTGGGGCAGAAAAGGACCCAAAGGCCTCGCAGAATATCCTACTTTTCTCTGGGGCAGAAAAGGACCAAAAGGCCCCGCTGGCCTGCGGAGCATAAAAAATAAAATTTTCTTTATTCCGCCTTTAACTCGCCGCTAGGCAGCGGCTCAGACAAAAGGCGGATTTTTGTTGTAAATTTTATTTTTTATAAACGCTCCAATGGCCGCTGTGTAAACGGCGAAGAGGCCGTGTAGTTATTTAATAAGGTCATCCCCGAGAGTCTCAGTCGGGGATCTTCGTCTGACTAAGTTAAATAAGGAAAAGACCACTTTTATATAAATATCAGCGGAAGATTCCCGACAACAACATTCGGGAATGACACTTTGTTTTATAACGGCCTTGCCGTTAAATCAAATAAGGGGTCATCCTGAAAAGTTTTTGTTCAGGATCTTCCATTTTTCTAGCAGTTGTTGTTGCCTTTATTAAATAAACAACAGGGAAAATGGAAGATGCTGAGCAGAGACATCTCAGCATGACCCCAATTTGATAACGGCGAAAGCGGTTGAGATCCCCGATAGAAACACTCGGGGATGACGACGTTTTATAACGACCCTGTCATTCTACCTCGTCGTCACCCTGGAAAGTCGTAGTCCAGGGTCTGTTGTTACCAACAAGAGGAATACGACAGATCCTGGAACCCTGCGGGCCGCCAAACACTCCAGGATGACCTTATTTGATAACTGCTTTGCTGTTCCGTTTATACCGTCATTCCCGAGGGTCGTAATCGGGAATCTCAGCCTTATTGTTTTTGCCGTTTTTTTGTTTTGTCGTCGTGGAAGTTGGCAAACCGTTTTAAAAAGCTTGCACAATGTTTTTTTTTTGATAAATTTTGCATATAGGCAAAATTTATTAAAAAAGGAACCCCACTATGAAAAACTTCTCTACGGGCCAATTTGGCCGTCTATTCTTCAATGCCGTCACCCTGGAAGGTCGTAGTCTAGGGTCTGTTGTTATCAATAAAGAAAGCGGTAGAGATCCTGGACTAAGACTCTCCAGGATGACCTCATTTTATAACGCTCAAAAACCAAGTATCTGCTTTGGCGGCTTTACGCTTATTGAACTTTTGGTTGTTGTTCTCATCATTGGCATTCTTTCTGCTATTGCTTTGCCGCAATACACCACGGCGGTGGAAAAAGCCCGTGCCGCCGAAGCCGTGCAAAATATATCCACCATGGAAAAGCAAATAGATTTGTATATCATGGAAAACGGTATTCCTGGTTCAGGTCAGGTGTGTTATGGAGAATTTGCGTCAGCTACATTACCAAGTGGTGGTCCATGCACTTATGAGACGAAAAATTTTGATTACACTGGTAGTGTGTATAAAGATGAGGGATCGCTGGAAGTGGTGCGCCGTTATCCAAATGGCAATGAAATGTATACTTTTTATTCTTCTACTAAACCCAACGGGTATAACAATGACTCTCCCACTGGCGGTTGGTACCGTGCCTGTATTACTCAATTTGATGACATCGGCCGCAAAGTGTGCCGGCAATTTGAAGGATCCGGCTGGAAATACGCCGACGGGGAACTGTAAAGATAACGGTCTGTTAGCTACACGATAGATACCAAACAAGCCCCCAAGGGATCGTCCCCCGGGGGCTTGTTTGTGTTGCGAGCTTGGACTATTTTAAAAAGCTGGTGCCCGTTTGCAATGGGGGCAGGCCCAAATAATCGGCTGCGGTTTGCCCCAAGTCTGCATATGTGCTGCGCGCGCCGACAAAACCCGGCTGCACCTTTTTGCCAAACATCAGCACAGGCACATGCTCGCGCGTGTGGTCGGTGCCCTTGTAGGTCGGGTCGCAGCCGTGGTCGGCCGTGATGAAAACGATGTCATCTTCCTTTAACACCTGGGCCAGCTCCGGCAGGCGGCTGTCAAAATATTCCAAGCCTTGGGCGTAGCCTTCCACGTCGCGGCGGTGACCCCACGTCATGTCAAAATCCACAAAGTTGGTAAAGACAATGCTGTTATCCGGGGCGGCCTGCACCTCTTGCAAAGTCACATTCCACAGCTCTTCCAGGCCCGAGGCCTTGACCGCGCGCGTAATGCCTTGGTGCGCAAAAATATCAGCAATTTTGCCGACGGAAATCACATTTCCGCCCGCTTTTTTCATCACGTCCAGCAGCGTCTCATGCGGTGGCGTGACGGAATAGTCGTGGCGGTTTTTGGTGCGTTTGAACTCGCCTTTCTTTTCGCCCTCAAACGGCCGGGCGATAACGCGGGCAATGTTGTAGGGTTTTAAATGTTTAAAGGCAATTTCACACACTTGGTACAAACGCTCCAATCCAAAATGTTTTTCGTGCGCGGCGATTTGAAAGACGCTGTCGGCCGATGTGTAGCAAATGGGCTTGCCGGTTTGGATATGCTCCTCGCCCAGCTCTTCAATAATGACCGTGCCGGAGGCGGCCTTGTCGCCCAAAATGCCGGGCAGGTGCGCCTCTTGGCAAATCTTTTCTATCAGCTCCGGCGGAAAGGACGGATAGTCCGGCTTGAAATATCCCCAGTCAAAGGTAACGGGCACCCCGGCCATTTCCCAGTGGCCCGAGGACGTATCCTTGCCTTTGCTGACTTCTTTCATATAACCGTATTTGGCGGGTAAAGTGACCGCTGCGGGTGGTTGCACCCCGGCGGCAACGGCTTGGCCCGTGGAGGCTTGCGCCGCTTTAAGCAACCCCAAGGCCGCCAAGTTGGGCACTTTCAGCCCGCCGCGTGTGGCGGCAATGTGCCCCAATGTATCGGCTCCGGCGTCGCCAAAGGCGGCGGCGTCTTCGGCCCCGCCGATACCAAATGAATCCATCATCAAAATAATAACACGTCCTTTTTTGCTCATGGTCTTGCTCCTTGCCGTGGCCCGGGTGGGCGGTTGGCTCTTTTCTCTACTCTAGCAAATTGCGCACGCGCGCGCCAGCGTCTGAAAATATTATTTTAAAAACCCCCACTCGCGCGGAAAATCAGTATAATAAGAGGAGCCGGATTTATTTTGAGGAGGACGCATGAAGAAACTTTGGATTTGTGCAGGGGTTTTGTTGTGCGCGGTGTCTTGGGGCTGGGCCGCGGAAAAACAAGAGCAAACTTTGTCGGGCGGTACGTATGATGCGGGCTATGTCTTGGACGCAGAAACCGCCGATGAAACCGACAGCACCCAAAATACGCTGATTATCAACGGCGGTAGCTATAAAGAGCAAGTGATTGCCGGGCAGAGCGAAAAAGGCAAGGCTACCTCTAATATTTTGACGATTAACAAGGCCACCTTAGAAACCAAACAAGCGGCGGCCGGGGTCACCCAAAATGGGACGGCACAGTCTAACGAATTGACCGTTGAAAATGTGACCACCGCCAGCGGCTTGGTGGGCGGCTGGGCCCAGCAAGAGGGGCAAGCTTTGGAAAATAAAGTGACGTTAAACGGTACCCAAGTAGAGGCCGACAGCGCCGAAGTGAAATGGGTGCGCGGCGGCCAAACCAAAACGGGGCAAGCGCAGAAGAACCAGGTCAACCTGTTGGGCGGAGCCGTGGTCAAAACCAATGTGGCCGCGGGGTTGAGTGAATCGGGCGAAGTGTCTTACAACACCTTGACCGTGGACGGCGGCAGCAAGCTGCTCAGCGGCGGGATAGATAATGCCGTTTACGGGGGATACTCCAAAGACGGCGCAGCTTACCACAACCAAATTTCTTTGCTCAATGCCGATGAAGTGGCCGTCAATGCATACGGCGGTTACAGCGCCACTTCCCAAGTGGGTTACAACTTAATTGAAACCCACTCGGCGCAAATCACGGGCAATTTGTACGGCGGATACAGCGAATCGGGCTCTGCCGTGGCCTACAACGAGGTCCGCGTCGGCGCGCAGAGCAGCCTCAGCGGCACGGTAGCGGGCGGCTGGGCCAATACCAATGGCACCGTCGGTGAGAACAAAGTGTCCGTAGCGGCTGGCGCCACCGTGGACAGTGCGGCCAAATTGTACGGCGGATATACCGCGCAGGGGACGGCCATTTCCAACTCTTTGACTTTGAACTCTGAAAATGTCGGCGCGGAAGCTTACGGCGGCTATGCCGTGGCGGGGGACGCACAGGGCAACTCTTTGCAAGTAATGGGCGCCACCTCGGGTACCAAGCTGGCCGGGGCCGTGGCGGGTGCTACGGCGGTGGGTAACACGCTGACGATAGAAAACTCCACCTTGGCTGCTTCGGGTAATTTTTACGGCGGCTATGCCGGTACCAGTGCCGGGGCCAACCGCCTGTATGTGGCGAACTCTAATTTGACGGGCTATCTCTTTGGCGGTTACGCCGAAGGGGGAATGGCGCTCAGCAACAGTGTGGTGGTCAACGGCGGCTCGGTAACCGGGGATGTATACGGCGGCTATGCGGCCTCGGGCGCGATGGGTAACTATGTAGAGCTGAACGATGTGGCCGTGGACGGCAAAGTGTATGCCGGTTACAGTGCCGATACCTCGTTGGCGACCAGCAATAACACCCTGGTCCTCTCCGGCACTACCACCGCGACGGGCGGATTCTTTGGCGGAAACGGGGCATCGTCGGGCAATACCTTGTTGCTGCGCAATTATCAAAACAACAATTTGACGGTGGATAGTTCCTTTGACAAAGTGACTTTGTATGGATTGGGCAGCAACGTCACTTTTGCCAATGAGGTGGCAAGCGGGGTGGACGTCGTTTTGTACGGCAAACCCTCCGAGCTGTCCCAGACCTTGGCGCATACCCAAAGCGGGACCACCTTGACGCTCAACCGCGACATTTTGGGTGCGTACCGCTACTCTATTACGGGCACGCCTTCGGGCTCTTTGGTGGACTGGAGCGTGCAAGGCAAATACGATAACCAAGTGGCCAAACCCTATGCCCAGGCACAGCTGGCAGGCTTGGCGTTGACGGGATTGGGCGACGATATGTTAGACGATGTGTTTAACGAGGCCCGGTTGGAAAAAACCGACAATGATATGTTCGCCGGAGTGCGCTATTATGACAACACCTACAAAACCGGCAGCAGCTTTGATATGCAAAGCATTGGCGTGCAAGCCGGCCGCTGGTTCCGCAGTGGCGACAAGGTGTGGGGGTTGTTTGGCCAGTACGTCCACGGCCATTATTCCACCGACCCCATGGACGCCACGGGCGGCATAGACAGCTTTGGCCTGGGCGGATTTGCTTTGTTGCCCTATAGCGAAGAGGGCTATTTTGAAGCCGTGCTGCGCGCAGGTTATCAGAGCCAAGATTTTAACTCTGACGACTTGTCCTCTGACTTAAAGAGCAAACATTTCTACGGCCATGCCTCTGCCGGATTGGTGCAAAATGTTTCTGCCTTGCGGCTGTATGGCAAGCTGAGCGGTTCGTATTTGCTGGGCGATAAGGTGACGGATAATTTGGGCCAATCGGTCAAGTTCCAAGACACCCAAAGCCTGCAGGGCACGGTGGGTGCCCGCTGGAATTTGGGCACCTTGGGGCGGCGCTATCAGCCGTATATCGGCGTGGCCGGAATATATGAGCTGGTGGCCGACAGCCAAGTAAAGGTGGACGGACACAAAGTAACGGGAGCGGATTTAAAGGGCGCTTCCGGCCGGGCGGAAGCGGGCATAAGTTATGAGAACAACAATACCATTATGCCGCTTAAATCGGTGCTGTCCGTTTTCGGGCAGGTCGGCCAGGTGCAGGGCTGGGGCGCAGACATCAAGTTGCTGTTTAGCTTTTAATCTGCGGAAATTTTACAAAGCCCCGCGCCTGTTTTGGGTGCGGGGCTTTTTAGTTAGTTTTTTGCGCGCGGGATAATTTCTTGCTAAACTATATACAAAGAAGTGCAGGAGGAATTTTATGAACAAAGCGTATGAAACCATGCGGGGTTTTTGGTTGGATGTGAACAATTTGCAACACAAAAAAGAAGTGCCGATGTTGGGGGAGAAAAAGATTTGCGTGGCCGGGGTGGAAATGGCCGCCCAAGACCCCAAAGGCGGCATTAAAAATGTGCTGATTGCGGCCTCTTCTTTGGGCAATGCCAGCGTGTATTTTGAAAACAACAGTCCCAGCGGTTTGGGCGGTTTTACCGGGGGTGCGGCCAGCGGCCCCGTGCGCGATAAAGCCTTGCGCTTGATGCAAGCGGCCGCCGTAGCCGCGGCCACTTTGCCCGTAGTGCCTGCCTTGCAAGCGCCGGCGGACCCGCAAAAGGTGGTGCTTTTTGTCTGCAGCGGCGAGGGACAGATTTTCGCCCAAGAGCTGCCGGAAGCCGAAGTGCGCCAGCCGCAACATCCGTTGTATGGATTTTTTGCCTATACCCAGCAGTTGCTGGGGGCTTTCCGCACCGAGCAGGAAAAAGCCACTGCCGTGGCGCAGCCCGCCCCGCAGCCGCAGGCCGCCGCGCCGAAGGCTCCGCAAACGCCTGCCGCACCCAAACAAGAGGAAAAATAATATTCCATGAGACCCTACAAAATCAGCGGATTTAAGCGTTCTTTCGGGTTGATTTTCATCGCTGCCTTGGTGGTGGCGGTAGGGTCGGTGTGGTATTGGAATTTGATTACCGAGCGTCTGGCGCAAGACGCCCGGGTATCTATCGTGGCGGGCAGCCGGGAGCTGGCGCTGGATTTTGACCGTCTGCTGGGGGCGCAACTGCAGGTGTTGGCCTCTATTGGGGTGTCTTTAGAGCAATCGCCCTTGTTGCAAAAGCCTGCCCAGCTGACCGATTATTTAAACCGCCAAAACAAACGCAATGTGTTTACCTTGACGGGGTTTCAATATGCAGACGGCAAGGCCCTGTTTTCCAACGGGGCCGTGATGCGCCACTTTTTGTCTAAGGCGGAGGTGGAGGAAGCCTTTGAGCACAGCCGCTATGTGTCCGAGCGCAAGAAAAATCCGTTTGACGATTCGGCCATGCTGGTATTTGCCATTCCGCTGCGCCGGGACGGGGAGCGGCTGGGCGTGGTGTTTGGCGTGCAAGCGGTGGATGCATATGAAACCGCCTTGGCCGGGGCTACGCTGCCTGACGGGGGCCTGTCCTTTATCATCAAGCCGGACGGCAATGTGGTCATGGGCTATCCGCGGGTGGCTTATCAAAATATTTTTAATTTGGGCACCAAAGCCCAGTTTGACGGAGACTTATCCGCCGAAAAGCTCCGCCAGGATATGCAAAACGGCCGCAGCGGGTTGACGGGCTATACCCTCAACGGGGAGCATCGGTTTTCCTCCTATTATCCGCTGGGATACAATGGCTGGTATGCGCTGTCGGTGTTGCCTACGGCCTCTATGGCGGAGAAAGCGCAGTCTTTGATGTTGATGTCTTTGGTGTTGTGCTTTTCCATCATTGGGGTATTGGGGGTATTGCTCGTTTTTATTTTGCGTCTGCAATACCAAAACAGCCGGGCCCTGTTTCGCATGGGCTTTGTAGACCCGCTGACCGGGGCGGACAATTTAAATGCTTTTCGCTTGAAATTTCAAAAGGCGGCTGACGCTTTCCGCGCCCGCGGGGTGCCCTTTGCGCTGACGGTGATCAATGTCAACCGGTTTAAGGCGGTCAACGATATTTACGGGTTTGAGGTAGGGGACCAAATCTTACGCCAAGTGGCCCAAGCGTTGCAAGACGCGCTGGAAGAGGGAGAGCTCTTTTGCCGCAGCGGGGCGGATGTGTTTTTGCTGTTGCTGGCTTGCCCGGACCGCGCGCAGCTGGAGCAACGGGTGGACCGGCTGGCGTTGCAGGCGGGGCGTTTTTGCCGGGCCGGTGGCGAGGAGTGTTTGCCGATGTCTTTGACGTGCGGCATGTATTTGGTGGATGAAGAAGTGCCGTTTTATATTATGATGGACCGCGCTAATTTGGCGTGGGCCGCCGCCAAGCAGCGGGCCGGGCGCACCTGTGCGTTTTATGACGAGGCCGACCGCCGCCAAATCGTTACGGAAAAGCGCATTGAAAGCAGCATGGATCAAGCCTTGGAAAAAGGCGAATTCCAATTGTATTTGCAACCCAAGTGTGATTTTAAAACCGGGAAAATCAAAAGCGCCGAGGCTTTGGTGCGCTGGAAGCACCCTGTGCGGGGGCTGATTCCGCCGGATTGGTTTATCCCCGTGTTTGAAAAGAACGGTTTTGTCCTGAAACTGGACCAGTTTATTTTGCAGCAAACGGCCGCGTTGCTCAAGCAATGGAAGGAGCAAGGGCTGGAGCAGGTGCCGGTTGGGGTTAATTTTTCCCGCTTGCATTTAGATGACCCGCGTTTTATAGATACCCTGGTGCAGACGGTGGACCAAGCCGGGGTGGAACATCACTTGCTGGAAGTGGAATTGACCGAGAGTGTGGTGTTTGGCCATGTGGAAAAGATGAAGCAGGTCATTGACGGCTTGCACGAAAAAGGCTTTTCTGTGGCGATGGATGATTTTGGCTCGGGTTATTCCTCGCTCAATGTGCTGAAGAATTTGTATTTTGATTGCGTGAAATTTGACAAGGAATTTTTGGCCAGCGGCGAGGGCAACCCCCGTATGCGGCAGATTATTTCCGGCGCGGTCAAAATGATTAAAGAGCTTAGTTGCACCATTGTGGCCGAAGGGGTGGAGACCCAAGAGCAGGCCGACTTTTTAAGCGGCATCGGGTGCGACTTGGCCCAAGGCTATTTCTTTTCTAAACCCCTTCCCGCCGACGAGTTTACCCAACGTCTGAAAAACAACTAAAGGTGGTCATTTCAAAAGCCAAAATTAGGCCCAGTGTATTTGTGGGCCCAAGGGCCCTTGCGGTTGCGCTGGGCAATGGGTATACTGAAAGTATGAAGAAAGTGCTTTATGCCCTGCTCAGCGTAGCTCTCTTGGGGTCAGCCGCCGCAGCCGCCCCATACAGCCACTTGGAGGATTTGCATCCCGAGGGCAAGAGCCTCTATTTGGTCAATCGCCTGTTGGGCTCGCGCACGATTAGCTATTGCGTGGAAATGCCCGAAGAAGAAACCCGCTTTTTAGACCGCGCGCAGGCTCGTGCCATGATAGAAGTGGCCCTGCGGGAATGGACGCATGGTATTGCACTGCGTATTGCCGCCGCTGGTCGGGCGGATGAATTTAAAGATATCCTGCCCGTGCTGGATGAGCCACTGCGCTTGGTGGCCCAATCTCAATGCAATAAAGCGGCCTTGCCGCTTTGGGCGGACTTTTATGTTTCTGCTCCGTCGGCCCCGCAGGTGGATTTGATGTTTGTGTTTTCTACCAATTACTGTGGCGAGACCAACGCCCACTATACCTCTTACTACGCTATCAATGGCCAAGAGCCCTTTATCTGCTCTCTGCGCCGCTACGAAAACCCGGTGCGTACACCCGCAGAGCAGGACTATTTTCCTCCGGTGGGGGATATAGAAAACCAAGCGGAGCTGCAGCGGCAAGGGGCTTCTGTTTTTGCACAAGCCAAAGCCGGAAAGTATGATGGAGCTTTGCAAAAGAAATTGTGGACGATTAATTATATTTTTAATTACGACGATGCAACCTATTTTTCTGTGCTGGTGCACGAAATCGGCCACGCTTTTGGTTTGGCCGATGAATATTTGGAAAAGCGCGTCGGGGAATACAAAAGCCGGCAACCCGGCGAGGGCATTATGCGCCGCATCTACCAAGAAATTGGTTGCGACGAAATAGACGGCATGATCACGCTGATAGACCGCGCTCGCGGGACGCAACGCAATTTCAAGAGCTTTTGCCCGGAGCGCGGGCTTATTGCCGACGGGAAGGAAGTCCCCTTCCCGGTCGCCCCGCTTCAAAACGCCCTGCAAAAAGAACTGGCCCACTTGATGAAATAGAGTTTGTGTACATATAAAACCGCCCCCGGGAAGAGAGAAATCCGGGGGCGGTGTTTGCTAAAAGCGGCAGCCGTTTATTGCTTGGCAGCGCGTTTTTTATTCATATATTCCTGCAATTTGGGTTTGATGGTGCTGACCACCGGGCCATACACCACTTGAATGGCATTGCCGTTGATGATCACACCTACCGCGCCTGTGGTTTTGAGCAGCGCTTTGTTTACTTTGGCGCTGTCTTTTACGTTCAAGCGCAGGCGCGTGGCGCAGCATTCCGGGTTTTCCATATTGTCCAGCCCGCCCAATCCGGCAATGATGTTTTCCATTTGTTCATCACGCTCAAAGGCAGGCTCCGTTTCGGCGGAAGGGGCGGTGGTCTGCGTGGCCGCTTTTTGTTGCGCGGCTTGTTGTTTTTTTTCCTCGTAATCCTCTTTGGTGTAGAGCTTGGTTTCTTGGTCGTCGGCTTCGCGGCCCGGGGTGGGCAAGTTCCACTTTAAAATGACGAATTTAAACAAGTAATAATACACCACAAAGTACACCACCAGCACGGGCAACAGACGCACCCAGTTGGTCTTGTCATTACCTTGCAATACGCCGTAGAGCATAAAGTCAATCAGCCCGCACGAGAACGTGGTGCCGATGGTAATGTGCAGCACATGCATCAATACAAACGAAATACCCGCCAGTGCGCAGTGCACGATGTACAAAAGCGGCGCCACAAACAGGAAGGTGAATTCAATCGGCTCCGTGATCCCGGTCAAGAAAGAGGTCAACGCCGCCGACAACAGCAAGCCGCCCACCACTTTGCGTTTAGTGGTTTTGGCCGTGTTGTACATGGCCAAGGCCGCGCCCATCAAACCGCCCATCATAATGGCGTATTTGCCCGTCATAAAGCGGGCCGCTTCAATGGCAAAATGCTGCGTATTGTGCGAGGCCAGCTGCGCAAAGAAAATATTTTGTGCACCGTATACCATTGTGCCGTCAATGTTCATCGCGCCGCCCAGGCCGGATTGCCAAAAGGGCATATAGAACACATGGTGCAATCCAAAGGGGATCAAGGCGCGTTCCATAAACCCAAAAATAAAGGTGCCGTAGTAGCCCGTTTTTACCACCAGCAAACCGCTGGCCAAAATCAGGCGCTGAATCGGCGGCCACACAAAATAGCACACCGCGCCCAACACAATGGCGGCCAAGGTGCAGATAATCGGCACAAAGCGTACTCCGCCGAAGAACGAAAACACCGCCGGCAGCTCAATGCGGTAAAAGCGGTTGTGCAGTAGCGCCACCATTAGACCCACCAGGATGCCGCCGAAGATACCCATTTCCAAGGTCTGTATACCCAAGGTGGTGCCGATGGTGCCTTTGATGACCGTGTCGGCCAATGTGCCGTCGGGCAATACTTGGCCGGAGAAGAGCAGCAGCTGGTGAATGGTCACGTGGGTCAAAATAAAAGCCAGCGCAGCCGACAGGACGGCTACGGCCTTTTCGTCTTTAGCCATGCCCATGGCAATCGCCAGCGCAAACAGCAAAGGCAAGTTGGCAAACACGGCATTGCCGACTGTGCTCATCAGAATAAAAATATGGTTGAGCAGCGTGCCCGTGCCCATGAGGGTTTCCAACCCGTATTGTTGCACGGTAGCCATATTAGAAAAAGACGCGCCGATTCCCAACAGCAGCCCGGCTACGGGCAAAATGGAAATCGGCAAAAAGAAAGAACGGCCAATAGTTTGTATCACCGTTAGTATTTTGTGTTTGTTCGGCGACGACATAAAAGCTCCTTTAAGTTTGACGTACAGGGCATGGGGCCCTTCTTTGATGATATCTTTTCTAGGCCGCTCTTTCAATACGGGCCGGCCCAGCCCTTTTAGGGTCGCCACACCGTCCCCGGCGCTAATAGGCAATTGCTATAATAAAGAAGATGAAAAAACTGTTTTCTTCCCTTTCTTCTTTCTTAAAAAACGCAGTCTCGGCCGGAGCGTGCTTTTTGGTGGCGCTGGGGCTGGCCTGGGCTGTGTTTAACGTGTTTACGCTGGGGGAAAAAGTCTCCTTTTCTTTTGAAATAGCCGCGCCGGAAGATCAAACGATTACCCTGTTTTATGGAGAGGACTGGCTGACTAAAGGCAAACTGCAGCACTGGGTTCCGGCTGCCGCTAAACCGCAGAAAATCACGTTTGAATTGCCCCGCCGCGGCGCGGAAAATTTGCGCATTGGATTTGGGCTCTCCCGCGGACATATCCTGCTCCAAAATTTTCAGTTAAATCACCAGCCTCTTTATTTTGCAGAAGCCTTTTATCACGAGCAGCGCAACATCCACTCGTGCGAGGCCGTGGCGGGACAGCCGCTGGCGCTTTCTTGCCGTTTGGCCGGGCCGGACGCTTATGCCCAATTCCCGCCGCAGAGCACCCGCAAGTGGGTGGAGTTCCCCTGGAAAACGGAATGTATTGGCCTGCTGGCTTGTGTGTTCTTTTTGTTTTTGTTCCAATATCAGTCCGTACTGGTTCGTTTGGCGCGGCGGGTGCCGCGGCCGTCGGCCCCGGTGTTGTGGGGCACATGTGTGGTGGCGGTGCCGTGCATTTATTTTTTCCTGCGTTACCGGGTATACCAGGACGCTTTGCAAGCCTACACCGCAGTCGCGTCGCCGGACGAAATCTTTGTCTTTTTGAAGTGGGATGCGTGGGCTCCGGCCGCGCTGCTGGCGGGCATCGGGTTGTGTTTTCTTTTTAAACGGAAATGGATGAAATGGGGAACGGCTTTGATTACGCTGGGATTGCTGCTGATTTTGCTGGCCGATTTTATTTTGGTGCAAAGTTTAAATGCCCGGCTGTTTTTGTTTCAAGCCGGGGACTTTACGGGGGGATTGCTGGGGGCGTGGCCGCTGGTGTGGGCTTATGTGAGTAGTGGCAGTGGTCTGTGGAGCCTGGGTTTGGTGCTTTGTGTGTGGGCTTTGTTGACAGTAGCTTTTCTCAAACGACCGGGCCGGGGGGTAGGGGGAACATTGGCGGCCGTGGCGGGGCTGTGCGGACTGCTGTACCTGGCGCCGGAACCAGCCGTTCGTTTGAGCCCAGATTTTAAGGATTTGCCCCGCTTGTATTGGCAGCGGCTTCACCCCGTTTCGTCGGAGGTCCCCTCAGCCCAAGGCGCGCAAGAGTTTGTGCCCACCTACCGTTGCGAGCCGGGGCTCAACGGGCGGCAAAACATTATTTTAATCATCATAGAGTCTTGGTCCGCCTATAAAAGCCAGTTCTTTTCCGGCTTGCATAATGATACGCCCAAGTTGGACCAGTTGGCCCGGGAAAACTTGGCCTTTACCCATTATCACACCAATAATTACAATACGGTGCAAAGCCTCTTTAATTTATTTAGCGGGTACCCGCTGCTGCATTATTACACGGACACCTTGCCGCTGAAAAATGAAAAATTCTACACCCGCGCCGTGCCCAAGACCTTTCGCAAGGCCGGCTATCACACGGCTTTGTTTTCGTCGGCCTCTTTTGTGTATTCTAAGGACGAGGTGCTGCGCCGGGCCGGCTTTGACGAACTGCACAATCAGCATGACCCGTTCTATCAAGGAAAAGAACGGTTCATTTTTAATTCGGTGTCGGACGATTGGCTGTACCGGCGGGTGGAGCAGTGGCTCAAGCAGACCCCCAAACAGCCGTATTTCTTGGTGGTGGAGACCACCACGTCCCACGCACCGTATATGGACCCGGTTTCTCATCAGCGCTCGTTCCCGCGCACTTTGCGGTTTGCCGACCAAGCGGCGGCGGACTTTATTGAGCAGCTGCAGCGTGCCGGGTTTTTTGAAAAAGGGATTGTGGTAGTGACTGGGGATCACCGGGCTTTGCTGCCTGTGGCGCAGGAGCAGTATCGGGCGTTGGGCGCAACGGCTGAATCACATGTACCGCTGTTGGTGATTGGGCGGGGACTACACGGCGTACGCACGGTGCCGGGCAGCCATATAGATTTGGGGGTTTCTCTGCAATATTTGGCTTTGCCGCAGGCGTGCTTTCATCCGTACCAGCACAATTTGTTTGCTGAGGGGGAAACGAGAAATTCGTGCCTGCTTTTCCAGCGGCTGCTCTTTGCCAAGCGGGCCCTGGTTACCTGTGGGGACCAAACCGCAGAAATCTGCTTGAACCCCAACTCCAATACGGTTTGCAAAGGCACTCTACCGCCGCAACCCCAACCGCAACTGCAAGCCTTTATGCGCTGGCTCCGCCAAGACAATAGTTACTAAATGCCTATACTGGGCACCTGAAAAGCGGCCTAAATAGCCCAAGGTGGATAAAGCTTTGTACAAGCAGGCCTTGGCGCTACAACTTCGCGAGTATATGCGAATGAATGAAACAATAACGCCCCGTCCTTGGGCCTAAGCCAAGCAAGAGGGATTCGGTTGATGAGATATTGCGAATCTAGCGAAAAATCCTGTCTTTACCTAGCATATCATTAATATTTTCAATGTGTTTAGCCCGGATGTTTTGATTATTTCCATAATCAAATGCTTGATTTAATGAACGGGAAATATTTTCAGAAATAGTAATTTCTTTTTGAGTAGATAAAATATGCTGGATAACTTCTAACACTTTATAGGATTTCACAATGAAAGTATTTTGCGGAACAAAAGAAATATTTTTTAATTCGCAATTTCCAAAGAAAATAACAATAGAGAAACAAGGGATTTCTTTTCTAAGATATTTTTTTAACTGATAAATGTGTTGGTTATTTTGCATGATGGGATTGTAAAAGCGGTATTTATCTTTGCCATAACTCAAAACTTGTGTCCAACACTGTTGTTTCCCATTCCCAAAAATCCATCCACTGTAATCTTTAACTTCAAAAACGATAAGCCCTACATTAGTTAACATAACTAAGTCAATTTGAGAGAAAGCATGATTCTGGGTCGGTATATATAAGTCGTGAAAAATGATTTCTGGAGGAAACCCCGCCCGGCGCAAAATTAAGATTAGTTCTTTTTCTGAAGGCTCGCCTCGTCCAATTTCTGTAGTTTCTTCTATTAATTCCCGTTTTTCTCTATTGATGTTGATTAAGAAATAAATGAAAAGGATTGGGGTTCCTATAATTAAAATTCCTATTAAAGAATACTTAAAAGTATTCTTTTCATTATCTGGAACATGAGAAGGAAGATGCCTATTTTGTTTGTATGTTTTTTGAGCTAGAGAAGTTGTTCGTTTAGTGTAAATTTTAGAGGCAGATGATATGGAGTTTGGTAAAGCGAGCAGCGCTATATTCTCAAAAGTTATACTTTGGGTTTTGGTTTTAATTTTAATTGTTTTTTCTTTTTTATTACAAGATGTTGTTAAAAATAGGATAATATTACCTTTTTTATCTAATTCTATATTGGAGATAAGCGCTGTCTTTCCTGCGTATTTCTTCGTGCGCAGAGTTTTATTAGCTACTTTGTAGCGTTGGTTTTTGGAAAGCGTTTCACTAAATTTAATTTTTCTACCGATAAATTTTTTGTAATTAGAAATATTTATTTGAAAAG
>CAVHDF010000024.1:0-22861 GCA_963634865.1 Eggerthellaceae bacterium
AAAAATCCGCCTTTTGTCTGAGCCGCTAATAAGCGGCGAGTTAAAGGCGGAATAAGCAAAATTTTATTTTTTATGCTCCGCAGGCCCGCGGGGCCTTTTGCTTACTTTTCTGCCCCGGAGAAAAGTAGGATATTCCGCGGCGGCCTTTTGCCTACTTTTCTGCCCCGAAGAAAAGTAGGATATTCCACACCTACCCCCCTCACACAAAAAGGGAAAACCACATTATGGACAACAAAAAAGCCCCGCGTGAGCGGGGCTTCTGTTTTGTTGGCAAAAGAACTTATTTGCTCGTGGTTACATGAACACCGGGGCCCATGGTAGAGCTCATGGAGATGCTCTTCATGTAGACACCCTTGGAGGTGTTGGGTTTCACGCGCAAGATGGTGTCCAACACGGCTTTGGCGTTTTCCGCCAATTTGGCCGCGTCAAAGGAGGCTTTGCCAATCATCGTGTGCACGATACCATACGCATCGGCCTTAAATTCCACGCGGCCCGCTTTGAGCTCGCTGATGGTTTTGGCCAAGTCAAAGGTTACCGTGCCGCTCTTCGGGTTCGGCATCAAACCGCGGGGACCCAAAATCTTGGCGGCTTTGGCCAAGTCTTTCATGGTATCCGGGGTGGCAACCAAGACGTCAAAGTCAATTTTGCCTTTGATAACGTCTTCTACGATGTCTTCCGCTCCGACGAGGTCAGCACCGGCCTTTTGGGCCTCTTGCGCCTTTTCGCCTTTGGCGATGACGGCGATGCGTTTGGTCTTGCCGGTTCCGTTGGGCAACACCACGGTGGTGCGTACCTGCTGGTCGGCCTTTTTGGTATCAATGCCCAAGCTGACGTGCAGTTCTACCGTTTCGTCAAACTTGGCCTTGGCATTGTCTTTCACGATTTGAGCAGCCTCTTCTACCGTGTAGAATTTGGTCGCGTCAAACGCTTTTTTGGCAGCTTCCATTCTTTTTCCCATCTTAAAAACTCCTTTAAGGTATTGTCGGGCTTGCGCCCTCCCTTAACCTTCTAAATTTATTTTACTACGTCTACGCCCATGCTGCGGGCGGTGCCCTTTACCATTTCGGCGGCCTGTTTAATGTCTTTGGTGTTCAGGTCGGGCAGTTTTTCAGCGGCGACTTCTTCGCACTGCTTTTGGGTAATCTTACCCACTTTGTCTTTGTGCGGAGCGCCGGAGCCTTTAGCCAAGCCCAGCTTTTTGCTGATGAGCACGGCCATCGGCGGCATCTTGGTGATGAAGGTGAAAGAGCGGTCTTCAAATACGGTGATGACGACCGGAATCGTAATCCCTTTTTCCAGTTTCGCCGTTTTGGCGTTGAACTGTTTGCAGAATTCCATGCCGCTTACACCATGCGGCCCCAAAGCCGGGCCCACCGGAGGAGCCGGAGTGGCCGCGCCCGCGGGGATTTGCAGCTTGATGTAACATTTAATTTTTTTCTCTTTTGCCATTTTTTACTCCATAATTTTTACTGCTATACGACGGCCCGCGCAACGCACGGGCCTAAAAATTTAGTTCTTTTCCACTTGCAGAAAGTCCACTTCCACCGGGGTGGCGCGGTCAAAGACCGTCACCATGACCTTGAGTTTGTTCTTCTGCTCGTTGACTTCTTCCACTTTGCCGATGAAGTGCTTAAACGGCCCTTCGGTGATGCGCACGCTCTCGCCGCGCTCAAACGAAACGATGTGTTTGGGCTTGCCGCCTTCTTCGGTCAACTCTACGATACCGGCAATTTCTTCTTCTGGCAGGGGCACCGGGTTAGGGTCGCCCAAAAAGCCGGTTACGCCGGAAATATTTTTGATAAACCAGTAGGATTCGCTGGTCATATTCATTTGCACCAGCACATATCCCGGGAAGAATTTGCGTTTGCGCAGGATTTTTTTGTTCTGTTTCACTTCCACCACTTCTTCGGTGGGTACAAGCACTTTAAATACGCGGTCGGCGAAACCTTGCACTTCAATTTGAAGCAGAATTTTTTCGCGGACTTTGTCTTCGTGTCCGGTTTGGGTGTGGACGACGTACCAATTTCTTTCTTCAGACATTAGCGGCCTCCCACCACAAGCCCCAGCACCTTGGTCAGGCCGAAGTCAATCACGCCCACGTACACCGCCACCAAGGCCACCACAATGGCCACCAAAATGGTGGACTGGGTGACTTCTTTGCGGCTCAGCCACGTGGATTTCTTCAGCTCGGACATGCATTGCTTGAGGAAATTAATTGCTTTATTCATAAAATATCCTTGCGTAAAACTGGCAGGAGCGGAAGGACTCGAACCTTCAGTCCCGGTTTTGGAGACCGGTGGTTTACCAGTTAACCGACGCTCCCCCCAAAATTAGGCTTTCGTTTCTTTGTGCTTGGTGCTCTTACCGCACTTTTTGCAAAACTTGTTGACTTCAAGTTTATAGTCTTTCTTTTTACCGCGCACCTGGTAATAGTTTTTGTTCTTGCAGGTCGTGCAAGCCAGGGCAATGGTTATTCTTTCGTTGGTTGCCATCTTTCTTTTCCTTAAGGTAAATGGTTCACTCTTATGATATCTACAGGGACATTGACTGAGCAATGTCCCTGTAACAGTGAACTAAACAATTGCACTACTCAATAATTTTGGTGACTACGCCAGCGCCCACCGTGTGTCCGCCTTCGCGGATAGCAAAGCGCAAGCCTTCTTCCATAGCCACAGGCGTGATCAATTTCACTTCAATCTCCGCATTGTCGCCCGGCATGATCATCTCTTGCTTGAAGTTCAATTCACCCGTCACGTCCGTCGTTCTCAAGTAGAACTGCGGTTTGTAACCCGGCGTCAACGGAGTGTGGCGTCCGCCTTCTTCTTTCTTCAAGATGTATACCTGGCCCATGAAGTGTTTGTGCGGCGTAATGGATTTCGGAGCAGCCAATACCTGTCCGCGTTCCACTTGGTTCTTTTCAATACCGCGCAACAAGATACCTACGTTGTCGCCCGCAATACCTTCGTCCAACAATTTGCGGAACATTTCAATACCAGTCGCCACCGTGTTCAAATTGTCGCGGAAACCAATGATTTCCAACGCATCGCCCACGTGCACCTTACCGCGTTCAATTCTACCAGTCGCCACCGTTCCGCGGCCCGTGATAGAGAATACGTCTTCCACCGCCATCAAGAACGGCTTGTCCGTATCGCGTTTCGGCTCAGGAATCCAGCTGTCCAACGCATCCATCAAACGATGAATGGAAGGCTCGCCCAATTCGCTCTGGTCCCCTTCAATCGCTTTCAAGGCAGAACCGCGAATAATCGGCGTGTTATCACCGTCAAATTCATATTTGGAAAGCAGCTCGCGGATTTCCATCTCCACCAGATCCAACAACTCCGGCTCGTCCACCAAGTCTACTTTGTTCAAAAATACCACCAATTTGGGTACGTTCACCTGTTTGGCCAACAACACGTGTTCGCGCGTTTGCGGCATCGGACCGTCTACGGCAGACACCACCAAAATAGCACCGTCCATCTGCGCGGCACCCGTGATCATGTTCTTAATGTAATCAGCGTGTCCCGGGCAGTCAATGTGCGCATAGTGTCTCTTGTCCGTCTCGTATTCTACGTGAGATACAGCTACCGTCACAATCTTAGAAGCATCACGTACCACACCGCCTTTGGCAATGTCCGTGTATGCCATCGCTTTGGCTTTGCCTTCTTTGGCCAATACCTTCGTAATAGCCGTCGTCAACGTCGTCTTACCGTGGTCTACGTGACCAATCGTCCCTACGTTTACGTGCGGTTTGCTGCGGGAAAATTTTTCCTTTGCCATTTGATTAGTTCTCCTGTTTTGAGTTTACTACCGTACGACTATTGTTTAGTTGTTTCAAAAAAAGCTGGGGATGGGAATCGAACCCACGACCTTCTCCTTACCATGGAGATGCTCTACCAGCTGAGCTACCCCAGCATTTGGCGTTGCGACGCCGAAAATTGTGCCCCGTAACTACCGGGATTAAAAGCGGGCGATGGGAATCGAACCCACGTGACCAGCTTGGAAGGCTGACGTTCTACCATTGAACTACGCCCGCAAAACACTTCCCGTATATTATACAAAAAATCCGGGCTTTGCAAAAGGTTTTATTCAACGCAAAACGTAAAACGGCAGAAAGAACTCAACTGCTATGTAAATATTATATCAAAATAATACAGTGCGTGCAGCTTTTTACAAAAAACACCCGCCTGTATAGTGCCAGGCGGGTGGTAAAATTGGGGGAGGCCGCGGCCCTGTTAGAGGGCATAACCCTAAAATAGGTTCTCTAATGGCCGTCCCTTACTGCTAGTATAAAGGAATTTTTTATATTTTCAAGGCCCGATTTTTACGTCTGAAAAAAGATTTCAAAGCCCCCAGCCCCGACGGAGAAAATCTATTTTTCGTAAAAAAGTCTATTTTTTGCTATAATATCTGTATCAATTTGACGGTGCGGTGGCCAAGTGGTAAGGCGTGAGTCTGCAAAACTCATATTCGCGGGTTCGATTCCCGCCCGCACCTTTTCTTTACTCCCCGCTTATGCAGCGGGGATTTTTTTGCGCAAAAAAGCCCGGGATATCCTCCCGGGCTCTCTAAAAAATTTGCTTAACGCGCCAAGGCGCTTTGGCGGCTGTCTGCGCTGAGAGCAGCGGCCGCGGCCAAGCTGATGCCCGCCTTCCAACCGTACTGGTTAAGCACATAGCGCACGCCGCGCTGCGTCCAGCGCAGGCCTTGCTTGCCGGCAATTTCCACCACGGCCAAGTTCATCAGCGCGCGGCCCGGCAATGCTTTGACCACCGCCGAGGCGCTCTTGCTGACGCCCCAGCCAATGCCTCTAAACATCCAGCCGAACACCTTGCCCATGGCCATCCATTCCACGGCCACCTCGCACGCACCTTGCACCCCGGTGCAAACCCGGTTCCACGGATAGCCTTTCTTTAGTTTATCGTACAATTCTTTTTGCAAGGCGGCCTCTTCCTTTTCCCAACCATACAAAGAGCTGGTATAGTGCAAGTTGGCCCCTTGCCACATGCCCTGCAGCGGGACATACAGATAATGTCTAAAGCGGCTCTCCTGATCCGTGGTCAAAAAGCTGCGGATGAAGGCCTGCATTTTGGCCGAGCTGGTTTGGGTATCCTGCGAGTGATAAGACAAAAACAAAGCCTGCACCAAGTTAGCCACAATAAAATGGTTGCGCCCATTGGCCGAGGCGACGAAGTGTCCCTTTCCGTCCGTCCCCGGAGTGGGGGAATGCAGATAAAAGCTTTCGCCGTCGTTGGAAAAGCGGCCGGGGGCATTTTCTTCGTTGGTCAACAAAGCGCGGCCGACGGGGTTTAATCCGCCTGCGCTGACCATTTGTTTTAAAAAGCCGTCGTCATCTTTCATGGCAAAAAAGCTGTTGGCTTGCGTAAACAAAGAAATCAACACGCCCTGATTGCTGGCGCCGAAAACATTTTTTACGCCACGCATTTTGTAATCGGTCTGAACATCTTTGAGCCAGTCAAAACGGTGCAGCTGCTGCTCCAAACGCATCTCAAATTTATCCCGACGGACAGCGGACCAAACGTCCGTTTCATCCGGCACGGCCAAATACCCCAGCACCACCGCCGCCCAAGCTCCGCGCCGGCCGGTTCCGGCGGAATAAGCGGCCTCATTAATCTGCGCAAAAGCCCATTCCTCCACTTGGCGGGACATCCACACATTGTGTCCCAAAGCGGCTGCCACCAAAGAATAAAAACCTTTCAACGCCATGTCGTCGTCCTCGTAATAATCCTTCAGCGGGGTCAGCGCCACACGCAGCAACTGTTGCTCTACCACCGTGTCCGGCTCTTGAAGTACAGAAGCCAAGTAAATCAGCTCCTCGGCTTCTTCTTGGGTTAATGTGGTGATGTATTTTTGGTCAAATAAAATAGCGGTCAAAGCACGGCCGTCCACCACGCCACTGCGTTCATACTGGGCCGATAAAGCCTGCACCGTTTGCTGCGGTTGGCGGATAAAGGCCTGCGCTTGCAATTGGCCCAACAGCGGGTCGGTTTGAGAGGACTTTTGGGAAAAAGAGGGACGAAACCCCTGCGCGCTCAGCGGGAGCGAGCCCGCCAGCAAACAACAAGATAAACAGCAGGAAATGATTTTAGACAATGGTTTCATATTTATAGTATGTCAAAAATACCCCAAAATAACAAGGGCCCTTGGTCCCAAAACATCAGGGACCACAGGACCCAGAAAACAAGTTGAATTCACCACATATAAATCAGTAGGGCCCCTCCGTAACGTCCCAACCTTGCGCCTCAAACTGTTTACAGATCTTTTCGCCCAGCGGCGTATTATCCGTATAACACCAACATTCTGATTTCATATTGCAGTTCAAGGTATACTCCCCCGTCTTTCTATAGGCCACGATGTAAGAAGGAGAGTCACTGTTAACATATACTTCATAGCGAAAATTCTTTGCATCGCATCTATGTCCAAGCTCCCCAGATTCCATTTCACAGTTAGGTTTGACGGAAGAAGAGTCAAACACCTCTCGGTACCAAACATCCCAGCCATCGTTATTTTTAAAGCTCCCGTTAGCCAGCAAATATTCGTCCAATTGTTTAAAGATAGTTTGCATATTTTGCACTGCTTCCGTAACGCGGCTTTTCTCCACGGCCGTTGTATACTGTGGCAATGCCACCGCAGAAAGTATGCCGATGATGAGAACAACGACTAATAGTTCAATCAACGTAAAACCGCCTAAACGGCCCGTAGAACGATTTTTCATAATGAGTTCCTTTTTTGCTAAATTTTGCGTATACGCAAAATTTAGCAAAAAAAAAACATTAGGCAAGTGTTTTAAATTGCGGTGCCAACTTCTACGACGACAAAACAAAAATAAACGGCAAAAGCCGTTCATCAAATAAGTCATCCCCGAGTGTTTGTATCGGGGATCTCAACCGCTTTCGCCGTTTATAAAATCAGGGTCATGCTGAGGTGCCGCTGCTCAGCATCTTCCATTTTCCCATAGTTGTTTACCTAATAAAAGCAAAAACCACTACTAGAAAAATGGAAGATCCTTAAGCTACAACCTTTCAGGATGACCCCTTGTTTTATTAACGGCAAAAGACGAACAACCATGAGGTTGAGATTCCCGACCCTGCGGGCCGCCACCGCGGGAATGATGACTTAGATGGAGCGGCAAGGCAGTTATTAAATAAACAAGGTCATCTTGGAGTGTCCTAGTCCAGGATCTCTACCGCTTTCTTGTTTTGTAACGACGGACCCTGAACACCGACCTTCCAGGGTGACGGCGTAAGAGGCAAGGCCGTTCACACAGCGGCCATCGGAGCATCTATAAAAAATAAAATTTACAACAAAATCCGCTTTTTGTCTGAGCCGCTATAAAGCGGCGAGTTAAAGGCGGACTAAGAAAAATTTTACTTTTTATGCTCCACAGACCCGCGGGGCCTTTTGGTCCTTTTCTGCCCAGGAGAAAAGGACACAAAAATAATGGCAGCCTTTTGCCTACTTTTCCGCCCGGAAGAAAAAGATGAAAAAGGCCCGCGGAATGCGGGCCTTTTGTGTTACATAAAACTTCTTTTAATCCGCCGGGACTTCCGGCAAAATCACCGCTTGGTCTTTGTCGGCCGGTATGGGGATACCGCGCAGCTTCCAATTGACCCACGCACCGAATTTATCCATTAAGATATACGTAACGGGGGTCATCAGCAGCGTAATGAGCAAAGACAAAGCCTGTCCGCCGACGATGACAATGGCCAAACTGCGGCGGGACTCGGCGCCCTCTCCGTTGGAAATCAACATCGGCACCACGCCCACCACCAGGGTCAGCGTCGTCATCAGAATGGGACGCAAGCGCACGCGGTTGGCCTGCAAAATGGCATTGGTACGGCCGTATCCGCGGGCGCGCAGCTGGTCGGTGTAGTCCGTCTGCAAAATGGCGTTTTTGCTAACCACGCCAATCAACATAAACAAGCCCAGCAAGCTGAAAATATTCAGCGTCTGCCCCGTAATGAGCAGTGAGAGCACCGCAAACGGAATGGTCAACGGCAAAGACACGATAATTGCCACCGGGTGAGAATAATTCTCAAACTGGGCGGCCAAAATCATGTACTTAAACAAGAACGCCAACACAAACGCCATTAAGAACGAGGTAAACATACGCCCCATTTCTTTGGAGCTGCCGCTTAAACCGCCGGTGTACTCACCCGATACGCCCAGCGAATCAAACGCTTGACGCACAATGCTCATGGCGGTGCGCATATCCAAGCCGTTTAAGTTGGCCTCTACCGTGATTTGGCGTTGGCGGTTGAGGCGGTCAATTTGGTTGGGGCCTAAGCCTTCTTCAATGGCAGCCACACTGTCCAAGCGGACGATGCCCTCTTGTCCCTCCACCTTGCTGGGCACCATCAAAGCGCTGACGGCTTCCTTGGTGTCACGGTATTGTTCCCCCACGCGGATGCGCACTTCGTAGAGTTCATCGCCTTCTTTGTATTTGGTGATGTCATCTTCACCGCCCACCATGGTGCGCAAGGCCGAGGCAATATCAGTTACGCTCACGCCCATGTCGTGCGCTTTTTCGCGGTTGATGACCACACGGTATTCCGGCTTGGCCAAATCCAAGGACAGGTCCAAGTCAATAAAGCGCGGGTCTTGGCGCAATTTATCCAACACGGCATGGCCGTATTCGGTCAGCTTGTCAATGTCCGGGCCGGAAATCACAAACTGCACTTCCTTGCGGCTGCCGCCGGGGCCGTCGGACACGATGTACGAGCTGGTTTTAAGGCCCTCGTATTTCTTCATCAGTTGGCGGGTCAAATCCAAATATTTGGCCGTGGTGATGCCTTTGCGCGTTTTGCGGTCCTGCAACTCAAAGCGGATATTGCCCTGGTTGCTGGGGCTGGAACTGGCAAAGCTGTTCTCGCCCACGCCGGCGGAAATAAGCACGTCTTTCACATACGGCATACGGCGGATGTCGTCCTCAATCTGCATCAAGATCTTTTGCGTATCGGCATAGCTGGTACCCACAGGGGCCTCTACACTGATTTGGATTTTTCCGCTGTCATCCTGCGGGAAGAATTCCCCGCCCACGATTTTCATCATGGGGATGAGCGCCGCCACGCTCAGCACGGACAAAGCCACCATGATTTTGCGGTGCGTAATGGACCACTTAAGCATAGGAATGTAAGCATCCACCAACACATCATTAATTTTGTCCACGGCTTGGTCCAAGCGGTTTTTGCCGTCTTTCTTTTTTAACATTTTGGCGCACAACATCGGGGTCAGCGTTAATGCGACCAACCCAGACAGCGCAATGGCAAATACCACCGTCATACCGTAGTTGCGTACGATACGGCCCACAATGCCATCCATATACGCCAGCGGCAGGAAAATGACCAAAATAGACAGCGTGGTCGCCACCACGGTGGAGGTAATCTCGCGCGAGCCGTCCAATGCGGCTTGCAGCGGGGTTTTGTTATACTTCTCCATGTGGCGGTAAATGTTTTCCAACATCACGATGGCGTCGTCAATCACAATACCTACGGCCACCGTCAACCCCAGCAGCGTCATGGAGTCAATGGTAAAGCCCATCATATTCATAAACAAGAACGAACCAATGATAGAGATAGGCATAGCCAAAAAGGCAATAAAGGTGGAACGCAGCGACCCCATAAAAACCAACACCATGATCCCGGCCAAGATACCGCCCAAAATCAAGTGCTCTAACACGGTATTGACCGAAGCGCGAATGGTGCCGGACTGGTCCATCATCAAGGAAAGTTGAATATCCTTAGGCAAAGTCGGGCCGATAACGGCCAGCTTTTCCTTGACGGCTTCAATGACGGCCAGCGTATTGGTGCCGGACTGTTTTTTGATCTCCAGCGTCACGGCGCGGCGGCCGTTTAAGTATGTAGATTCTCTATCGTATTCGCCGGAATCTTCGGCATAGCCAATGTCAGAAATTTTAATGGCTGCCCCATTTTTGCGCGCGACGAACACATCATTAAACGAGGCCACATCGGGCATGCGGCCCAAAATGCGCAAGCTGTACTCGCGGTGTTGCTGCTCCACGCGGCCTCCGGGCATTTCCACGTTTTGGTTTTGCAACGCCTCTTTGACCGACTTAATGGACAGCCCCAACGAATACAATTTAAACGGATTGACGATAACGTGCACTTCCCGCTCGCGTCCGCCCACAATGCTGACCGAGCCCACGCCGCGGATGTTTTCAATATTTTCCTTGACTCTCTTTTTGGCGATTTCCGTCAAGTCAATAATATCACGCTCACCAGACACCACCACGTTAAGCACAGAGAAAGAATCCGCATCCAATTTCATAATAATCGGGCGGTCGGTGCCGTCGGGCAAATCATTGGTAATCAAGTCCACCTTGTCACGCACTTCCTGCGCGGCGACGTCGCGGTCTTTGTCCAGCTCAAACTTGACCACCACCAGCGAAATGCCTTCCGTGCTGATACTTTGCAGCTCATCAATACCTTCAATTTGGTTGACGGACTCTTCAATTACTTTGCTGACGGAAGTTTCCATTTCCTCCGAGCTGGCGCCGGCCAATGTGGTTTGCACCAGCACATAGGGCACGTCCACGTTCGGGTACAGCCCCACCCCCATGCTGCGGTAGGCCATCAAGCCCAAAATAACCAGGGACAATGAAAGCATAATCGTCAGCACCGGGCGTTTGATAAACACTGCGGAAAATCCGCCCTTGCGCGCCGCTTCCCGTGCGGCTTGTTGCTGTTGTTCGTTCTCTTGCATAAAAACCCTATTTAATATGAATCTTGCTGCCGTCTTTAAGGCCATAGGCAAAGGCAATCACTTTTTGTCCCGCTTGCAGGCCTTGGGCAATTTCGGCATAGTCGTTGTTTTCAAAACCCACCACCACATTTTGGCGATGCGCCGTTTGTCCGTCTTCAGACGGCACGAACACATAGCGCTGGGCTGTGGCTTCGTCGGTATAAACGCTGGTTTTGGCCAAGCTGTTGGCATTTCTTTTCTCAGCCAAGGCAATGTCTAACTTGGCAAACATACCCGATTTGAGCAAGCCTTTGGCATTGTCTGCCACAAATTCCACCGCCACGGAGCGGCTCATGGAATCCACCACCGGGCTGATGATATTGAGCTTGGCTTCAAAATCTTGCCCCGGCAAAGCGTCTACGCGCAACAGTGCGGTCTGCCCTTTGTAAATTTGCCCGATGTAACGCTCCGGGATGTCGGCCGTGATGCGCACGGTTTGCTGGTTGACCACCAAAGCTACCGGAGTGCTTTTGGTCACGTTCTCGCCGGGGTCCAAGTACACGCGGCCCACCACGCCCGTAATGGTGGAGGGCACCACCACCGGCTCATACACCGCGCCCACTTCATCGCGCTCAATCAAAGAAACGGTCTGATTGCGCTTTACATGATCGCCTTCGCGCAAGAGGTTTTTGCGCAGCTTGCCCTCTACACGCGGGTAAAGCACGGCTTCCTCTTGGGCTTTCACGCTGCCCGACATCAGCAGGCGTTCTTTTAAATCCCGCTTTTGCACCGTATCGGTCTGCACCGTAAACACATCCATCGGCACCGAGCCCAACACCTTTTTGGACGGGTCGCCGCGGAAAAGCAGCCCCACCAAAATAAAAATCACCAGCGCCACCAGCGCATAGTTTAAATGTTTAATTGTCTTTTTTTTCATATAAAGAAACCTCTACTCCTACGGCATATTTCAAATCCGACAATGCAATGACCGCATCGTACACGGCCTGCACGTATTGCAAATCCGAATCGTTCACATTGGCGGTGGCGTCGTTGAGCTCCAACCGGCTGGACAATCCGTTGCGGTAGCGCAGCATTTGCGCGTTCAAATTTTCACGCGCTTGTTGCACCACGCCGCGCGTGGCCTCTATGCGGCTTTTGGCCTCTTCCAAATTCAGGTAAGCATCCTTAACCTGGATGCGCACATTTTTGAGTTTGTTCTTGTACGCGGCCACGGCCTGTTCGTACGCCAACTCCTGCTGGGTGACTTGCGAGGAAATTTTAAATCCCTCAAACAGCGGGATATTTAACGACAGCCCCGCATTGCTGGCCCAGTAATACTGGTTGCGGTGCCGCGGGAAACCGTTGTCGGTATACGCGTTGTAGCTGTAGTCGGCCGTCAACGCCAGCACGGGCATATGGCCGGACTTGGCAATTTGAATGCTGTAATGCGCCGCATCCACCGCCAGTTTGCTCATCACCAGCTCGGGGCGGTACTTCATCGCCAAGGCATACAACTCGTCCAGCGGCGGCGTGGGCGGTACGCGCAAATCTTTTTCCGTCCAGGTCAGGTAAATATCGTCCTCCGGGTCCCGGTTTAAGATTTGGCGCAAATACAAATTACCCAGCTCAAAATTCTTTTTGGCCTGCATGACTTGCGGCTCAATGTTTTCCACCTGCACCTTTTGGTTCAGTACGTCCAAATTGCTGGACAAACCCTCGCGGTAGCGGGCGCGCGTCTCGGCCAAATGCTGTTTGGCAATGTCTAAGTATTCCTCTTGCACGCGAATCAGCGCAGACGCATAAATAATGTCGTAGCAGAATTTCACCACTTGCTGCGTCACCAAGCTTTGGGTGTGTTTGTACTGGTACAAGCTTTCGTCCGCCTGCACGCCGGCTAGTTTGGCGTTGTTACGCACTTGGCCGCCAGACCAGAGGATATAGTTCAACCCCGCCGAGGCGGAAAAGGTGTTGTTCTTGCCCACTTCCAGCAGCGTGTCCCCAATGGGCATGCGGGCTTTTTTCAAAGCACGGCCATAGGTGCCGGTCAGGCTCACGGTCGGGTAAAAAGAGGACTGCGCCTCTTTGAGTTTGGCTTGGTAAATTTCCCGCGTTTTGGCAGCATCTATAATTTGATAGCTGTCTTGCAAGGCCAAATCAATGGCTTGCTTGATGGATATTTTTTCGCCGGCCACTTCCGCCCGCTCTTTAAACAAATCCGAAGCGGGGTCTTTGGCGGAAGGAGCAGCCAGCACAGGCGCCGCAGCCAACAGGCAGGCGGCACAGCCGAGTATCATTTTATTCATCTTATTTCTTCTTTCCCTTATAATATTCGTTAATGCCCAAGATAATAATTTGGGCTAGGCGGTTCACAAAGGCCTTGGTGTAAACGACTTCTTTGTGTTTGGGCAGTACGTCTTGACGGTACGTCTGCACATAAGCGCACAACATAATTTGCAGATGCAAGGCATGCACCAAGCTTTCCAACTCAGGCAGGCCTTTTTCGGCCACTTCGCCGCGGCGGGCGGCGTGGGTAAAAAGTTCCCGCAGCGCATCTTCGCGCTCTTCCCCCTGGAGGGGCTTGGTTTTATTGCTCAAAATATAAGCAATCATATTGATGACGAACTTAGAGTTGCGTGGGTCATCCTGGAAAAATTCCAAATGCCGCTCCAGCAGTTGCCCCAACAATTTGGCAACGGGCTCATTTTTGGCCAAGGATTTTTTCAACAAATCGTCAAACTTTTGTCTGCACTCCTGTATAATGGCCAAGCAGAGAGACTCTTTGTCCTTGAAATAATAGTACAGCACCGGTTTGGTGACGTGCACCTTTTCGGCAATTTCCCGCATGGAAACGCCGTCTATCCCCTTTTCGGCCATCAGTTTAAACGCCGCGTCTTTGATGTGCTGGCACATTTGCTGCTCGCGCACAGCGCGGTCTTGTTTTAAAAGTTTGGTTTCTTTTTTCATATTTTACCTACCGGTAAGTATATTTTAGCATAAAAGAAAGCACCCATTCCAACCGCCGACAAAAAAGCCCCGGCTAAAAGCCGGGGCTTAAAAATAAGGGGATAAACTACAGCATGGCCAGCCACACCAAGCCGCCCACCGCCAGCAGCCCCAAGGCCGCCACAGGCACCAAGGCAAAGCTCAGCGCGCCCAGCACCCGCCCGGCCGGCGTTTTCATCGCCCGGGCCGCGCCGCACACCACAAAAATCAAGCGCAGACCCAGCGTGACCACTACGGCCAGCGGCGCCAGCGAAGACAACCACGGAGCCGTTTGCGCCCACAGGGCAAAGCACAGCAGCAACCCTTGCACCACGCCGGATACGCCCATCAACATAAATAATGACGAAGAGCCGTTGCCATCAGACAGGAAATTTAAAAACAACCCGGACAAGGCCGCCCATAAATACCCCAGGGTGCTCTCCAGTAAAAAGAAGAAGAGGAAATTCCACACCAACCCCCAAGCGCTCAAGGCGTCGCCCATGTGAAAAAAGACCACCCAGCACAAGGCCGCCAAGGCATACCCGGCAGCCGCCGCGCCGAAACGGCGTTGCTCCACCAGGTTGCGCAAGGCCGCGGAAGGGTCTTTGGTATAGGCAAAATAAGCTTTGACTAAAGAGAACATATGCGCTCCTTAATACACCCACAGATAAGACACGCTGGGGCTCTGCATGCTTTGCAGTTGTTTGGTTAAGCTTTTGCCTTCCAGGCCCGAGCCAAAGGAGAAAATCAATTCCCGCAGGCCTTCGCTCTTGGGGCTGAGCACCTTAGGGTCTTTGAGTCCCGCCAATTCGCCCGCCAAAAGGCGCGCTGTTTCCTCACCGCCCAATTTGTCTACAAAGCCCAAATTATAAGCGCGCTGGCCGGTAAAAACGCGGCCGTCGGTATATTCTGCCAAATTCTCCGCCTTCACTTGGGGGCGGCCCGCCTTGACCGCGGCAAAAAACTGGGAATAAGTATCGTTGACCATATCCTGCAAAATGGCTTTTTCCGCGTCCGTCATCGGGCGGTAGGCAGAGCCGATGTCTTTGTATTTGCCCGAGGTAATGGGGGTGACTTCAATGCCTAATTTATTAAACAAGCCCACCACATTGCCAGCCTGCATAATCACGCCGACCGAGCCGGTAATGGTGCCCGGTTCGGCCACGATTTTGTCGGCCGCCATGGCAATATAAAAAGCTCCGCTGGCCGCCACATCGCGAAACAGCGCCACCACTTTTTTACCTTGTTTTTTGGCGTTTAAAATCTCACTGTAAATATCCTGCACCGAGGCCACCGTCCCGCCCGGGGAATTGATGTCCAATACAATGGCTTTGACTGCTTTGTCCTTGGCGGCTTCGCGGATGCGCTTGGAAATGTACGACGCGCCGGAAGGACGGCTGAACGGGCTTTGGTTATCTTCCTCGGCAATGACGCCGCGCACCTTAATCCAGGCTAACCCCTCACCGGAAGATTTTTTGCCCGCAGCCAAAGAAAAGCTCTTGGCCCCGTCGGCCGATTGGGCCGGGCAGCTCACGCCGGGTTTGACCGTCAGATACACCCCGCAAAAAGTGGCCATACAAAAAGCCAGCAGCAATAAAAAGAACCAAAAGCCACCGGGCCCTTTCGGCTGGGGCTGCGGTTGGGAGAGCGGATGATGAGAAGCAAACACTTCCGACTCCGGCGCAGGCAATGTTTGCGTTTGGGGCTGGGGTTGGGTCTGCGTATTCTGGGTTTGGGTTTGCGTCTGCGTTTGCGGCTCGGGGTCAAACGCAGAGGCCGTCTTTTCGTGCGAGGCTAATTTTTGTTCCCAATTCGTGGGAGAGGCCGGCACCGTAGGCTGGGTGTCGGTCTGCTGCAAATTCTCTTTATTTTCTTCCATACATCCCCCTTACTTAAAATCTCACTTCATTATAGCAATTAATGGTAAAATAATTTTGAGCAGGGCGCCGAAACCGCCCCCGGGGAGAATTATGTTTAAGGGAATTTATACCGCACTGGCCACACCGTTTACCAAAGAAGGAAAAACCGATTTTAAAGCCTTAGAAACCTTGCTGGAAAAGCAAATCGCCGCGGGCATAGACGGCGTGGTCCTGCTGGGCACCACCGCCGAAGCGGCCACTTTGGACGAAGCCGAAAAAGACGAGCTGCTCTGCATGGCGATGAAGCAAATCAATCACCGCGTCAAAGTATTGATTGGCACGGGCACCAACTGCACCCGCACCATGCTGCAAAATACCGAAGCCGCCCTCAAACATCAGCCCGACGGTGTGCTCATTGTCACCCCGTATTACAATAAACCCAATCCGTCCGGGCTGATAAAGCATTACCGCCTGGCCGGGCAGCTGGGCGCGCCGATTGTGCTGTATCACATTCCGGGGCGCACCGGACAAAAATTGCCGCTGAGCGTCGTGGAGCAGCTGTTGCAGCAGGTACCGCAAATTCAGGCGGTCAAAGAGGCCGATTACGACGCCGCCCGCTTGAGCACCTTGGCCACGCAATTTGCCGGACGATTGGACCTCTTGTGCGGCAATGACGATTTATTTTTACAGCATTTATCTTTAAACGCCGCAGGCATTATCAGCGCGGCAGCCAATGTATTGGCTCCGGCCTTTGTGCAAATTTACAAAGCGTGGCAACAGGGGAAAACCCTAAAGGCCTTTGACATTTTTAAACAGACCTTGCCCTTGATTCAAGCGTGCTATTTGGAAACCAATCCCACCTGCGTAAAATATGCCCTGTCCCAACGGGGGATAGGAACCGAAGCCGTGCGTCTGCCGCTGGGCCCGGTGGCGGCGGAGAACAAAAAGAAAGTGGACGAAGCGTTGAAAAAAACGCCCGCAGATTTACTTATTTAGGAGCAGTTATGAAAACAGTAGGAATTATCGGCGCCAACGGCGTAGTGGGCCGGACGCTGCAACAAGAATTTAAAAAAATCAAAATTCCTTTTGAAACGAAACTTTTTGGACGGCAGGATGAAATCCCGGCGTTGGACGCGGCGGTTTTATGCACGGATAACCCCGACAGCGTCAAACTGTACCAGCAAATCAAGGACCGCGTACGCTACATTGTGGATATGTCTTCACAATACCGTTTGGACCAAGGCGTGCCTCTGGTCATCCCGGAGATTAACCCGCAGGCCATCACCCCGGCCACGCAGCTAATTGCCAGCCCCAACTGTACCACCACCGGTCTAGTCATGACGTTGGCCCCGTTGATGAAACATTATCATTTGACCGAGGCTTTCTTTTGCTCTTATCAGGCCATTAGCGGCGGTGGGAAAAAGTTGCTGGAGGAATTCCACACCCCCGGCTCTTTATATGAGAACAACTGCGTGCCGCTCATTGGCTCTATACAGGAAAGCGGCTACACTTCCGAAGAATTAAAAGGCATTTACGAAACCCGCAAAATTTTAGACCTGCCGCATATTAAAGTCTATCCGCACACGGTGCGCGTAGCGGTGGAAAATTCGCACAGTTTGGGCATCACCGTCAAGGCGCAAGAGGCCTTTGACATTGCGCAAGTCAAACAACTTTGGAACGCTTTCCCGCACCTGCAATACCGCGAGGAAATCATTACGCCCAAAGAGGCCTCCGGGCAGGAAACCACGTACGCCTGCCGGCTGCGGCGGGATTTGGAAGAGCCCAACATCATCCACTATTTTGTAACCTTTGACAACTTGCTCAAAGGCGCGGCGATGAACGCGCGCCAAATCATTGAGCTTTTATTGGAGAAATACCTGTGAAACGCGTCATCATCAACGGCGCCAACGGCAAAATGGGCAAGGCCGTCGCGCGCATTATTCAAGCCAAGCCGCAGCTGGGGCTGACCCTGGCCGGCGGGCGGGAGCCCGGGGACGGCTTTGGTTTAGAGGGCGACATCATTATTGATTTTTCCTCTCCGCAAGGGGCCCAAGACGCTTTTAACTGGGCCAAGGAACACAAGGCCGCCTGCCTCATCGGCACCACCAATTTGCCCGAGCGGTTTTTGTTCCAAATGCAAGAAGAGCACAAAATTCCGCTCTTCTACGCGCCCAATGTCAGCCTGAGCGTTTACTTTTTTGGCGAATTGCTCAAAAAAGCCGCCCAGATGTACCATGGGTATGAAATGAATTTGCATGAGATTCATCACACGCAAAAGAAAGACGCCCCCTCCGGCACGGCCAAAAAGTTGGCTGAGCTTATCAATTTGCCGCAGGAGCGCATTTCGTACGAACGCTTTGGCAATACCCCGGGCACGCATATTTTAACCTTGTGCGGCGCGTATGACAAAATCGTCTTAAAGCACGAGGCCTTGGACCGGGATTTGTTTGCCGCTTCGGCGGTGGATGTGGCGGCGTGGCTGGTCAAACAGCCGGCCGGGTTTTACACCATGTCTGATTATGCAAAAACTATTTTAAAATCTGCTAAAAAGGAAGTCATCGCATGAAAATACACTTTATAGGCATTGGCGGCGTGGGCATGAGCGCATTGGCGCAGCTGCACGCCATGGGCGGGGACACGGTCACCGGGTCCGACCGCTTGATCAGCAAAGGCTATACCGATTTGGCCCTGTGGGATTACCTCAAAAAACTGGGCATAAAACTCTACCCGCAAGACGGCAGCGGCCTGGATAAAGACACCGATTTGGTCATCCTTTCCTCCGCCATTGAAACGGACAACCCGGAGCTGCAAAAAGCGAAAGAATTAGATATCCCCACCATGCACCGCTCTGAGCTATTGGCTAAACACGTGGCCGAGCACCGCACCATTGCCGTGTCCGGCACCAGCGGCAAAAGCACCACCACCGCCATGGTGTATGAAATTTTGGCCTACGCGGGCAAAAGCCCGTCCGTCATCACGGGGGCGGCCATTTTGTCGTTGCAAAAAGAGCAGGGCGTTTTCGGCAACGTGTACAAAGGCGCCTCGGATTTGTTGGTCATTGAGGCCGACGAGAGCGACGGCTCTATCGTCAAATATCACCCGTACTTGGGCCTGTGCTTAAACCTGCGCAAGGACCACAAAGAGATTGACGTGCTGCAAGGGTTCTTTACGCAATTTGTCAAAAATTGCCAGAAGGCCATCGTCAATGTGGAAGAGGACAATTTGAAAGCGGCCGGAGCGGGCTGCAAAACCTTTGGCCTGCACCACGGGGACATCCACCCCGAGGACATCCGCGCCAACGGTTTTGGCTCGGACTTTGTGATCAACGGGCAAAAATTTCACTTGAATATCCCCGGCTTGCACAACGTAGCCAACGCCACCGCCGCGGTAGCCGCCGCGCTGGAATGCGGGGTAGATTTGCCCACGGCAGCGGCCGCGCTGGAAAAATTCTCCGGCATTGCGCGCCGTTTTGCCTCTATCGGCAGCTACAACCAAATTGAAGTGATTGACGACTTTGCCCACAACCCGCACAAACTGCACGCCACGATTGACGCGGCGCACTTGCGCGGCAAACGGGTGCTGGCTTTTTACCAACCGCATGCCTTTACGTCTATCAAAATGCTCACGCCGGAATTTGTGGAAAATCTAAGCCAGTGCATTGGCAAAGAAGACCATATTTGGATTACCGAGGTCTATTATCCCGGCGGCACGGTGCCGGCCGGCGTAACCAGCAAAAGCGTGGTGGACGGCTTAAAGAATAACGGCGTGGCCGCGGACTTTAACCCCTGCCGCGAGGAAATCTTGGCCGATATGGCCGCAGCGGCGCAGCCGGGCGACATCTTGCTGGTGCTGGGCGCGCGCGACCCGACGCTGACGGATTTTGCCGGGAAGCTCTTGGCCGCCGTGGCCCACAAACAGCAGGGCCAACACGCTTGCCAAACATGCATGTTGGGCAACTGCTGCATGGCCTATAAGAAATAAGTTTGTCCGCACAGAAAAGCCGCCTCAACGAGGCGGCTTTTTTATAGTCTCAACGATTAATCTATTACATTAAATCCTTGCCCTTTTAGCACATTACATACCTTGGCCCCCAAAGCGCTTCGCACTTCACAATCTTTATCCGTTTGCCAATCTGTTGTCCCATTGTAAGGGGTATACAATGTCAGCAAGTAATCATCTGCACTATTGCCATCGCAAGAAACGGCCTGTTCACGAACAGCATATACAATTGTGGGATCTTCAAAAAAATAAGCAAAATATTTTGTCAGATACGTAGCATCATCACACCAATGGCCTCCCCCCATTTCTATGAATTCCCTAGGGACCCACGAAGTGTATGGATCCGGCTGCTCTAAGCTTTTGATAACCACCGCTTGTTGTGCATTTCTTAGGTTAACCAAGGCTTCGGCGGCGCGGGCTTTTTCCACCGCCACAGTATATTGCGGTAAAGCAATAGCGGACAAAATGCCGATAATCAATACAACCACCAACAACTCAATCAACGTAAAGCCGCCTAAACGGCTCCTAGAAACATTTTTCATAAAAAGCTCCTTTTTCCCTCGCAAACCTCTTTCAAATAAAATTTATCAAAAAAAAAACATAGTGCAACCCTTTTAAAAAAGGCTAGCCTGCCGCCAAAAATCACAGGGTTAGACGCTCCGACGGAGCGACCCTAAAATCTAACCCTTTTCCACGCTTGCGGGTGGACAGCCAAATCCATAAAATATATATGTGGAAAGTTAGCGCACACCTTTTTTCAATATCACACGACGGACATCCGTCGTTGACCACATGGGGGACAGGGGGATGTGAGTTTTCACTGCACAAGCGGAAACTGATGTCCCCCTGCTATTTGGCAAAAAAAGCACAAGACCCAACCAACGGCCTTGTGCTTTTTTTATCATTGAAAGACTTAGTCAAACAGCTTTTCAAAAAAGCTCTTTTTTACGCCGCCCGTTTCCTTGGCCAGCGCTTCCAACAATTCTTTTTCTTTGGCGGAAGGTCTTTTGGGCACGGCAATTTTGGCGGTAATCAGCAAATCGCCAAAACCTTTTTTGCCTAAGCGCGGCATACCGCAGCCCTGCATTTTAATCACTTGATTGAACTGGGTGCCTTTGGGAATGTTCACTTCCAGCTCTTTGCCTTCAATGGTCGGCACTTTCACACTGCCGCCCAGCACCGCTTGCGGATAGGTAATCTGCGCGTCTATGAGTAAGTTGTCTCCGTCGCGCTGAAAAATTTTATGCTCGGCCACGTGCATTTCCACATACAAGTCCCCGTACCCGCCACCGTTGACGCCAATGTCGCCCCCGTTGGATACGCGCAGCGTCACCCCGGTGCGTACGCCGGAGGGAATTTTGACCGTGATTTTTTCTCTCACGTGTTCTACCCCGCTGCCGCGGCATTTCTTGCACGGTTTTTCCACCACTTGGCCTTTGCCACCGCAATCGGGGCAGGTCTGGCGCATGCTGAAAAAGCCTTGCCGGTAGACCACGCTGCCCGTGCCGTTGCAGGAGCGGCAGGTTTTCACTTGGCTGCCCTCTTCGGCCCCGGTGCCGCCGCAAACGGCGCAGCGGTCCACGCGGGTGTATTCCACTTCTTTTTCTAAACCGCTGTAGGCCTGTTCCAAGGTCAGATCCACATCCACTTTTAAATCTTCACCGCGTTGGGCGCGGGGTTGGCCGCCGCGCGCACCAAAACCGCCGCCAAAAATATCGCCAAATACCGAGCTGAAAATATCACTGGCGTCGGCAAAGCCGGAGGCATTAAACCCGCCAAAACCACCCGCGCCGGCATTGACGCCGTCGTGGCCGTATTGGTCATACATTTGTTTCTTTTGCGGGTCGGACAAAACCGAAAAAGCCTCGTTGACTTTTTTGAATTGTTCTTCGGCCTGTTTGTCGCCGGGGTTGCGGTCCGGGTGATACTTCATGGCTTGGCGGCGAAAAGCGGATTTAATCTCCGTCTCGCTGGAGGTGCGGCTGATACCTAAAATCTCGTAATAATCTTCTTTCATGGCGGTGGGCATAATTTTTCACTTTGTATTTATTTATATTTTATTAAATTTGCCACCGCACACACAAAAGCCGCGGATTTGCTACTATGTAGCTATGCAAAAAATCCCCACGTTCTATCCGACCGACCGCGCCCAATGGCGCCGTTGGCTGCAAATGCACCACGCAACCGAAAAAGAAATTTGGCTTTTGTTCCCGCATAAAAGTACGGGGTTGCCGTGCCTGGATTACGGCGACGCGGTGCAAGAGGGCATTTGCTTTGGCTGGATAGACGGCGTGATTAAAAAGTACGATGCGGATTTCGCTTGCCGCCGCTGGACCCCGCGCCGCCCAGGCAGCGGCTGGAGTGAGCTCAACAAGCACCATGCGCGCTTGGCTATAGCTAAGGGGCAAATGACCCCGGCCGGACAAGTAACGCTGCCGGATTTAGAGGAAAAATTAAAAATTCCGCAGGATATATTGACGCGACTGCAAGCTGACCCTGTGCTGTGGAAAAATTTTTGCGCCCTGCCCCCGCATTACCGGCAAATCCGGCTGGATTATATTTTACGCAGGACCAACCGCCCGGCGCTGTACGAAAAAACCTTAGCCTATTTCTATGTGCAAACCCGCGCTGGCAAGCGTTTTGGTCCTTTCAAAGATTCCCCGGAAAAGTATTAATATTTATAGGGAATAGCATAGTAGCTAATGCCGGCCTGTTCCCTGAATTTGGTCCCGCCGAAAGAGGCACAGATTTGTTCTGCACGGGAATTAGCAGCTAGACAACGCAAGAGGTCCGATTGTTTGATCCTGGTCAAAACCAGCTCCATAGCTAACCCCTCGGCAACCCAAACTTGGCAAAATCTTCCAGTCTCGCCATTCTTACAGGAAAGCATTGTTTTGTCCACTGAAATGCTCAAATTATCCAGGTCATCACTATACACTCCGTTGGCTAAAAAATATTCCTCTTGAGCCGTGTCAATGGCCCGCAACGTAACAAAACCTTGTGTCATTTTGCTCTTCATCACGGCCTTTTGGTATTGTGGCAAGGCCACCGCGGAGAGTATGCCGATGATGAGAACAACGACGAGAAGTTCAATGAGCGTAAAGCCGCGCAAATATCCTCTCGCTACGTCATTCCCGAAGGAGTAGCGGCCCGCAGGGTTCGGGAATCTCGTCGTGTTTTTAAGAGGCTGAGATCCCCGAGCGTTGCACGCCGCAACCCCGGGGATGACGACATTAAATAAGCCGCTTAAACGGCCCGTAGAGAAGTTTTTCATAGTGGGGTTCCTTTTTTGATAAATTTTG
>CAVHDF010000025.1:0-22214 GCA_963634865.1 Eggerthellaceae bacterium
CAAAATTTATCAAAAAAGGAACCCCACTATGAAAAACTTCTCTACGGGCCGATTAGGCCGTCTATTTAATGTCGTCATCCCCGGGGTTGCGGCGTGCAACGCTCGGGGATCTCAGCCTCTTAAAAACACGACGAGATTCCCGAACCCTGCGGGCCGCCACTCCTTCGGGAATGACGCAAGGAGAAGATATGTAGGCGGCTTTACGCTCATTGAATTATTAGTCGTCGTTCTTATCATTGGCATCCTATCTGCCATTGCTTTGCCGCAGTATCAATATGCGGTGGAGCGGGCGCGGTTGTCAGAAGCGTTTATCTTAAGCAAGCATCTCAAGGATGCAGAGGAAGCGTACCACATGGCCAATGGGGTTTACACCAACTCTTTTGAGGAATTGGGGGTGCAAATTCCATCGGGCTATCGGTCCGTCCAAAAGGGGGAGCGCCCCTCCTGGGAGAATAAATATTTTTATATTACTCTTTTGCAAAATGTAGACCGGGTTTTGGTTATGATGACCAAAAACAGTGCCTCTTATTTGTCTTTGACCAGTTATTTAGACAGTATGGGTGGTGGGAGAATGTGTTGCTCATACGCCAGCAGCAATTATGAGGCGGACCGCTTGTGCAAAAGTTTAGGCGCCAGCGGTGCGGGCAGCGCCCAATGTATAGACGGAGGGGCTTCCGGCTGCCGTTGCTTTTCTATCCCTTAACAACAAAAACCCGCACTTCAAAGTGCGGGTTTTCTAGGTTTAAAATCCAACTAAATTGCCATTAAGCAAATGCCGTGTTGGTCGGCCAAGGCCGTTACCTCTTCCAAATCCAGCACGAGGGTCTTTTCCGCTTCAAAAGCCAGCAGCTTAAACCCGGCGTCCACCAAGGCTTGCAGCGTGCCTTTGCCAATGACGGGCAAATCAAAGCGGTCGTCTTGGTTCGGGCGGGCCACCTTGACCACGGCCACGCAGCTCTTTTTCTCCGCGGAGTTTTTATACAATTCCCCGGCGCGGCGAATGCATGCGTCGGTGCCTTCCATGCCTTCTACGGCAATGACGGCGTTTTGGCTGACCACGCAGGTCAGGCCAATGTCCAGCCCCGCCACCGTTTTGGCAATTTGAAATCCGTAGGCGGCCGTGCGTTCTTCTTCCGCCGTGGGCTGGCGTTTGGTCAGCACGCTTTTGGCGGGCATAAAATGCTCCAAATACAGGGCGGAACTGACGAATTCAATTTCTTCTTTTTTAAACTCTTCAATCACGCGCGAAAGCACGTGCTTGGTCTGCATGGACTTGAGCGAGGCCAAAAATTTGGCCCCGCGCAAATCCGGCATTAAGTTGGTAAAGATAGACGTGTGTTGCACACGCCCGGCCATGAGCACGCGGTGCACGCCGTGCTCTTTGAAGAATTTCATTGCTCCGCCCAGCTGCCCCAGGCGCAGGGCTTGATAGGCCGTGCAAAGGCCGCGGAAATCCTCTTCCCGGGCATTGCCTTTGGCGCCGGCGACAAACACTTCCACCCCTTTTTGGGTGGCTTGACGGGCAATATAGATGGGCATTTTGCCTTCGCCGGCAATAATGCCCAGTTTCTCAGTCTTCATCGGCTTGGTTAATTTTGCGTTTGGCTGCGGTAATGCCGCGCTGGGTGGCTTTGCAAAAGTCCAGCATTTCTTGCACGGCCGGAATCGGATTTTCCGCTTCCAGCTGCTTGATAGCGTCAGCCAATAACATTTTAGAGCGGAACAACACCTTAAAAGCGTGTTTGACCGCCATAATTTCGTCGCGCTTCATGCCGGCGCGGCGCATGCCCACGATGTTGAGCCCCACCAAGCGCGCGCGTTCGCCTTGCGCCGTGCAGAAGGGGGGGACGTCTTGCGGGGCCATGGTGCCGCCGGAGAGCATAGCCAGCCGCCCCAAGCGTACGAACTGGTGCACGCCCACCATGCCGGAGGTGATCACCCGGTCGGCAATGTGCACGTGCCCGGCGATGCCGGTGCAGTTGGCCAAGATAATGTGGCTGCCCAGCTGGCAGTCATGCGCCACATGGGAGTTGGCCATCAACAAACAGGCGTCTCCGATGCGGGTGGGGGTATCTAAGCGCGTGGACCGGTGAATGGTCACACATTCGCGTATTTTGTTGTGACTGCCCATGACCACCATGCTTTGCATGGCGTCGTCATAAGACAAGTCTTGGGGTTTGACGCCGATAGAGGCGTGCGCAATGACTTCGTTCCCATCGCCCATGACCGTGTTCTCAATAATGCAGAACGGGCCAATGTGGTTTTCTTTGCCCATGGTTACATTCGGGCCGATGACTGTGTACGGGCCGATGTAGGTAGACGGGTCAATTTTTGCACTGGGGTCAATGACGGCAGTGGGATGTATGCGAGTGTCAGACATTAAGGTTTTCTCCTAATATGAACGTCAGGTACGCCTGCGTGCAGAGCTTGCCATTGACGTACGCTTCCGCGTAAATGCGCGAGAGCTTGCCAAGGCGTAAAAACTGCACCGGCATGTACAAAGTGTCCCCCGGGACGACCATCCCTCTGAATTTGGCATCTTCTATGCCCAAAAACAGCGGCAGGCCTTTACCGTCTTTGTTGACGCGGTCCATCATGGCCCCGCCAAAAGCCTGGGAAATGCTTTCCAAAATCAGCACGCCCGGCATAATGGGTTTAGACGGGAAATGTCCCTTGAAAAAATATTCTTCCCCTGTTACTTTTTTTACCCCAATGCAGCTTTTTGCTTCTTCAATAATGCGCACCTCGTCCACCAGCAGAAACGGGTCGCGGTGGGGGATAGAGCGCTTGATGTCCTCTTGGTTGAGGACCCGCAGGACGGGTTGCTCCAACAGCGGAGCTAAAGACGGATGTTTCTCTTTCATTTTTCCTCCGCATTGGCCAGCAGCAGCCGCGCAAACAACACATTGTGCTTGTGCCCGCCCATGTGACAGGTAATCTTCAGCGGCGGCAGGCGTTTGCCCGTGAGGCTAAAATCACCCACCAAGTCCAAAATTTTGTGCCGGACCAACTCATTGCTGTAGCGCAAGGCGTTTAAATATTTGTCTTTTCCCACGACGACGGCATTCTCCAAACTGCCGCCCTTGGCCAGTCCGTGGGCCTTTAAAAAGGCGAATTCCTCTTCAAACCCAAAGGTCCGTGCGCGGGCGATTTGGCTGAGGTAATTTTCGGTGGTAAAGTCCAAGGTGTATTCTTGGCGGCCCACCAGCGGGTGTTTGTGCTCGTAGACAAACGTGATGCTCAGTTTATCGGCCGGTTCGGCGCTGTAGGTAATTTTGCCAAAGGAATAGGTAACGGGTTGTTTGAGCACCAGCAGCGGTTGTTCTGCGTCCAGCTCTTTCAAGCCCGCCTCTTGCAGCGAGTGGGCAAAAATGTCGGCAGAGCCGTCGGTAATCGGCGGTTCCGGGCCGTCCATTTCTACCAGCACGTCGGTAATGCCCAGGGCGTGCAGGGCTGAAAGCACATGCTCTACGGTGCAGACCTCGGCGGTGTCATTTTTTAAATTGGTGCCACGCAGGGTGGAACCTACATGGTAAACGTCGGCCGGAATCGGCTGGGAGCCGGGCAAATCCACCCGGACAAAATGAATGCCGTCTTGCGCCGGGCGAAACGTCATCACAGACGCCGCCCCGGTGTGCAGCCCTACGCCGCTGACGCTAATGGTTTTTTGAATGGTTTTTCTCATAATTATTTCTGCACCGCTTTTTTAATGAGCTTTAAATCTTTATACAGCTCAGGCAATTTGCCCTCTATGGCCATAATTTTTAAAGTATCTTTCATGGCCCGGGCGGGCGTGCCGAAGAAGGCTTGCCCCGCCGGAATGCTGGCCATAACGCCCGACTGCGCGCCGATTTGCACGCCGTCACCGATGTGCAGGTGCCCCACAATGCCCACTTGGCCGGCCGCGACAACGCCATTGCCTAAGGTGGTGGTGCCGGCTACGCCCACTTGGGCGCACATGATGCAGCCTTGGCCCACTTTCACATTATGCGCAATTTGGACCAGGTTGTCCACCTTGGTGTTGGCCCCTACTACGGTGTGAGCCAGTTTGGCGCGGTCCACGCAGCTGTTGGCCTGAATTTCCACATCGTCTTCAATAATCACATTGCCAATTTGCGGGATTTTGTGGTGGCGGCCTTCGTGGAAGATAAAGCCAAAGCCGTCATTGCCGATTTTGGCCCCCGGCTGCAAAATAACATGGTTTTTAAGGACGCAGTCCTCACGCACGACTACTTGCGGGTACAAAATGCACTGCGCGCCGATTTGGGTGCGCTTGCCGATGTAGACTTGGGGGAAGATGATGGTATTGTCGCCAATGACCACATCATCTTCAATCACGCTGTAAGCGCCTACGGACACGTTTTGCCCCAGTTTGGCCGCCGGGCTGATAACCGCGGTAGGGTGAATGCCTGGGGTATGTTTGGGCTGTTGCGCATCCCAATATTGTACCAGCAGCGTAAACGCCCACTCCGGGTTTTTGGCGTATAAGAAATTGGTTTTAACGGGTAAATCTTGGCCTTTCGCCGACTCCGGCACGATGAGCGCGCCGACGGCAAAGCCCGGGGGAACCGTTGCCCCTTCCAAGCGGCTTAAATAACAAATGCCGTCAGGGCGGGGGTCCGCCAAGTCGCAAATGTGTTCAATGACAAAATTTTCATCTCCGGCCAACTGCGTTTGGGTAATTTGGGCCACTTCTTTGAGCGTTAATTTCATAAGTTCCTCCGGTCTTATTTTTTCCGGTACTTCTTAGATTTTTTAAGTCTGCTGACAAAATCTTTGGTCACATTGACGGGTTGCTGCCCGTACAAAATTTCATCCTTACGCACCACGGCGCCAATATTGCGTTTTTTGGCAAAGGTCTTGATTTCTTGGTAAATGTCCTGCAAAATGGCTTTGACCTCTTCCTGCTCCAGTTTCAAAATTTCTTCCCGGGTCTGGTACTTATAATTATCAATAAAAAAGCTGCGCTCTGCAATAATTTTTTTATTCGCCCCAATGCGCTCCGTCACGTCGTCCAACTCCGCGGGGGAGTTGAGCGGACTGGTGGAGAGCACCTCACACCCGGCAAAGGTCAGCCGGTTGAGCACATTGCCCAAGGTCAAACTATCCGCCGTTTCCGGCACATGGGGCAACAGCGCTTGGTCTGTGACGATGCGCTCATAAAACGGTTTGAGCTCGGCCAGTTGGCGCGTGAGCAGATTATTTTCTGTCTCCAGCGCGGCGATGATGTCCTTGGCGTTTTGCACTTCGCGCTGTTTGGCTTTAATCTTTAAATCTATTTGCCGTTTAACGGCCTGCGTGCGCGGGTGCTCGTTAAAGGCAATGTCAATGTCAATAAAAGCCACCGTCAAGCATTTTTTGGACGGGTTGCCCACATGCTCGTCTTCTTCCGCCGGTTCTTCTTCCAGCTCCGGTTCGGCCAGCTGGGCGGGGGACGTTTCCGCTTGCTTTTGCTCGTCAAACGCTTGTTGTTTGGCCTGCTCAGAGAGTTTAATTTCTCCCTCGGCCGTGCTCTCATGCGCCGGGGCCTGCATGGGCGCGGGCGGCGTTTGGTTCTGCGCTTTGATAGCGGCCACCACGGCCTGCTCCTGCTGCGTCAACGCCTGGTTGTCCTGCGCTGCGGCGGAAGCGGCCAAAATACAAACCATACTAAAAATCCAAAGAAATTTGCGCATACATACCCCTACATCATATTGGAAATATTGAAGTAGAAATGCGAACGGTCTTCATTGGTCTTGTGGTTCAGACCGTACCCCCAGTCTATGCGAATGGGCAACGACGGGGTGGTCAAGCGTAAGCCCACACCTACGCCGGCCTTAAATTGTTTGTAATCCGGGCCAAACGAAAAATCTACATCGTCAAAATGGTTCCACGAGTTGCCGATATCGGCAAACAAGGCAAATTGCGCCATGGTGCGCCGGCCTTCGCGGGCCAAGGGGAAGCGCAGCTCGGCGTTCATCACGTAATAGGTGGTGCCGCCGTATTCGGGGCCTACTTCTCCGGCGCGTTCGTAACCGCGCACGGTGTCGGCGCCGCCCAAGAAGAATTTTTCATACGGGGGCACTTCATCCGTGCGGCCGTAGGAACGTACGGAGCCTACTTTGTTGGACAGCACAAACACAATGGGGTAATTGCCGCCGATATTCCACACGGTATAGTTGAAAATGGAACGGGCATTTAAGTACCACAAATCCAAGTCCCCGCCGATCGGGCCGCCCGCCAAAGACAGGCCCAGCGAGTTGCGCCACCCGCTGGTCGGGTCCCACATGTTGTCGCGGGTGTCTATAGCAAAATCGGCGCTCAACGTGGACAAATTGGTTTTACCTTTGGCAATGTAATTGTCTTGGCCGGGCTGGGCGTTGGGTTCTTGGAACTTATCGTCAATATCGTAAATATCAATATTTTCAAAGGAGTAACCAAAGCTCAGCTGGTAAATATCGTCATTAAAGCGCGGGCCGACGCGCAACCGTCCGCCGATGCGGCGCTCGGTATAAGCTTGGTTTTCCGTGGCGAAGGAGCGGTAGCGGCGGGTGTTAAAGGCGTCCACGCCCAGCGAGGTCGGTTTGTCGTAAATCCACGGGGTGGACCAGCTGACGGTGTAGTCTAAAATTTCTTTACCAAACATCGTCCGCACGGACAGGCGCTGCGCCCAGCCAAAGAGGTTGAGGTGATTGACGGACAGCTCGCCGTACAGTCCGTCCATAGAGCTCATGGCCAACCCAGCCGTGAACATTCCTGGGCGGCCCTCTACCACGTTAAAATCCAAGTCCACTTTTTGCGGGTCGGCTGTGGGTTGAATGTCTATTTGCACGTCATTGATAAAGCCCAAGTTTAAAATCTTGGTTTGGCTGCGCTGAATTTTGGCCGAGTCGTACAAATCGCCGGGTTTAATGGAAATCTCACGCGTAAAGACGTATTTTTTGGTTTTTTCATATCCGCTTACGTCCACATGGTCCACATAAAAGATATGCCCTTCGGAAATATCGTAGCGGATGTTTAAGCGGCCGTCGGCAATGGTTTTTTGCGGGTCCACCCGGGCTTGCAAATAGCCTTTGTTGGCGTATTGTTGCTGAATGGCCATAATGGTGTCGTCGTAGTCTTTTTGGTTGTAGCGTTTGCCCTCGCGCAGGTAGACAAATTTATCCAATTCTTCTTGCGTAAAGACATTGTTTCCTTCAAACGACACCGTGCCGAAATCCACCTGCTCCCCTTCGGTTACCCGGTAAGAGAGGGTGACCTCGGTTTTGTCGTCGTTGAGGGCAATTTGCGGTTCGGTTAAATTGAAATCAGCAAAACCTTGGTTGCGCCCAAAGAGCATCATTTTCACCCAGTCTTTCTGCAAGTTTTGGGGCTTGAACACTTTATGGGGGCGGTTGGAGGCCTTTTTGATTATTTTTTGGGCGGGTAGCGGACTGTCCTCGCTCAGGCCGTCTAAATTCAAGGCGGCCACCCGCACGCGGGGGCCTTCGTCTAAAATCAGTTTGACCGTAACCGTATGGGTTTTTCCTTCGTTGATAATTTCATAAGAGGCCTTGGCGCTGACGTAACCTTTTTCGGCATACTTGGCTTGAATCCGCTCCATGTCTGCGGCTAATTTGGCCTCGTTGAACGGGTCCTTGAGCTTTAAGGTCATGGCTGAGGTAATGGCGCTCTTGCTGAGCTTTTTGCGGCCTTCGTATAGAATACGGTCAAAAATCGGTTTTTCTTCTACAATGTAGGTAATGCGGTGGCACGGATAGGCCGCTGCGGTTTCGTCCTTGCGGGTGCCCTTGCTGCGGGAGATATCCACCTGCACGCTGTCAAAGTTGCCCAAGGCGGAGATGTCTTGGATGTCTTCGTTAATACTGTAGCGTTCGTACAGCTGGCCTTTTTTGGCGTGGGCGGCTTTGGTCACGGTCCGCTTGCTGATATTTTGCAGCCCGTCTACGCCCACTTGACAAATCATCCACGGGCCGTTGGGGTCTATTTCTTCGTCGGCGTCTTGGGCCAGCAGCGCCAGTGGCGCCAGGCACAACAACAGACCGCCTATCCATTTGCGGGAAAGTATCATGTAAACCCCTCAAGCCGTATTCAACAAAAAAAGCCCGCGCGTTTTTTTCAGCGCGGGCTGACGATTACAAAAAACAAAACTGCATGCAAGCCGGCTTATTTGGCCGGTCTTTTGGCCAGACCGCTTTTAATGCAATTGGTGCACACGTAAGCCGTCTGAGCTTTGCCTTCCAACATGACTTTCTGCTTTTGCAGATTCGGGTTGAAGGTGCGTTTCGTTCTGAGGTTAGAGTGGCTGTAAGAACCGCCGGACACGGGGCCTTTGCCACAAATTGCACATTTATACGCCATAAATTCCTTCCTTGTACTAAGTTAAATTTGGTTCTTATATTCTAGTAAATATTGCTGCTTTTGTCCATGCTTAGGCATTTTCTTGCGGGGGGAAAAGCTTGCTGGCCAGTATAGAAAGCGCCAACACCAGCACGATAATCCCCAGCGAAAGCGGCACGGGCACCGGCACGAAGTGTGACAGCAGCATCTTGGCTCCCACGAAGAACAAAATCACGGAAATGCCGTATTTTAAATAGGGGAATTTGCCCGCCATGCCCGAGAGCAAGAAATACAAAGAGCGCAGGCCGATAATGGCAAAAATGTTGGACGAATACACCAAAAAGGTATCGCGCGTAATGCCCAGCACGGCCGGGATAGAGTCCAAGGCGAAAATAACGTCAGACATTTCAATCACCAGCAGCGCGGTAAACAGCGGCGTGGCCAGCCATTTGGCGTTTTCTTTGACGAAGAAATTTTCCCCGTGGTAGTCGGTTTTAACGGGCATTATTTTTTTAAAGAGTTTTAAGATAAAGGATTGGCCGGGGTCTACTTGTTCGTCTTCTTTCTGCAGCAGCATTTTGGCTGCGGTAAAAATCAGCAGCGCGCCGAACACGTAAATCATCCAAGAGAACGCGGAGATAAGCTGTATCCCCACAAAAATGAACAAAAAGCGCATAACCACCGCGCCTAAAATACCCCACAAAAGCACCTTGGGTTGCAAATCGTGCGGGACGGCAAAATAGCCAAAGATGAGGATAAAGACAAACATATTGTCTACAGACAGGGAATATTCCAGCACATACCCCGTGTAAAATTCCAGTGCGTGCCGCGGGCCCTCCACCAACCAAATCGCTCCGCCGAACAACGCCGCCAAAGACACCCAGGCGCACACCATCACGGCGGCCTCTTTAATAGACACATGACCGTGGTGTTTGTTGAGCACCGCCAAGTCTATAAACAAAGCGACCAAGACGACAATCCAAAAGGCAATCCATAAGGCAATAGATACAGAAGTGGTAACGGGTTCCATGCGGGAGCTCCTAAAGCGGGCAAGGTCTTAAAAATTTTCACAGGATTTTAGACTACAACACAGTAAACCCAAAATCCGAAGAAAAAAGCCGAGAATGGAACTTCCCTACGGTAAAAGTCCTGACGGACTTTTCCTCCGGGCCGGGCCTCGCGGTTTTTGCCTTTCGGTCCTGACGGCCTCAAACAAAAACATCGCTGCGGCCTTCAAGTTCCCACCGCGGGCAAAGCAGTTTGCCCGCTTTCTCGTCTTTCGGTTCCAGAAAATAACCAGCTGCTTAAGTTTTCACAGGATTTTAGTTTACAATGCAGTAAACTAAAATCCGAAGAAAAAAGCCGAGAATGGGACTTGAACCCACAACCTTTCGCTTACAAGGCGAGTGCTCTACCAATTGAGCTATCTCGGCGTGTTTTCCTCTTATCTATCATATCAAATTTGCTCCATATGCCACAAACAAAAAGGCGCTTGTTTGTGCTACAATAAAATATAATTTGTAAGGAGAAATTTCCGATGAAAAAATACTTTTTAATGGGGCTGTGTCTGCTGGGCACGGCGGGCCTGTGGGGGCAGAGCAACTGCCGTTTGCAAGACCAAGTGTCTTTGCAGCTGATGAGCCGGGAGCTAAAGCGTAACTTCCAAATTTTAAAGAAACAAAAGCCGCCCATTTATTATTTGGCTTATACGTACAAGCAACAAAAGGACCAGGAACTTTCGGTCTCTTACAACGGGGTGGCCTCCCGCCAAGAGCAAACCCGCTCCGCGTTGGAAGTGCAGGCGCGCGCAGGCAGCCCCCGGCGCGATAATACACATGCCTTGCGCGGGGAAGGGGAACGCTGGCGTTTGCCCACTGCTGCCGCGCCGGAAGCTTCGGCCCAAGACCCGCAAGCCTTCACGGCGGCTTTGTGGCGTTTGACGCAAACAGCAGCCGAGCAGGCCCAGCAAGATTGGGGCCGGGTGGCGGCCAATGTGCGCTCCATGGCGCAGGGCAAGGACCAGTCGGACGACTTTGTTTTTCCGCCCCAAAGTGAGTTTTGCCACGAGGAGCCCATACAAGAAATAGATTTAAAAGAGATAGAGCCTTTGCTGCTAAACGCTTCTAAATTAGCCAGTGGTAAAGACTTTGTGTTGGGCAGTTCTTTTTCGTTTTTGGCGCAGCAAGGGCACCGTTATTTTGCAGACAGCCGGGGCACCCGGCTCAAAACGCCGTATGCGTACATCCGGTTGATGTACGAGGTGGCTGGGCGGGGGACGGACGGCTTGCAAATCAGCCGCAGCAAGATTTACGATGTGTCGTCGGTGGCACAGCTGCCTACGCCTCAACAACTGCAGGCGGATGTGGAGCAGTCCTTGCAAGAGCTGCAACAGCTTTCTGTGGCCGAAGAGGGCGAGGCGGACAGCGCCCCTACGCTGCTTAAAAATTATGCCGCGGCGGTGTTTGTGCATGAGGTCATGGGGCACCGCTTAGAGGCCACCCGTTTTAAAAGTGCCGATGACGGACAAACCTTGGCCGGAAAAGTGGGGCAGCAGGTCATCCCGCCGCTGATTACCATTACGGCCGACCCGACGATGAAAACCTGGAACGGCGTGCCGTTGCGCGGACATTATGAATATGACGACGAAGGCGTCCAAGCCCGTCCCGTGATGTTGATAGAAAACGGCGTGCTGAAGAACTTTTTAATGCAAAGCAGCCCGGTGCAAGGGTTTGCCCAGTCTAACGGCCACGGCCGCAAGGAATTGGGCCGCCGGGCCGAAGCGCGCATGAGCGTGATCCGCGCCCAAGCGTCCCGCACCGTGCCGTATGCCGAGCTAGAAAAAATGCTGCTGGAGGAAATCAAACGCCAAGGCAAACCCTATGGCTATATTGTGGAGGATTTGGGCGGCGGGTATACATTGACGGGGACTTCCTTGCCGCAGAGCTTTAAGCTGGAGACCAAACTGGTCTACAAAGTTTACCCGGACGGCCGCAAAGAAGTGGTGCGTGGGCTGGACGTGGTGGGCACGCCGTTGGCCAGTTTCAATAAAATTTTAGCGGCGGCAGACGATGAGGCGGTGTTTAACGGTTCTTGTGGGGCACAATCGGGGTGGGTGCCGCAGAGCAATATGGCCCCCAGTTTTTTATTTGAAAGTTTGGAAATGCAAAAGAGCGAAAAGAGCAATTATAAGCCGCCCGTGTTGCCCGCGCCTGCGGCCCAGGAGGAGACTAAATGAAAAACCTCTTTACTTTACTTTGTTTGTTGGTGCCGCTGGGGCTGAGTGCGGCGCAAACCCTGCCGGAAAATGTTTATTTCCGCGCCATGTCCGATGAAATGCAACGCACCAAAAAACAGCTGCGTGTAAAAGGCGCGGTGAAGCCGTTTTTTACGGTGTACCGGCTGACGCAGACGGAAGAAACGGGAGTTTCCTCCGTTCTTGGCGTGCCGGGCCAGCGTTTTGCGCCGACGAGCAGTTTATCGGCGCAGGTGTATATGTACGCCGGGGACGCGCAAAACAACAGTTCCGGGTTTTTGGACGCCCATGCGTATAGCTTCCCTTCTTTGGTGAAACAGGTGTCGGCGGTTCCCGTGAGTTATGAGGGCATTCGGCGCGTCTTGTGGAAACTGACGGATTTGGCTTATGTGCAAGCGTCCGGCTTATACGATAAAAAAATGGACTACAAACGCCGCAAGGGGCTGCATTCTCAAGTGCCGGATTTTTCCTCCGCGCCGCGGGCCGCTTATGCCGAAGAAGCGGCAGGCTTGCCGCCGCTGGACCGGGATGCTTACCAAACCTGGGCCGATGAGCTTTCCGCGCAGGCTAAAAAATATCCGTACATTGAGCAGTTTTCGGTGCAATTTTCCTTTCAGCAAAATACCAGTTATTTTTTGGACAGTTTGGGCGATTTTTACCAAATATCCCGCCCCAATGACCAGTTGACGTTGACCTTGGTCTTGCGGACCCAAAAAGGCTACCGTGAGGGGCTGAAGGAACGTATTGCGCTCCCCCGCCAAGAAACGCCGGACCCCGCCGCTTGGACTGAGGCGGTGCAAGAGCTGCTGCAGCAAGCGCAGCGTCTGTACACGGCCGGAGAGGCAGAGCCTTATGTCGGCCCGGTTCTGTTGCGCCCGGCGGCGGCCGCGAAGTTTTTTGATTATTTGTTCGCTACCGAAGTTTCCCATACCAAATCTTGGTTGTCTGACGATTCCTTTTTGGAAAAACAATTCGCCGGGGGAAAGTTCAAAGACAAGCTGGGCATGCGCGTGATCAGCGCGCTGTTTGACGTGTACGACCGCCCGCAGCTGCGCAGCTATAAGAGCCGCCCGTTGACGGCCTTTATGCCGGTGGATGACGAGGGCGTGGCCGCGCAAGAATTGCAGCTGGTTAAGGGGGGCAAATTAATTGCTTTGCCGCAGGCGCGCAGCGTGAGCAAAAAGGGGCAAAAGAGCAATGGCCGCGCGCGGATGTTTATAGAATGGCCGCGGGCCGACGTGACCAATTTGTTCTTTGTGCCCAAGCAGTCGCTTTCCGCCGAGGCAATGGAAGAAAAACTCTTGGCCCGCTGCCGGGAACTGGATTTGCCGTATTGCTATATTTTGCCCTCTTGGCAGCTGCCCATGGACGTCACGCAAACAGAGGATGAAGTCCCCTCAGAGATTATGTTTGCCGAGCGGATTTACACCCAAGACGGACACAAAGAAACCGTGCACGGGCTGAAATTTGACGCTTTATCCACCCGCAGTCTGCGTGATATCACGGCGGCGGGGGACGATGCCCAAGCCTTTGCGATGGGGGGCTGGGGCGAGCGCAACATATCGGTGGTGCCCCCGTCTGTTTTGGTGGAAGAAATGGAATTGGTGCCTACGGAGCGCAAACCCGCGCAGAAACCGTTTGTGCCCATGCCCCGCTAGGTGAGGGAAAAGACGATTTAGCTTATAGGCGCGTCCTTCGGGGCGCGCTTATTTAGGGTCAGCCAGGATTTTGTCACTTAAACGGTGGGCAAAGGAATCATTGCCCAAGGCTTGTATTTGGTGCAGAACGGCTTTGGCTTGGGCGGTTTTTCCTTGTTTTTGCAAGTTTAAATACAAGGTGAATAAGGCCAGCTCATCCTCCGGCTGCCGGACCAAAATGGCTTGGGCGGTTTTCGTAGAGCTAGCATAATCTTGCATTTGATATTGCCAAAGGGCTTGAATGGCACGCAGGTCCTCACGTTGGGGTTGCAGCCAAAGGGCCACCTCTAAATCGGCCAAGGCATCCGCCGCCCGGCCCAGCCCCTTATATGCCCGGGCGCTGAGCAGCCAATAGTCGGCGTTTTCGGGGTCCTCGGTTTTGGCCATGGTAATGTTAATAAAGGCGTTGGCCCAGTCGCGCTGTTTCAAAAAAGAGTAAGCATAGCGGGCCCGGTGAATGGACGGCGCTTGCGGACTTAATTGAAAAAATTGGTCGTAGTATTGTTTGGATTTGGAATAAAATCCGATGCGCATGTAATTTTCCGCTTGCCCGGATAGCGCTTCCAGGTGATCGGGGTCTAATTTTAAAACGTGGTCATACAGTTCTATAGAGCGGTCCGTCAGTCCCGTCCGCTGGTACAAAGCGGCTGCGGCCAGCAAGAGGGGGATGTCCTTTTGGTGAAATTCCAAGGCTTCCAAATAGGTTTCTAACGCTTTCTCCGGGCGGTTGAGGCGCTCGTAGCTTTCCCCCAGCAAGCGGTAAGCGCGGGCCTCGCGGCGTTTGATATTTTTGGTCTTATAAATGTACTGGCTCAATTCTTGCACCGCTTGGGGGTAATTGCCTTGGCGGAAGACGTCCCGTGCGTGCACGAATTCTTGGCGGTCCTTGGGGCTAAAGCCAAACCACCCCGCTTGCGCCGGCAAGCAGAGCAAACAAAGCAACAGAGAAAAGAGACCTTTATTTTTTAAGTACATCCTCTATCGCAAACAGGAGTAAATCCTCCTGCAGCGCCTCCAAATTTTTCGCCGCGGAGCGAATGCCCACTTCGCCGGCTTGGTGCAGTTTATCCAGCTCTAAGGTATTCACGCCCAAGACCCGGTTTTGGATGACAAAGTTGGCCCGCTGGGCAGACTCCTCTATCATGGCCGCGCCGCGCACATCTCCTACGCGCAGCAGATAGGCCGCCACGCTTTGCGGCGCTTGAGAATAAAAATCCGGCGGGGTCACCGAGGCGATGATATAATCGGCCCCCTTGTCTTTGACCAAATTGACGGGCAAGTAATTGACCACGGCTCCGTCCACCAAATAGCGGTGGCGGTAAGGCACCGGGTCAAACACGCCGGGCAGGTTCATGCTGGCGCGCACGGCAATGTCCACCGGGCCGGAATCAAAGACCACCTGCTCCCCGGTTTTTACGTCCATGGCGGCCGTGGCAAAGGGAATCGGCATATCCTCAAAGCGCATATGGCCGATTTGTTCGTGAAAGAAAGATTGTAAATTCTTAGAAGAAGGCAGCCGCTGCAAAAACAGCAATTTCAGCAGTCCCATGAGGTTAAAATCCGGGGTGATTTTATCCAAGCTCATGTGTTGGCTGATGTCCCAGAGGTGCTCGGTGGACAGCCCGGACGCGTATAAGGACCCCACCACCGCCCCCATGGAAGTGCCCGCCATGGTGTCAATCGGCACGCCGGCATTGTGCAACACCTCCAGCACGCCCACATGGGCAAAGCCGCGCACGCCGCCGGCCGATAAAGCCAGCCCTACCTTGGGCCGCTGGTCTGCGGGCAAGGCAGTAAACTCATCCCACAAAAAATCGCGCAAAATATCGTCCTGCGTCACCACGGGCAAGGCCTGCAGCGGCGCAAGACACATACACAACAAGGCGCAACAGAGGGTTAGTTTTTTCATGGTAAAAAATCCCTTGCCTACAGTATGGCATGCCTGGGCCGCGCAGGCAAGGGCGCAAAAGGGTTATAAATCTTTGCCGATGGCCCATTCCAGCCCGGCTTTGGAGGCTAAATTATGCCGTACGGCGTCATAATAATTTTTGCCGGTTTGGTAATACGCGTCCAACGCTTCCAAAGCGCTCACGCCCGGGCGGGCCGTCTTTTCGGCCTGGGCCAGGGTTTTCTGTACCTCTTGCCAGGCGCGTTGGCGGCTGAAGACCTCGGCTTGCCAAAACGCCAGCTCGGCATAATTTTCGGCCACTTGCACGCGGATTTTGTCCTCTATGGCCGCGCGGCGCAGGGTGCTTTGTTTTTGCTCGGCTTTGCGCTGCACGGTTTGGGAAGACAAATTGTACGGCAGCGGCAGGCGCACCGCCAAGGAAATTTGTTTGTTTTCGTCGTCCAAATCATCGGGGCCCAAGCGCTCGTAGCTGCCGGTCAAAATCAAATCCGGGTAGCGGCGGGAAAGCGCAAAATCAATGGCCAAGGTGTCCAGCTCCAAGGCGTAAATGGCGGTTTTGAGCTCCGGGCGGAACTCCATAGACCACAAATTCAGATGCGGCAAATCCAGCCTGACCTCTACGGGCTTAAAATCCCCTTTAACGGAAATGGAGGAGTTGAGCTCTTTGTTGAGGCTGACCAACATGGCCAGCTGGGCTTTTTGCACTTCGTTGGCGGCCTCGTTTTGCAGCGAGGACAAGCGTGACTGCAAATATTGCGCTTTCACGCGGTCCCAGGCGGAGAGCGTCATGGCGCGCGTGTAAACGGAAGCCTTTTTTTGCACTTCGGCGGCCAGCTGCTGGTTTTGCTGCGCGCAAAGCAGGCGGAAGAAACTTTTTTTAATATCTAAAACGACGGCGTTTTTGACGGATTCGTACTTGCTTTGGGCTTGCTTCAAATTGGCCTGCGCCATTTTGAGCGTGCTGCGCAAACGGCCCCCGGTGTAGAGGTATTGCGTCGCGCTGACGCCCACGCCGAAGAATTGGTGCTTTGCATCGTCATCCAACAACGAGTTGCTGGGGATGAAGCGGTTGGCCACCGATTCGGGCAAGACCATGGGATAGTCCAAGTCATACCACGTAGCGGTGCCCTGCAGCGAAATTTGCGGCAGAAAGCGGAATTTGGCCTCTTTGACCTTTTGCTCCGCGATGATGATTTCCTGTTGGGCGGATAAGAAAGCGCTGTTGTTCTCCAGCCCCAGGCGGATGGCGCTCTCTAAAGTCAATTCATCGTTAATTAAACTGGAAAACTGCAGCCCGTATTCCTTTTGCGCCCAGCTTGGCAAAGCCAAGCATAACAGCGCCCCCAGCCATACTAATTTTTTCATACGCCCCCATTTTGTTTTTTATTGATTTCGGCTTCCACGCGGTCCATCATCTTGTTGAATTCGTCCTGTAAATCCGTCAGATCGTCACCTTTGCGCAGGTGCACCCGTTGGGAAAAATCCCCTTTGGCAATGGCCTTGCAGGTTTGCTCAAAGCGGTATACCGGCCCGGCCATTTTGTGTGATAAAATGGCCGAAATCAGCACCACAAACACCACATAGATGACGATTTTGTAAATAAATCCATAGGCAATGGTGGGGAAGTTGTCATACAGCGGCTGGAGCAACACGGGGTAGTTGTCAAAGATATCACTGAGTGTAAACGTCAGCTCAAAGGCCATAATCATCAGCCCGGCCAAGACGCTCAGGATAATCAGCGTCATGTAGCGGAACTGCAGGCCTTTTTTGATAAAAATGGTGCGTCTTTTAAATTGGTTGCCTTTGGCTGGGCAAGACGGCTGGTCCATAAAGTTTGTCTCCGCTTAAAAATTGGTCACGTAGCGCAACTGCAAAATGCGTTCGTTATCATCCCCGCGGCCGATGCGGCGCACCGCGCCGGAAAGCGCCAACGCCGGAGTAATGTTCACCCGGGCGCCCAGGTTGAGGCGGGAGTCGCTCATAGAGTTAATATTGTCCCACTCCGCCAGCAAAGCACCCCACTCCTGCACCCGCAGCGACATACCCATAAAGAAATATACGTCGTGGCGGTCAAAATCAGACAGGTTTACACCGGCCGAAGCATCCAACCCCGGAACGAAAATTTCCCGCGTTAAAGCGATATAGCCGCCCTTGCGGTCGTCTAAATATTTTTTGGTGTGGCGGTTATAGCCGTAGCGGCGGCCGTCGTAGCCAATGGCGATAGCGGGCAGGTAGAGGTTGCCGTCATACACTTTCCACTTGGCTTGAAAATCCGGGGTGAGCACTTTGATATGGTCAGAGTTGCCCACCAGCTCATACACCGCCAAAGACATGCCGATGTTGACCTGCGGGATGACCCCAAAGTCCAAGCTTTCCATCACGCTGCCGTTGGCATAAGCGCGCGTTAAAAAAGACACTTGGTATTTATCCAGCACGGCCGCCGTGGGGACGTCAATCAGCAGCGTTTGCGGGCTGGCCACGTCAGCCTCTTGGGCGGCGGCAGCCAAGGAAAGCAATAAACAGAAAAGCGGTACGATGCATTTTTTAAACATGGGCTATCTCCTTAAAGCCAAATGCGCGGATCTTTCTTTTCCGGCTTTTGGATGTAGCGGACATTGTGTAAAAAGATAAATTCGCGCGCGGCCATAAAGTCGTTGCTGTCGCGCGGGAACTCCAGCTCCACTACGCCTTCGTTCATGCGGGACGTGTCGTACACGACGGCGCGGTTCCAGCGGTCTAATTTTTCGGTGTCTTTGTCTAATTTGCGCGGATTCCAAAAGTTGCGCAGCACCACATCGCCCTTGATGAGTTGCCCGCCGTCCACCGGGGAGGTTTTTTCAATGACGTCGGTGGTGAAAATAGTCTTTCCGGCACAGGGACCGTTAACGAAAGTGACTTTGTAGCGCGGGTCGCACTCGGTGGGTTTGCGGTCCAGGTGGGCCAGTGCATAGGTGGAATAAAATTTGCCTTCATTGAGGCAAGAGGCAAAAATATTGCTGCGGAAATTGCGTTCGTAATCGTCGGCCTGGGCCTGGCGGTTATAGGGCGCGGGCTCTTGTTTTTGCTGGTGGCACGCGGCCAAGCACAGCGTCAGTAACAAAACGGGCAGAAAGATTTTTTTCATGGACATTCCTCTGTTTTAAAATAGCGGGAAAACCCCTATTGTCAGTATAGCTGTTTTGCTTGTGGCAAGGCAAGGGGCTTTTTCGTACGCGCGGGCGCGAAAAAGGCCGGCCGGATAAGAAAACAGCCACCCGGAAAGGGTGGCTGCTATCAGAACGGACTTTATTTTATGGTTGGCCGAGCTCTATTTCACGCTGGCTGGCCGCTTTGAGCTGGTCCAGGTCGTGGATTTTTTTATCCAACTCTTTTCGCATGGCTTCAGCCTGGCGGCCCACGGTGTTTTGCATACGCATTTGAGCGAGTTTCTCTGTTAATTCTTGAATTTCTTGTTTAACGGTGAGAACACGCTCAACCATGATTCGGTTCAGTTCGGCACCTTGCTCTTGTACCTGCACATCTTCATTTAAAAATTTATTGCTCGGGTCATACAAGACCATGGCTGGACGTTCAGACATTTCCATCACCACTTGCGCATTGGGTGCTGTGGGCACCATGGTCAAAAAGTACTCATTCTTTGGCGGTTTCTGTGGGGCTTCTCCATTCGGAGGCGGTGTCGGCCGTTTATTGCGCTGCTGCAGGCGGGCCCAGTCTTGGTCATTGTAAGCGGTAAAAGGCATGGAGAGATTATCTAACTGGTCGGCCAGCGCCTGGATTTCTTGCTCGCTTTTTCCCTCTTGTTTGGCTCTTTCCAACTTGTATTTCTTAAAGGCGGCCAAGTTGCTTTGGTTCAAATGAAGCGGGTCCGGCAAATAGTTGGCTCCGGCGGCGTGAATAGGAATCTTGGCCGCAATGGCATTTTCGCTTTGCGTGCCGACCCAAAAGCAGTGTTCCCCTTGGCCGCAGCGGCTCTCGGCCAAAAACGAGTAGGCCTCTTTGGTCAAAATGGCATTGGAAGCGGTTCCGTCTTCCCCAAGGTCGTCGTTGGCGGCGGCGTCATAATGGGGGGGAATATCATCACCAAACACGACAATCATGTCCATCGGTGGAGGGGGAAAACCAAAAGCATTGTTAAGATTCATCAAAGAAGCCGTTCTCCTACTAGACGCTGCTCCCAGTTCCGCGAGGGGATTATCGTGGTGCCCGCTTTCTTCAGAATCGCAGTTGTCTTCGCCTTGGGCCCGGTAAGCGGCGTGAGACTCCTCACAGTGGATAGTTTGGGTAATGGACAGCGGCGCTCCGCCTTTGGCGGCGTCCTGCTGGACCTGAGCTGACATGAGGGCTTTCACGCGTTGTTCAGTTCTCTGTATTTCTTCCAACTCCTTTCGGCGGTCGGCAGCCGCTTGGTCGCTGAGTTTGCCGTCCTTCCCGGCTGGGTACCAGTCCTCGGCCGAGCGGGTCAGCGCCTCCGCGGCAGTCCCCACGTCAAACAAATTCAGCAAAGAAATCCCTTCGGGCGTAGGAGCTATATTTTTCTGCCCGCCGCTGGCGCGTGAAGACCACGCATTTACACCGCCAAAACCGGGCCGCGGCGTGGCGGACGGATTTTTGGACTCTTGGGTTGCCAAACCGCCCGAAGCGGAAGAACGCGCGGTGGCCAAAAACATCGGTTCGCTGTCATCCAAAACAGCGTTTTGCTCGTCAAAGCCCAAAAATCTTTTGAGCGGCTTCCACATGCGCGCCCATTTGGACTGGGGGTAATGGTGCTGCGGAACCTCGGCGTATTTGGAATTGAGCTGCAGGCGGACGTATTTATCATAGGCGGAGTCTGAGGAGTTGACCTCGTGCATGCCGCGTTGAAAGGCTTCCGGCGCCGTCTGCCGCACCAAAATCCATTCGCCGTCCTCGTTGATCATGCTGGCCTCATCGTAGGCTTCGTCATTTTCTTCGTTGGAAGCGGAGAAAGTAAAGGAGTTTTCTTTTTCATTTGCAGCAGCGCTGTAGCGCGCGGCCGGGTCCAGCCCGGGCTGCTGGCCGCCATAGGCCAGCAGTTCCCCAGCCTCTAGGGGCGCCGGGGCGCGTTTTTGGTTGCGGGTGAACATGGCATACACTTTGCGGACCAAGTCGCTGAGCGGATTAGACGTAAAAATTTGCGGGATAGCCTTTTTGTTTTTCTCGCCGGAGACGGCGTCCGGGTTGTCCAAAAAGGGCAACAGCAAGAAGAACAAAATAGCAAAACACAACATAATAACAATAAATTTACCAGCCGTTTTGGCTTTGTCGCTTTTGAGCATAAGCAACTCCTTTTATCTATACATATGTATAGTTTAGCCATTTGGCCGGGGTTTTGCAAGGTCCGTAAGGCCCACAGGCCGGCTGGGCCTTTTTAGTGGGAGTGTTGGAAAGGACGTTTGACCATTTGCCATGCTTTGGCGGTGTGGGCGCAGAATTTCTGCCAAAGACCTTGGGGCGCGGCTTGTTTGGCGGCGTGCGGGTCGGCCACCGGGGGGTGATAATTGTGCTGCTCCAGCAGATCCACCAAGTAATTAGACGGCACGGAAAAATTGAGGTTTTGGTTCCCTTCCCCTTTGTAGCTGGAGAACGCGACGGAAATTACATGTCCGTCCTCGTCAAAAACGGGGCTGCCGCTGGAGCTGGGGGAAATGGGGGCACTGATTTGGTGCCAAATCACGCCGTCGGCTTTGCGGCGCACTTGGCTGATCAGGCCTGAGGACACCGTGTTTTGCAAACGGCGCGGATTGCCGATGACGGTAATTTCCTGCCCGGGCAACACATAGTCTGAATTGCCCAGTGTGACCGTGGGTAAATTTTTCGCGCCGATTTTAATAATGGCAAGGTCTACCGGGCCGCCCAAAGCCAGCGGAAAAGCCGCGCCGGATACCGCCCCGGTGTTGAAAGTGACATTGATGTAGAGGGAATTATCCACCACGTGACGGCTGGTGGCAATCACGCCGTCGTCTGTTACCACAAAGCCCGTGCCCGTGAAGGTGGTGCCATCTTTTTTAAGCACATTGACGGCCACAATGGCGGCGGAGTTTTCCTCGGCAATTTGCACATGCGTTTTGGCTTGCAGCGGGGCAAGCAGCAGACACAGCAAACTGAAAGCCAAAAGGGGTTTCATGTAAATGATTATATAAATTTACGGCGGTTGCGGCATACAAAATATCAGACGGCCATTTGCCAAGGCGGTGCATAAATTGTAAACTTTAGCTTAATAGGAGTGTATGTTTATGGAAAAAGTATATATCAGCCGCAAAAAATATGAATCTTTGGTGGGGGAACTGAAAAATTTGAAGGAAATGAAGGCCCAACTCTCCCAGGAAATTGGTGAGGCGGCCGCCCAAGGCGATTTGAAAGAAAATGCCGAGTATCACGCCGCAAAAGAAAAGCAGGCCGAGACGCTGATCCGCATCCAAGAGCTGGAGACCACCCTGCGCAATGCCGAAATTACCGACGGCTTGGACGTGGACCACAGCGAGGCGCGCATTGGCGCTACGGTGACGATTAAAGATTTAACCGCCGATTTGGAATTCACCTACACTTTGGTGGGGTCTATGGAATCCAACCCGGAAAAGGGCCTGCTGTCTGTAAAGAGCCCGTTGGCCAGCGGTGTGTTGGGGCACAAAGAGGGCGACGAGTTTGAAGCCCAGCTGCCCAAGGGACCGCGCAAATATAAATTGGTCAAGTTGGAATATAAATAAGTATTTTTGAAATGAGCAAGAAAGAGCCGCGCTGCCCGCGCGGCTTTTTTGTTTTCTGCGGGGCAGAAAACAAAAGACCAACGCGGAATATCCTACTTTTATCCGGGGCAGAAAAGTAGGCAAAAGGCCCTGCTATTTTTGTGTCCTTTTCTCCAGGGCAGAAAAGGACCAAAAGGCCGCCGCGGATGGATGTCCTTTTCTCCAGGGCAGAAAAGGACCAAAAGGCCCCGTGATATATTCCTACTTTTCTCTAGGGCAGAAAAGTAGGCAAAAGGCCCCGCGGGCCTGCGGAGCATAAAAAATAAAATTTTCTT
>CAVHDF010000026.1:0-21950 GCA_963634865.1 Eggerthellaceae bacterium
AACGACAACTACTAGAAAAATGGAAGATCCTGAACTACAACCTTTCAGGATGACCCCTATTTTATTTAACGACAAAAAAACTAACAACCATAAGGCTGGGATTCCCGATTACGACCTTCGGGAATGACGGCATAAACGGAACAGCAAAGCAGTTTTATTAAACAAGGTCATCCTGGAGCGTCTTAGTCCAGGATCTGTCGTGTTCCTTATTTTTACAACAACGGGCCCTGGAGCGTTGCACGCCGCCTACCCTCCAGGGTGACGGCGTAAAAGAACAAGTCGTTATAAAACATCGTCATCCCCGAATGTTTCTATCGGGGATCTCAACCGCTTTCGCCATTTACACAGCGGCCATCGGAGCGTCTATAAAAAATAAAATTTACAACAAAAATCCGCCTTTTGCCTGAGCCGCTAATAAGCGGCGAGTTAAAGGCGGAATAGGAAAATTTTATTTTTTATGCTCCGCAGGCCCGCGGGGCCTTTTGGTCCTTTTCTGCCCAGGAGAAAAGGACATCCATCCGCGGCGGCCTTTTGCCTACTTTTCTGCCCCAGAGAAAAGGACATAAAGCCAACGGAACCTTTGCGTCCTTTTCCAAGCAGCAAAAAGGACTCTTTCCCTATGCGGGGGTATTGCCGCTAAAGTCCGGCGAGGCCTCTTCGTCAGGGCAAGAGGATTTTTCGCAACGGTTGCGGAAAGCGCAGTCTTGGCAGTGGGCGCAATTGGGCTCAAACAACCCCGCTTCTATCTTTTCCCCCACCGCAATAAACTGGTCCAAAATGGCTTTTTCGTCAAATGCGTCAAAGGGCGCGCTGACCGTTTTATCAAAAGCCGTAAAATAAAAAGTGGCTTTGCCTTTTTGCAAATTCCACGCGCGCCGCGCCCCCACCGCATAAATGCCCAGCTGCAGCGAGTCCGTCACCGCGGCATTGAAATCTATATCATCGCCGGTTTTATAATCTATCACTTCCCAGCTGCCGTCGGGATGTTTGTCTATGCGGTCTATTTTCCCGCGCAAGGTCCATTTGCCTTCTTGGAAAATAAATTCCCGCTCGGTGCTGTCCACCGTGGTTTTGCGTTCATACTCGCGCTGGGCATATACCTCTAACATTTTTTTGCCCTTGAGGTAATATTGCATCTGTTCGCCCGCGCTGGTATATCCCGCCCCCAGCCAGCAGTCGTCATAAAAAGACAACAGCTCAGAGGGGTCGTTGCTTTGGGCGTGGTACGCCTCCAAGGCGCGGTGAATAGACACCCCCAAAGATGAGGCCGGCACCAAGCCTTCCTTGCGCCCGTCTATGTATTTGTACTTATACAGCAGCGGGCATTCCAGGTAGGTCTTTATTTTAGAAAAGTTGAGCTCATGCACATCGCTGTACATATTAGTTTTCCTTGTACTTTAAAAAGTGCACCAAGGTGTCGCCGTATTTTTCCACGCGGAAAATTTCCAACGCGTCCGGCACGGCAAATTCCTCGGTCTTGTGCGTCTGCAGCACAATCACGCCGCCCTTAGCCAGCAGCCGCGCCGAAGCCACATTCTGCAAGGCCGGTTCAGACAGGGCCAGCATTTTGTTGTTTTGGTCACGGTACGGGGGACCCATAAAAATAATATTGTACCCCTCGTTGTCGCTGTAAGAGAGCAAATAATCCAGCGGTTTGAGCACGTCGCCCTTAATCACGCGGGCGCGGTCCTCAAAGCCCAAGTGGGCCAAATTGCGGTGGATGTTTTTAATACAGGCGGGCTCGCGGTCTACGCACACCACGCGCAGGGCCCCGCGGGAAAGCGCCTCCAAAGACACATTGCCCGTGCCTGCAAACAAATCCAGCCACATCGCCCCCGGAATGCGCGGGCGCAAGATATCAAAAACAGACTGTTTAATTCGGTCTGAAATGGGTTTGACCGGCAGGTTTTTGGATACGGAAAATATCCGCCGCCCCCGCGCGGTGCCAGCAATAATACGCATACATCTCCTTACAGTTGCGCAATGCCTTCTTTAATGGCGTAGCGCACCAGCTCGGCCTGTTTGTGAATGCCGAGTTTCTTCATAATATTGTTGCGGTGCACGTGAATGGTATTGAGCGACAAATTAAACGTCTTGGCAATTTGTTTGCTGCTGTACCCTTCCGCGATGAGCTGCAACACTTCTTTTTCTTTCGGGGTCAGGCCCGAGCCGTCGCGTTTGCGCGGGGCGGTCTTGCCCAAAAAGCCTTGCACGATGTACTTAGACACCTTGCTGCACAAATAAAAACGTCCGGCGGCCACTTCTTTGATTGCGTCCACGATTTCATCAGCCGTAGAAACCTTGACGATAAAGCCCTTGGCCCCGGCCTTGAGGGATTTTTCCACCGACACCCGGTCATCATACATGCTGAGCATGACCACCTTGGCCTGCGGTTTCATCTTCATCAAGCGTTGGGTGGCTTCTATGCCGTTTAAGAGCGGCATGGAAATATCCACCACGTATACATCCGCGTCGTGGTGGGTGGCCCACTCCACCAAATCTTTACCGTTGGCGATTTCCGCCACAATTTCCATCTCTTTGCCTTTGCGCTCCAACACGGCGCGCACCCCGTCACGCACAATGGCGTGGTCGTCTGCCAGCACAATCTTTATGCTCATAGTTTCTCCCCATATACCACCCGCGGGCACTGCACTTGCACCACCGTGCCCTGGCCGGGTTGGCTTTGAATTGTAAATTTGCCTCCCAAATACGCCACACTGTCACGCATGGACAAAAGCCCAATGTGCTTAATGGAACGCTGGGAAGTGACTTTAAAACCTTTTCCGTCATCACGGATAATTAAAATCACATCGTGGGCGCGCAGCTTTAGCTCCACGTCCACCCGTGTGGCCTGGGCGTGTTTGACAATGTTGTTCAAACTCTCCTGCGCCACCCGGTACAACACAATCTTGACTTCATCAGACAACGGGCCGTCTGCGCCGCGCGACACCTTAAAGCGGTGACGCAGCCCCCGGTAGCGGGCTACATTATCTACCATGTCCCGCACCGCCTCAGCCAGAGAAATCGTCTCCAAATTGGGCGGACGCAAGCTGACCACAATGTTTTTGACCCGCTCAATGCTGTCTTTGATTTGCTTGTCTAGCGCGGCAATGTCTTTAAGGGCCTGGGCGGAATTGGCCTCTTGCACATCTTGCTTGACCATGCTCAACAGCGAGGTCAACGCCACCGCCGCAGAGCCGATTTCATCGTGCAAAGCCGCAGAAATATTTTTGCGCTCCTGCTCGCGCGCCATCAGCAAAATCTGCGGGAAAGTCCGCCCGCTGACTTCCTTTAAAAATTGCGCATGCCCCTGCTGATGCGCCCACGCGGTAATGTTGCGCACCAACCCCAGCAAACTGCCCACCTGCCCGGCTTGGTCACGCAGCGGCAATAAGGTGGTTTGGTAAAAACAGGTTTTGTCCCCTTGGTTTAAGCTCCATTCGTAGCTGAGCACTTCGCCTTGGGCGGCCCGGGCGTGGGCCTGTTCGTGCACGGGCTGGGCCGTATCGGGCAAGGGGTTCTTGCCGGTCCCGGAAGGGTTACCGAACATAAAAATTTGGTGACTGTGCAAATCGGCGATATAGACCAAGTCATACCCGGCCACCCCTTGCGCGGCCAAGGCCGCCGCGGCAGAGGTACCTTCTAAAAAACGGGCCGTTTCCATGCATTCCTCCGGGCAGGAGTAAATACAGGTTTTCTTCTTCTCTTTTTGCGCCATATTCTATCACCAGCAGATAGCTAGATTTTACTATTTTTTGACTTCTTTTCCATATAATACTTTTTTTATTTTGCAAAACCAGCCTAAAAAAGGGTTATACCGCCCAATCCGGCAGGTGCGGACGGGCAAGTATTTGCCGGGCACTTGAGGCAAGAAAAACCATGGCATTGCCCCCGCAAAAGGGTTAGTTCCTGTGGGCTGCTCCAACCGCGGGCACGGGCCGGGCGTTGGCGGGGCAAGTTTGGTATAATCTATATATGTATCGCATCCAAAAATTTTTAACCTCTAAACTCTTTGTATTTTGTCTGCTCTGCGGGCTGTTTTTGTGCATTTTGGGCGGAGCGGTGTTTATGCGCTACATTTTTTCCGGCATTCCCCCCGTCTATGAAATGGAGGAATACACCCCCTCTTTGACCAGCAAGGTCTTTGACCGCAACGGCAAACTCATTCACGAATTTTCCATTGAAAAACGCAGCGTCGTACCGCTGGAAGAAATCCCGGTGGATTTGCAAAACGGCGTGGTGGCCATGGAAGACCGCATTTTCTTCCAACATGCGGGGTTCTCCATACGCGGCATTTTGCGCGCACTGATCAACGATATCGTCACCGGGCGCGCCAAACAGGGTGGGTCCACGTTGACGCAGCAGCTCTCCCGCGGCGTGTTTTTAACGCAGCAAAAAAAGATTATCCGCAAAATCCGCGAAATTGTGCTGGCCGTGCAAATTGAACACCGTTTCAGCAAACCGGAAATTCTGCAACTGTATTTGAATGAAATTTATTTGGGCAGCGGCGCGTACGGCGTCAAAGCCGCCGCCAAACGCTACTTTAATAAAGAGCTTTCCGAGCTGACCACCGGAGAGGCGGCCCTGCTGGTGGGGCTGATTCCTTCGCCGGGCAATTACAATCCGTTTGCCAACCCGCAGCGCGCCCGCGAGCGGCGCAATTTAGTGCTGCAGGTCATGCACGAGCAAGGCTATATCTCCGCCGAAGACCTGCAAAAAGCCAAGGCCGAGCCTTTGCCTGAGAAAGAGCCTACACCCGACGGCGACAAACCGGGACTGTATTTTATTGAACACATCCGCCGCATATTGGAGCCCAAATACGGCACCGAAACCCTGTGGAAAGGCGGGCTGAACATTTACACCACTTTAGACATTGACCAGCAGGCCATTGCCGAAGAAATTATGAACAAAAAGCTGCTGGAGTTTGACGCCGTCATCGCCAAAGGCATGGGCATAGAAATAGACCCCAATGACCCCGAGGCCGACACGCGCAAAACCGCCGAGCCCGGCGAAGAAAACGCCCAACCGCGCGAGGATTACCCGCGTCTGCAAGGGGCCTTTATGGCGCGCGATGTAAAGAGCGGGGCCGTGCGCGTTATGGTGGGCGGACGCAGTTTTACGCAAAGCAAATTCAACCGCGCCACGCAGGCCAAACGCCAGCCCGGTTCGTCCTTTAAACCCTATGTGTGGATGGCCGCGCTGCAGCAGGGCTATACCCCCGCCACACTGGTTAAAGATTTGCCCACCATGTTTTATTTTGACGGACGCAACTGGCATACTTTTGATGAAAACGCCGATTTGTATTCGCTGGATTTGGCGGCGCAATCTTTTATCGGCAGCAAGGCCTTTAATGTGTGGGTGCCGCAAAACTACGGCGGCCGCAGCGACGGTTGGATTACCCTGCGCCGCGCCTTGGAAAAATCCAAAAATTTAGTAGCCGTTAATTTGATAGACGCCATCGGCGCGCGCAAGGTCATTGACGTAGCACGCAAGGCGGGGCTGACAGCGCAATTGCCGCCCGTGCCGGCCTTGGGCTTGGGCGTGGCCGTGATTAATATGGACGAGCATTTGGCGGCGCTGACCACCTTTGCCAATGGCGGCATCCACACGGATAACTATTACATTGAACGCGTGGAAGACAACAACGGCCGTATTTTAGAAGAACACATCGCCGACGAGCGCGAGGCTTTTACCCCGCAGGACTCTTACCTGCTCATCAATATGATGAAAGGCGTGGTGCAGCGCGGCAGCGGCGCAGCGGCCAACCGCCTCAAACGCCCCATTGCCGGCAAAACCGGCACCACCCAGAGCCACCGTGATATGTGGTTTGTGGGGATGACGCCGCATACCTCTGCCGCCGCTTGGATGGGGTATGATGACGACACCTCGCAAGAAAAATACCACTGGACCGGCAGTACCACCGCCCGCTGGTGGACCGAAATCATGGAGCAAATCTTAAAGGATGAACCCGCCGATGACTTTGCCGTGCCGGAAGGAATTTCCTTCTCTTACATAAACCCCAACACGGGCAAGCTGGCCACGCCGACGGACCCCAACAAATTTTTGGAAGCCTTCAAAAAGGGCACCGCACCCACCAGCTTTTAACCTTTTTTGCACCAGCCTTTGCGGCGGATGCTTTGGTAAGATACAGTTATGACGCAGTCTCAAGTTTCTCCCGCTTATTTTTACGGTCTGCCCAACAGCGCCGCGGACGGATATTTTGCGGTCCAACACTACCTAAGCCAAAAACAAGATATCGTCTATCTCACCCCAGCCGACCCGGCCTCTTTTGCCGCCGCGCTGGAGCAATTTGCCCCGCAAGGCACCTCTATTATTTTGTTCCCGGAAACCTTTGCTGGGCAAATGGCCGCGCTGCAGGAGCTGCTTTGCTCTCCCCGCCCTTATGCCCTGGCGGCCACATATGAGGAGTGGCAAGCCCCGCTGCCCGCTCCAGCGGATTTTAAGGCCAACACCTTTACCATTGCCCGCGGCAGCACCTTGCGCCGGGGCGAACTGGTGGACCAGCTGGAACGGCTGGGCTACACCCGCCAAGATTACACCGAAGGTCCCGCGCAATATGCCGTGCGCGGCAGCGTAGTGGATATTTTTGTGCCGGGGCAAGAGCGGCCGCAACGCCTGTATTTTGCCGGCAACCACATAGACACCATCAGCAGCTTTGACTTGGACACGCAAAATACCTTGGCGCGCCAAGACCAAGTCACGGTGTTGCCCTTGCATTTTGAACACACGCCCGCCACCTTGGCCGATTATGTGACAGGAGCGCAACTGATTTTAAGAGAGCCCCGCCCGGAGTTTGACCTAAGCGCATGCCCGGGGGCGGCGGTGCTGAGTTTGCTCCCCACGGCCCACGGCACCGACTGCGGGCTGAAAGCCAATATTGCCTTTAACGCCAATTTTAATTTATTAGACGGCGAGGTCGCCCAGCTGCTCAAACAACAAGTACGCGTGACGATTACCTGCCTCAACCGCGGCGAGCTGGACCGCTTCAGTGATTTGCTGGCCGATTACCCGCATTTAAAAAACATTCCCCTGCAAATTTCTGCGCTGACGCAAGGCTTTTATCACCCAGCCGAAAAATGGTCAATGATTACGTCTGGCGAGATTTTAAACCGCCGCTACCGCGCGGCCGAAGTGCTCAAACGTTTTGACATCCAAGGTGCGCAAAAGGTGCGCTTTAAAGAACTGCGCCCCGGCGACTATGTGGTACACCAAAATCACGGCATCGGCAAATATTTGGGGTTGGAAATCATGGACAAAGAAGAAAACCCCACCGACTGCCTCATTATTGAGTACCGCCGCGGCAGCAAATTATATGTGCCCATGTATGACTTTAAACGCGTGCAAAAATACATCGGCGCCGGGGGCAAGGCGCCAGCCTTGTCGGCGTTGGGGGGCGTGGCGTGGAAAGACGTTAAAAAGCGCGTCAAAGAAGAAGCCCAAAAAACCGCCAAAGAGATTTTGCGTTTGGAAGCGCAGCGGCAAGCCGCCGGCGGGCAGGCCCTGGTCGGAGACGCACGCATTGAAGAAGAATTTGCCGATTCTTTCCCTTTTGTGCAGACCCCGGGGCAAACCCAGGCCATAGAGGATGTTTTGCGCGACCTCTCGCGTAACCGCTCCATGGACCGCGTGCTGGTGGGGGATGTGGGCTTTGGCAAGACCGAGGTGGCCATGCGCGCGGCCTTGCACGCCGTAATGAGCGGCAAGCAAGTGATGATGTTGGTGCCCACCACCATTTTAGCAGACCAACATTACAAGACTTTTTCTAAGCGCATGGCGGGGTTTCCCGTTAACGTGCAAATGCTCTGCCGCTTTCAAACCCGCAAGGAACAAAAAGAAATCATCCGCCAAGTGCAAGAAGGCGTGTGTGATATTATTATCGGTACGCACCGCTTGCTGTCTAAGGACATCGTGTTTAAAGAATTGGGGCTGGTCATCATAGACGAAGAGCACCGCTTCGGTGTGCGGCAAAAAGAAAAAATCAAAGCCAAAAGCGCCGGAGTACACACCTTAATGCTCAGTGCCACGCCTATTCCGCGCACGCTCAACCAGTCTTTGTCCTCGCTGCGGGATATTTCTTTGATAGACACCCCCCCGCGCGGACGCACCCCGATTAAAACAGTGGTCACCGCCTGGAACAATGAGCTGGCCGCCGCGGCCATTACCCAAGAACTGGCCCGGGGCGGACAGATTTATTACGTTTACAACAGCGTGCAAAGCATGCAAAGCCGCTACCTGTTTTTAAAACATTTGGTGCCGCAAGCGCGCATCTGCATGGCCCACGGGCAAATGAAAGAAACCGAACTGGAGCAAACCCTGTGGGATTTTAACAACGGCAAGTACGATATTTTGCTGGCCTCTACCATTATAGAGTCCGGCTTAGACATTACCAACGCCAATACCTTGATTGTGGAAAACGCGCAAAATTTCGGTTTGGCCCAGCTGTATCAGTTGCGCGGGCGCATCGGCCGCGGGGACAAAAAAGCCTATTGCTATTTGTTCCACCCGGACTGGCTCAAACCCGCCGTGCCCGCCCCGCAAGACAATTACAAAGAACTGCTGGCCATGCCCTACAAAGACCCCAAGGAAAAGGACCCCACCGAGGAAGCCAAAAAGCGCTTGGCCGCTTTGATGGAATTTAGCGATTTGGGCAGCGGCTTTAAGCTGGCCTTGCGCGACATGGAAATCCGCGGCGCGGGCGAGCTGCTGGGCGTCAAGCAACACGGCTACGTCAATGAAGTGGGGCTGAGCTTGTACTGTGATTTGGTGGCCAATGAGGTCAAAAAACTCAAGGGGCAACCCGTTACGCGCGCCATTCGCGCCACAGTCAGCTTGCCTTTGCCGGCCTATATCCCGCCCGATTATATTCCCGACGACAGCGACCGCTTAAAATATTATAAAGAGCTGATGTCTGCCGACGAGACGCGGGCCAAACAAATCTTGGCCAAACTGGCCGATTTGGCCGGGCCGGTGCCAGTGGAACTGGCCAATTTAAACCGTATTTTGCAGCTTTCGCGCCGGGCGGGCGAGCTCAAAATTTACCATGTGGAATACGCCAACCACGCCCTGGACTTGCTATTTACCCATGATTTTAAAATGCCGGCGGATTTGCCCGCGCGCATTTTGGCCCGCTACGGCCAACGGACGCACTTTATCCCCTCGCGCAATGGCGACGGCGTGCGCCTGAGCTTGCCTCCGCAGGCCGACCCGGTGGCCGAGGCCGAAGCCGCTATCACCTTTTTTGAAAGTATCTTAAAACCGCAAAATGCTATAGTATAACATATGAGAAAATTATTTCTTCTTTCCCTGTTTTGTGCGCTGACGGCGGCGTGCACTCCCCAACAAGACGGCCCCTCTTTTGAAGAGCCGGCACCGTCCGCCCCGGCCTCCAACGAAGCGCTGGCCGCGCAGGTGGGCCCTGTCAAAATCACCCGCCAACAACTAGACGACCGCTTGGCCCAGCTGTCCCCGGAAGACCAAGAATACGCCAAAACGCCCTTGGGCCGAAAGAATTTTTTGCAACTGCTCGTGCGGGAAAAACTCATTGCCTTAGACGCTAAGGACAAAGAGTTGGACCGCAGCGACATGTATCTTACGGATTTAGAGGATAAACAACAGCAACTCAAGGAAATTTACCAAGACTACACCCAGCAGTTGCTTGTGCGTATGTGGGAGGAATACAACCGCGAAAAAGGCCTCACGCAAGTGTCGGATGAAGAAATTGCGGAGTATTACAAAAAATATCCGTATGAAATGAAGATCCGCCAAATTATTATTGCCGACGCGCAAACCGCCGACGCCGTTTGGCGCGAACTGAAACGTTCCAAATCCCGCTGGAAAGAATTGGAACGGCAATATTCCGACGCTCCGCAAGAAAGCAAGGGCAAAGAAATTTCTTTTATGCCCGGAGAATTCATCCCGGAGCTGGAGGTCATCGCGGCCAATTCCCCCGCCGGTTCGGTGCAGGGGTTTGTCAAAACCGCGCAGGGATTTCATATAATAATGAAAACGGGAGAACGCCGCCTGTCCTTAAAAGACGCGGCCCCCCGGATCCGCACCATTTTGGAAAATCACAAAACGGATGCGGCGCTGAATGCTTTACAAAACAAATACAAGGTGATGATTTATGAACAAGACGAATAAGTTTTTGCTCTGCGCTTTGGCCCTGTGCCTGGCGGGGAGCGTGCAAGGCAAAGTGATGGAATCTTCCGTCGCCACCGTGAACGGGCGGCCGGTGCTCTCTTCGGAGTACGACAACTATTACGAGGGTGTTATTGAACAATACCAAGCCGCCGCACCGCAGTTTTTGGAACAGAAACACGCCAAAGACTTTTTGGGCAAAGAAGTACTCAAGGAATTGATTTCCAAAGAACTGATGTATCAAGCCGCCGAAGAGGCCAAAATTGTGGTCAAAGATTCGGAAGTGGACGAAGGCATTAACGAAATCAAAACCCGCTTTGCCGTGGACGAAAACGGCAAGCAAGACCCCAAAGGGGCCGATAAACGCTTCAACGAAGCGCTTAAAAAACAACATTTAACGCTCAAAAGCTACAAGGCCAAAATCAAAAAAGACATCGCCATTAAAAAATTAATGGAAGCCCAAATCCAAGCCTCGGTCAAACCCGTGGAAGAGGCCGACGTCAAAGCTCTGTACGCCAATGTAGAGGCCGCTTTAAAAAATAAAACCAAAGCCCTCAAAGCCTTGGAAAAAGAAGATCCCGCCAAATTGCAAGAGGCGCAGCTCATCGCGGCCAAGCTGAAACAGCTGACCGCCGAGCAAGTGCGCGTGGGACATATTTACTTGGCCGTCACCAAGGATATGTCTAAAGAAGAAGCGCAAAAAAAGGCGGACTTGGCCAAACAAATTAAAAAAGAGTTGGACGGGGGCATGGATTTTTCCGCCGCCGTGCAAAAATACACGGAGGACAAAACCGCTTTGGCCAGCGGCGGGGATATGATTTTAATCAAGGGCATTGCTCCCAAAGAAATTGACGCAGTAGCCTTTACCTTGCCGGTGGGCAAAGTCAGCGCCCCGGTCAAAAGCGAAGTGGGCTGGCACATTATTAAAGTAAAAGAAAAACGGGCCGAAAAAGAAATCGGCTATAATGACATTGCCAAAGATTTGGCCCAGTATGTCGCCCAGCAAAAAATCCAAAAAGCCATGGCCGATTACGTCAACGGCTTGGCCGACAAAGCCGACATCAAGGTCACCAAAACCTTTGACGTGGACAAGGAAATAGAGGCCGCGGCCGCCCAACGCGCCGCCGAAGAGGCCAAAAAAGAAGCCGCCAAAGCGTCCTCTGAAAAAGCAAAATAATAGCTTGATTTTACAAGGCGGCTCCGGCAGAACGGGGCCGCCTTTCTTATAACAATGACCGCCAAGCATAACCTCAAACCGCTGCTTTTTATCACCGCCGGAGACCCTTTGGGGATCGGGCCGGAAATTTGCGTCAAGGCGCTGCGGGACCCGCGGGTGCGCGCCGCGTGCCACCCCGTGTTGATTGGCGAGGAGCGAAGCTTAAAGAAGGCCGGGTTTACGGCAGATTTGGCGGAGTTGATTGCCCTGGGGTGGCCGCAAAAAGCACCGCGCGCACACGCCCCCAGCCAATGGGGCGGAATGATTTCCTTTAAAGCTTTACAACTGGCCTGCAAGCTGGCCGTGCAACACCCGCATACAGCAGTGGTGACCGCGCCCATTTCCAAACAAAGCTGGGCCTTGGCCGGGGTACCCTTTACCGGGCATACCGAATTTCTGCGCAAGTATTACGGCCCGCACGCGCTGATGATGTTTGCCAGCGGCGCTTTGCGCTGCGCGTTGGTCAGCGAACACTTTGCCATAAAAGATTTGCACCGCATTTTAACCCAAGAGCGCATTGTCCGCGCCGGGCAAGATTTTGCCGCCGCCTTAAAAAAATTGGGTTGCAAAAATCCTCACCTGGCTGTGGCTACGCTCAACCCGCACGGGGGGGATAAGGGCCGCTTTGGAAAAGAAGAGGGACAAACCATTCTCCCGGCGGTAGAAGCGCTGCGCCGTGCACATGTTCGGGCCGAAGGGCCTTATCCTATTGATTCGCTTTGGCTCGCGCACAGCCGCGGACAATTTGACGGGCTGCTGTGCATGTACCACGACCAAGCCCTGCTGGGGCTGAAGCTGGCCGCGCGGGAACCCATTGTGCACATTACGGCAGGACTGCGCTTTCTGCGCACCTCGCCCACGCACGGCACCGCCTTTGACATCGCCGGACAAAACAAGGCCGACCCGGCCAGCATGATTGCCGCCATTTTGTTCGCCGCCCAACGCGCCCGGTAAATTTTAGAAGTGACCCTAAATTAGGGCAGCCGGTACACTTGTATCTCGCCCAACGGGATACTGGCGCCACTGAATTTCTCTGAAGTCAACACTCCACCCAAACTTTTACACACTTGATTGGCGGTGGTATCCGTTGCGGTGGCCAGACAGCGGATTTCATTGGGATAATCGGAGAGTTCCAAATACATTAAATAGCCCAAATGAACCCGGGTGTCTATCCCGGAGACGGTGGGCTTACCATAGTCCAGCCGGTCATAAAACACCCCGTTGGGGCAAGTGATCAATGTCGTGCCGTCCGCCCCTTGGCAGCCGGCCCCTACCGCAATATCAAACCCGGCATCAGACAGCGGGTCCGGCGGATAGGCGCCATTAGCCAAACGGTACAGCTCCAATCCGTCCTTCAAAGCGCGCACATTGGGAATCAGCGCAGCCAAGCGGCTCTTGGCCACCGCAATGCGGTATTGCGGCAGGGCTATGGCGGAGAGAATGCCGATGATGAGGACAACAACTAATAATTCAATCAATGTAAAGCCGCCTAAACGGCCCGTAGAACGATTTTTCATGTTTGCCTTCCTTTTTTGATAAATTTCGCTTATAAGCAAAATTTATCAAAAAAAAAACATTAGGCAAGTGTTTTAAAAAAGGAAGGCAACTTTTCAACAAAAAAACACCCCGCGCTCCTCTCAATTTGATAGAATAAATGTATATGCGGCAAATCCTTCGTTTTGACAAGTTAGACTCCACCAACGCCTACGCAAAACGGAACTGTTCTTTACTTTCAGATCAAACCGTCCTCGTCGCCCGGACCCAAACGGCCGGACGCGGACGCATGACGCGCGTGTGGCAATCTCAAGAAGGCGGCCTGTATTTCTCTCTCGTGCTCAAGCCTACCCAAACCCAATTCTTGCCCAACCTCACGCAATGGATGGCTTTGGCCGTGTGCGAAAGCGTACGCGAGGCCGGAGCAGAAGCCTTTTTGAAATGGCCCAACGATGTTTTGGCCGACGGCAAAAAACTCTGCGGCATTTTAAGCGAAGCGGTGACCGGCAAGAATGGATTTGAAGCGTTGGTGCTGGGCGTGGGAGTCAATGTGGCCCAGGCGGATTTAAGCCAGGCCGGGCAGCCGGCTGTCTCTTTAAAAATGCTGGGCATTGCACTCACGCCGGAAGAAATGTTGCAACGCATATTGGACCGATTTTTTGAAGGATATGAACAAGTAGTAAACCGCGGTTTTGAAAGCATCCGTGAGGCGTATCTGACCCGGTTTCCTTACATAGGCAAACCCGTCACCATACGCTATGGCGCGCGCGAAGCCGCCGGCACGGTGCAAACCATTTCTCCCCAAGGGACCCTGCTCCTGCAGACCCCGCAGGGAGTAACGGAAATATCAATAGGAGACATGATGGTATGAGCGCAGAAAGTTTGTTGATGCAAAGCGTGGTAATCACCATTATCGGCATGTTGGTCGTCTTCCTGTTCCTCATCATAATGGTGTGGATTATGAAGGGCCTGGGCAAGCTGGTAGCGGTACTGGAAAAGTTCTTCCCGCAGGACGTCCCCCAAGCGGCGGCGGCCGGAGCGGATAACGCCTTGGTGGCCGTGGCCATTGCGGCGGCCAAAAGATTTCAAGGCAAGTAATTCTATCTTCCGAGGAAAAAAATGAAAAAAATTAACTTTATGCTCACCGCGTTCCGCGACGGCTTTCAATCCGTCTACGGTGCACGCGTATTGACCAAAGACTTTATGCCCGCCGTGGAGGCTGCCCGCCACGCCGGCATCAACCATATGGAATTCGGCGGCGGGGCCCGCTTCCAGGCGTTGTTCTTCTATTGCAACGAGAACGCCTTTGACATGATGGACACCTTCCGCAAGACCGCCGGCCCGGACGCCAACCTGCAAACCTTGGCCCGTGGCGTAAACGTGGTCGGCTTGGAAAGCCAGTCCTCTGACGTCATCAAAGCCCATGCCCAATTGTTCAAAAAACACGGCACCACCACCATCCGCAACTTTGACGCTTTAAACGACGTCAACAACCTCATCTACTCCGGCAAATGCATTCACGAAGCCGGCCTAAAACACGAGGTCTGTGTGTCTATGATGTCCTTGGCCCCCGGCTGGGACACGACGGGCAAAATCCATAACGAAATTTTCTACGAAAAAGTGCTGCGCTCTATTTTGGACTCCGGCGTGCCGTTTGACTCTGTGTGCTTCAAAGACGCCTCCGGCACCTCTACGCCGACCACCGTCGGCCGCACGATGGCCATGGCCCGCAAGCTGCTGCCTCAAGGTACCAAAATTGTCTTCCACACGCACGAAACGGCCGGCAACGCCATTGCCTGCTGCTTGGCCGCCATTGAAAACGGCGCCGACTCTTTGGACTTGTCCATGCAGCCCGTGTCCGGCGGCACCTGCCAGCCTGACATTTTGACCATGTGGCACGCCCTGCGCGGCAGCGAATATACCTTGGACATTGACCCGCTCAAAATCCAAGAGGCTGAAAACGTGTTCAAAGACTGCATGAAGGATTACTTCTTACCGCCCGAGGCCACCAAGGTCAACCCGATTATTCCGTTCTCCCCCTTGCCGGGCGGCGCTTTGACCGCCAACACGCAAATGATGCGCGACAACGGCACCTTTGACAAATTCCCCGAAGTGGTCAAAGCCATGGGCGAATGCGTCAAGCTGGGCGGCTTCGGCACGTCCGTGACCCCGGTTTCCCAGTTCTACTTCCAACAAGCCTACAGCAATGTTATGTTTGGCCCCTGGAAGAAAATCACCGACGGCTACGGCAAAATGGTGTTGGGCTATTTCGGCAAAACCCCGGTGGAGCCGGATCCGAAAGTGGTCAAAGAAGCCAGCGAACAGTTGGGCTTGCAGCCGACCACCAAAACTCCGTTGGAAATCAACGACGCCAACCCCAAGAAAGGCTTGAAACCGGCCCAAGAAAAACTGCAAGCGGCGGGTCTGCCGGTAACGGACGAAAACGTCTTTATCGTGGCCACCTGCGGCGACAAGGGCATCTTGTACCTCAAGGGCGAAGCCAAGGTCAACGGTGTGCGCAAAGTGGCGGCCAAAGTGGCTGGCGACGCGTGCAAAGTGACCGTGGAAGGCAAAGCCTACAATGTATCTTTTGAAGGCGACAACGTGGCCGTAGTCAACGGCAAACGCTACAACATCGGTGTAGGCGCGGCCGACAAAGCCGCTGCCAAACCGGCGGCCGCCAAAGGTGAAGGCACGACGATGAACTCCCCCTTGCCGGGTGCGGTCTTGCGCGTGAGCGTCAAAGACGGCGACACCGTGGCCGAAGGCCAAGAAGTGCTGGTGCTGGAAGCCATGAAAATGGAAACCGTCGTCAGCGCGCCGGCAGCCGGGACCATTCATCTGCTCGTCAAACAAGGCGACCAGGTGCAAACCGGCCATCCGTTGGCGGAAATTAAATAAGAGGACTTGCTATGAATTTAGTAGACTCTTTAATTCAAATCTCTCACGCGTCTTCGCTGTATGCGTTGACGTGGCAGCAGCTGGTCATGATGGCCGTGTGCTGCTTCCTGCTGTGGCTGGGCATTAAAAAGCAGTTTGAACCGCTGCTCTTGGTGCCGATTGCCTTTGGCGGTTTATTGTCCAACATCCCGGTGGCGGATATCGCCGCCCCGGGCAACTTCTTGGGCATTATTTACAACTTCGGTATCAACAGCGGTTTGTTCCCGCTCTTCATCTTTATGTCTGTGGGAGCCATGACCGACTTTGGCCCGCTGATTGCCAACCCGAAGATGGCCCTTTTGGGCGGCGCGGCGCAGTTTGGTATTTTTGCCACGTTGATTGGTGCCATTGGTCTGTCTTACATTTACGTGGGCGACAAGCAGCTCTTTGCTTTTGGTCTGCGTGAGGCGGCCTCTATCGGCATTATCGGCGGCGCCGACGGTCCGACGGCTATCTTCTTAACCACGCGTCTGGCGCCCCACTTGCTGGGAGCCATCGCCGTGGCGGCCTATTCGTACATGGCCTTGGTGCCGGTCATCCAACCGCCGATTATGAAGCTGCTCACCACCGAATCCGAGCGCAAAATCGTCATGAAACAGTTGCGCCCCGTCAGCAAACGCGAAAAGATTTTGTTCCCTATCGTGCTCTTGCTGCTGTGCGCATTCCTGTTGCCGGATGCCGCTCCGCTGATCGGTGCGTTGACGTTCGGTAACCTGATTAAAGAATCGGGCGTGGCGGAACGCTTGTCCAAAACCTTGCAAAACGACTTCTGCAACATCGTCACCATTTTGCTGGGTTTGTCCGTCGGTTCCAAGCTGCAGGCCAGCCAGTTCCTGCGCACGGAAACCTTGGGCATTTTGCTCTTGGGTATCATCGCCTTCTCCATTGCCACCGGTGCCGGTGTGCTGATGGCCAAAGTGATGAACTTCTTCAGCAAAGACAAAATCAACCCGCTCATTGGGTCTGCTGGCGTGTCGGCTGTGCCGATGGCCGCCCGCGTGTCCAACAAAGTGGGCTTGCAATATGACAAAAACAACTACCTGTTGATGCACGCCATGGGCCCCAACGTGGCCGGCGTAATCGGCAGTGCCGTGGCCGCCGGTGTGTTGCTGGCGTTGCTGGGCAAATAATAGTTGAGCATTTGAAAAAACCCGCGCTTAAAGCGCGGGTTTTTTATTGGCAAATGCTTCAAAATTATGAATGGGGAGCCCCATAGTAATAGGTGTATCCGGTTTCCCCTTCATGGGGCGGCTCAGTCCCCCGCCATTGCTGGTAATAAGACTGGCAAATGCTCTGCGCGGCCTCATCGCCTTTTTTGGCCAGGCACACCCACAGTTTCTCCCCGGAGTAAAGACGCCCGTAAAACTCCAGGCGAACCCGGTCTTTCGTGGCGGAATCACTGGCAAACCGGTAACAATAAACTACAGAGGAATTATCGTTGACTTTGCAGCCAACCTGGGGGACCCCACTGCCCAACGCCTCCACATCCGTGGCATAGGTTCCATTGGCCAGGTGATAGGCGGTTTGGGCTTGGTCCAAAGCCGCCAGTTGCGCAAAGCCCGTAGTGACGCGGCTCTTGAGTACGGCTTTGTCATACTGCGGCAGTGCAATGGCAGAAAGAATGCCAATAATGAGTACAACGACGAGTAACTCAATCAATGTAAAGCCGCCTGCATATCTTCTCCTTGCGTCATTCCCGAAGGGGTTGCGGCCCGCAGGGTTCGGGAATCTCGTTGTGTTTTTAAGAGGCTGAGATCCCCGATAGAAACACTCGGGGATGACGACATTAAATAGACGGCCTAAACGGCCCGTAGAACGATTTTTCATAATGGGGTTCCTTTTTTGCTAAATTTTGCGTATACGCAAAATTTAGCAAAAAAAAAACATTGTGCAAGCTTTTTAGAGGTGGATGCCAACTTCTACGACGACAAAGCAAAAAATAATAAGGCTGGGATTCCCGATTACAACCTTCGGGAATGACGACATAGACAAAGACAAAGCCGTTTATAAAATCAGGGTCATGCTGAGGGGTCTCTGCTCAGCATCTTCCATTTTACCATTGTTCATTCAAACGGGAAAATTTCGGCAGGGTCCCCAAATCTGTTTGATAACAAATACCTACTTCACCCCATTTTTGGGGCACCACGGGGCAAGCGGACATTTTTCGCACAGCGGTTTGCGCGCCGGACACAAGCTGCGCCCGTGCAAAATCAGCGCAATGCCAATCCATTGCCATTGGTCATGCGGAATAAGCTTCATCAGGTCTTGCTCAATTTTGACCGGGTCGGTCTGCCGGGTGAACCCCAGCCGGAAGGAAAGTCTTTTGACGTGAGTGTCCACCACTACGCCCTCGGGCGTACCGAAGTAGTCACCTAAAATCACATTGGCCGTTTTGCGCGCCACGCCGCGCAGGGTCAGCAGTTCCTGCATACTTTGCGGCACCTGTCCGCCGTACACCTCACAGATGCGGCGCGAACTCTCTATCAAAGACAAGGCCTTGCTGTGATAAAACCCCGCGGAATGAATAATTTTTTCCACATCTGCCAATTCCGCTGAGGCCAGCTTTTGCGGGGTGGGATATTTTTTAAATAAATGCGGCGTAATTTGGTTGACCCGCGCGTCCGTGCACTGGGCCGACAAAATGACCGCCATCAGCAGCTGCCACGCACTTTTGTGCTGCAGCGGGATAATAACTTTGGGGTAAAGCTTTTTCAGCTCGGCCAAGACAAGGGGCAAATCGGTTTTTTTAATCCGCATTCTTTTCCTCTTTTTTATATTTGCGGCCCATGCGGGACACGCCAAAAGCCGCCACCAGCAGCAATAAATTGACTAAAATAATCGTCGCGCCCGAGGGAATATTAAACACAAAGGACAAATACACCCCGCTCCACACGCTCAGCAACGCCAAACCACAAGCCCAGCAAAGCACCTGCTTAAACGTGCGCGCCAACAACAGCGCCGCCACCGGGGGCACGATGATCAGCGCGGAAATAAGGAAAATTCCCACCACTTTAAACGCCAACACCACTGCCAGCGAAGTAAACACAATCAGCACCGCATTGAGCCGTTTGACCGCAATACCGCGCGTACGCGCAAAGGCCTCATCAAAGCTGGCGGCAATCAAATCCCGGTAATAAAATAATAAAAACAGCCCCAATGCCGCCAACAGCACCGCGCAGCCCAATACTTCCGCCCGGCCGACGGTCAAAATACTGCCAAAGAGAAAGCCGAACAAATCCGCATTAAATCCCCCCGCCAGGGCAGTAATCAAAATCCCGGCCGCCAGACCCGCCGCACTGACGATGCCGATGGCGGCGTCCCCATAGATTTTGACCTTGTCCATAATTTTTAAAATCCCCAGCGAAGCCGCCAGCACCACCGGCACCGACATATACAGCGGGCTGGTCTGCGTCAACAGCCCCAAGGCCACCCCGGTCAAGCACACGTGGCTCAGTCCGTCGCCGATGAGCGAGAGGCGTTTTAACACCAAAAACACCCCCAGTATGGCGCAAATCACCGCCACCAAAGACCCGGCCAACAGCCCGCGCTGCACAAAGCCGTAAGAGAGAAATTCGCTAATCATGTTGCGCCTCCGCCCCGTGCGCTGCCCCGTGGCCCAGGCCGCCGTGCACTTCCTCGCACTGACAACCCAGCGGGCAATGCCCGTGATTGTGCAAATGGTCAATGGTGTGCTGGGCAAAAGCGCCTAATTTTTCGGCCACTTTTTCGGAGTGGCAAAAGGCCTGCTTGTCACCAAAGAACACCAACTCTTTGTCTATGTACATAAATTTAGAAATGTATTTGCCCACTTCGCCCGTGTCGTGCGTGATGAGCAAAATCGTTACGCCGTGGCGGGTGTTGAGCTCGCCCAGCAGATTAAAAAACATCTCGCGGCTGCCCGCGTCCATAGCGGCGGAAGGCTCGTCTAAAATCAGCAGCTGCGGGCGGCTGACCAACGCGCGGGAAAGCAAAACGCGCTGCTGCTGTCCCACGGACAAATTGGCAAAAATCCGCTCCGCCAAATCCAGCGTATGCGTTTGGGCCAAGGCCCGGCGGACTTCTTTTAAATTTTCTTCGGTGGCTTCTTTGTGCTTGGCATCGTAGCACAGCCCCATCAGCACCACTTCCTGCACCGAAATGGGAAAACGTGACTGCGACACCGGGCTCTTCTGCGCCAAGTAGCCTATCTTTTGCCAGTCTTTAAACCGGCTGATTTTTTGGCCGAACAATTGGATTTCGCCCTGGCCTTTTTCCAGCCCTAAAATCAACTTGAGCAAAGTAGTCTTTCCCCCGCCGTTGGGGCCGATAATGCCCACATAATCCCCGGCTTTTACGTCAAAAGAAATATGCTCCAGCACCGGAGTGCGGGTATATTGAAAACACAAATCTTGGGCCGTCACTACGCTTTGCATTGCAGTCCCTCTTGCAGATTTTTCAAGTTTTGGCGCATATAATCCAAATAGGTTTTGCCTTGTTCAAAATCACGCTTGCTTACTTCTTCCACCGTATAGAGCGGCAGTACCTGCACCCCGGTTTCCTCGGCCACCGTGCGGGCCAACTCCGGCGAGACCAACTCCTCGGTAAACACCGCGCGCACCTGCCCCTTGCGGATAAAGCGCACCAACTCGGCCAGGCGTTTGACGGAATGTTCCCCTTGGTGCGAAGTGCCTGACAACGAACGCAAATCCAAATCATATGTGTGGGCCAACTCCCCAAAGGCCAAGTGCCCCACATGCACTACCGCGCGGCTTTTACAATCAGCCAAACCGTCTTGGAAGGCGCGATGCAGAGCGGCAATTTCTTTTTCAAAGGTTTTTAAATTTTGGCGATATTGGGCGGCGTGGTGCGTATCCAAATCAGCCAATGTATTAGCCAGGCGCCGCGCCATAGCCAATGCGCCGTACGGGGTCATCCACACGTGCGGGTCTTGGCCCGCTTCCACCGGGCCGGCGGCCAAGGTGCGCACACCGTCCAACCCGGCCAAAATGTCCTGCGTCCACGGCTCTATAGCGGGGGATGTATACACAAATAAGCCCGCCTCTTTCACGGCAATGATAGCGCCGGGGGTCGGCTCAAAATGGTGCGGCTCCGTGCCCGGGGGCACCAGCATTTGCACATCTATATTATCCCCGCCGATTTGCTTGGCCAAGCTGTACGGCACATAGCCCGAGGTTACCACGCGCAATTTCCCCTCGGCGCGCGGCCCCTGTGGGGCAGCCGCCGGCGCCGTGCACAACCACCACGCGCCAAACGCGGCCAAGGCCAGTAAAATAAAAAAGGCAACTACTTTTTTACTCATAAAAATCCCTCCGCTCATTATGTGTATTTTATCATTTTAAGAGGAGGGAAAAGAAAAGCGCAAGCACACAAACAGACTAGTAAGAAAAACACCCCGCTGGTGTATCCGGCTCACTGCGGCCTGTTTCTATGCGGCAAATATAGCGGCCCATTTCTGTTGCACCGGGACAGCAGGTTCTTTGTCCGTCGGGGTAAACGTTAAAACTGGGAACCCCTGGATGTCCAACATCGGAGCACTGCAAAGAGCCCAAATAATAGCTGCGCAAGACGCAAAGGAAATTTTGGCCTTTCACCGTTTGGGTAGCGCCCTGTTCCCCCTCCGCGTCCTCTACCGTGCCCGCCACCTGAATATCCAGCGCCCGGATATCGGTGGGATAAGCAGAATTGGCCATATAATAGCGCTGGATGGCTTGGGACAAACTGGTTGCCATGACCACTTGCTGATGATAACGGGTGCGGGCTACGGCCACGCGGTATTTAGGCAAAGCAATGGCAGATAATATGCCAATGATGAGAACGACGACGAGAAGTTCAATCAATGTAAAGCCGCCTAAACGGCCCATAGAACGATTTTTCATAGTGGGGTTCCTTTTTTGATAAATTTTGCCTATACGCAAAATTTATCAAAAAAAAAACATTGTGCAAGCATTTTAAATTGTGTTGCCAACTTTCACGACGACAAAACAAAAATAAACAGCAAAAAGTGAATAGGGGGCCGTTTATAAAACATCGTCATCCCCGAGTGTCTCTATCGGGGATCTCAACCGCTTTCGCCGTTATCAAATTGGGGTCATGCTGAGGTGTCTCTGCTCAGCATCTTCCATTTTCCCCGTTGTTCATTCAA
>CAVHDF010000027.1:0-21135 GCA_963634865.1 Eggerthellaceae bacterium
AATGTTTTTTTTTTGCTAAATTTTGCGTATACGCAAAATTTAGCAAAAAAGGAACCCCATTATGAAAAATCGTTCTACGGGCCGTTTAGGCGGCTTTACATTGATTGAACTCCTTGTCGTCGTCCTCATCATTGGCATCCTCGCCGCCATAGCCTTGCCGCAATATCGTTTGGCGGTGGAAAAGGCCAAACTGGGCAAAACTTTATCCTTGCTCCGCACTGTCAAAGACGCGCAGGAGCGCTACCTCATGGCCAACGGCCAATACGCCACGCAATTTGCCGATTTAGACATTTCCTTGCCGGGCAATCCGCGCATTGTTTCGGCGGCGGAGGATTCCTCTTGGCCGGGGCAGCGGGCCCATTTTTCAGATTTTGTTATAGACTTGCTATCTGCATCAAAGTTTGTTTATAGCGATATAACTCTTTCCGACAGAAGCACGATTAATTTTGGTTTTCGCTTAGATCAGAGCTCTGACAATGAAGGCCCGGTCCTTTGTACGGCTACGACGGGGGACAATTTGGCCAACAAACTGTGCAAAAGCTACGGGGTGCTGCACGTAAGATCCAATGCCGATTGGAACTACTACACCGTTTCGCTGTAACTTCAAAACTCCCTGACGGCCCGGCAGCGGATTTCATACAATATACATATGAAGGATGTCCGCCGGCAAATTATTTTTATCACTTTGGCCAATGGGCTGATGCTCTTTGGCTACGGTTTGTCGCTGCCGTTTTTTACCGTTTATCTGATTACCCAGCAGGGGCTGAGTGCGGCTATGGCGGGGCTAATTATTGCCCTGTCGGCGTTGAGCCGCAGTTTCTCCAGCGCACTGGCCGGAGAGCTGGCCGATGCGTTTGGGCGAAAGGTGGTCATGGCGTGGGGGATGGCTTTGGAAGTGGTGGCCATGCTGGGGTTGGGCCTGTGTATAGAATACCATTGGCAAACCGGCTGGCTGCTGCTGTGCTATTTTCTGACGGCGTTTTTTGGCGCGGTGTTTCGCCCGGTGTCTAATGCGTGGGTCACCGACAACACCACCCCCAAACAGCGCGTGGAAGCCTTTGGCATTATCCGCATTGGGTTGAACCTGGGCTGGGCCTTGGGCCCGGCAGTGGGGGGCTTTTTGGTGCGTTATTCCTACAGCTATGCGTTTTTCATCACGGCGCTGTCTTACGCGCTGACTATTTTGTATTTGCAACGCGTCCTGCGCGACCCGTATATCCCGGCGCCGGGCCGCGGGCGGCGGCCGCATTTTGTGTCTATGCTCAAGGCGCTTGCAGACAGCCGCCTGGCCAAGATTTGCTTTTATGTGTTTTTAATCACCGCCGTGAATGCGCAATTGGTAGTGGGCTTGTCTATTCACTGCAATACTTTTTTGCATATGCCGGAGTATTATATCGGCTGGTTCTTTGCCATTAACGGTTTGGCCACGGTGGTGCTGCAATATCCGGCCAGCCGCTTGATGTCGCGCGTGCGGCTGACTACGGCGCTGCTGATTGGCTGTGTGCTGTATGCAGTGGGGTTTGGCTCAGTGGGCTTTTTTGCTTCGTTTACCCTCATTGGATTGGGGGTGTTCTTGGCCTCGGTGGGGGAACTGCTGGTCAGCCCGGGGGAGCAAACCTTGGCTTCCAATATTGCCTCGGCCCAAACGCGCGGGCGGTACTTGGGTATGATTATGGTGTTTTACAATTTGGGCTCTTCGGCCGGGTTTTTTAGCGCCGGGTGGCTGGGACAATATGTGGCCCCGCATTATTTGCCGGGGCCGTGGCTGATCGTGGGCGCGGTGGCGCTGCTGGCCGGGTGGGGGTTCCGGGCCCTGCGCAAGCAGTTGACCGACGAGCAAGACGGCAAATTCAATGTGCCGGTGCCCGTGAAAAAAGACACCGTGACTTTGCATTAAACCGTTGTTTTTTAATACCATAAAAAGAAAGGAGAACTAGATGAGAGGACTTATTTTTACCGTGTTGACCTTGGTGCTGGGCGGCGTGATTGCCCTGGGGCTGGAGTGGCTGGCGGCGCTGTTGCCGGCGGAAATGGCCAATGCGCTCAATCACATTTACCACATTGGCATTCATCCGCTGTCGCTCAATATCACCATTTGCGGCGCGTTGGGGCTGGTGTCGGGCTATTTGATTATTTCCAAATTCGTGCGCAAATAAAATGAAAATCATTTTGGCTTCCCGTTCGCCCCGCCGTATCGCCTTGCTCAAAGAAATGGGCAAAAAATTTGACGTGTGCCCGTCCCAAGCGCCCGAGAATACGCGCTACCGCCGGCCGCACTTAAAGGTGGCGGATTTGTCGGCCAAAAAGGCGTTGGAAGTGGCGCAAAAATACCCGCAGGCTTTGGTCATCGGGGCCGATACCTTGGTGTTTTGCCAAGGGGAAGTCATCGGCAAGCCCAAAGACAAGCAAGACGCCTTGCGCATCCTCAAAAAATTAAACGGGGCGTGGCAGAGTGTGTATACGGGGGTAACGATGATTCATCTGGCCTCCAAAACCTTTGTGCGCGCCGTGGATAAGACCCGCTGCAAGGCCCGCCGTCTGCCGCTGGCGCAACTGCAGGAAATGGCCGGCAAACATATGGACAAGGCCGGGGCCTACGCCGTGCAGGATAAGGACGATCAATTTATAGAAAAAATGCAGGGCAGCCGCACCAATGTGGTGGGTTTTCCCGTAGAGTTGGTAACCCAAATGTTCAAGGAGTTTGAAAAATGAAAGAAACCGATTTGCTGATTATTGGCGCTGGCCCGGCCGGATGCAGTGCGGCGGTGTATGCCGCACGGGCCGGAGTGAAAACCACGATAGCGGGCGGCGCAATGCCCGGCGGGCAGCTGCTGCAGACCAATGAAATTGAAAACTACGCGGGCTTTGTCAACCCGATATCCGGCTTTGAACTGATGGACACCATGCACAAACAATGCAAACGCTTGGGCGTGCAAATCACCACGGACGTCATCACGAAGTTAGAAGGCACCCAGCCGCCTTTTACGTTGACGGCTGCGGGGGGAGAAACCTACCAGGCCAAGGCCGTCTTAATTGCCGCCGGGGCCAGTGCGCGCTGGCTGGGGGTCAAGGGCGAAGAGGCCCTCAAGGGGCACGGCGTGTCGGCCTGCGCCACATGCGACGGATTTTTCTTTAAAGGCAAGGAAGTGGTCGTTATCGGCGGGGGAAACACCGCGTTTGAAGATGCGCTGTTTTTGACGCAGTTCTGCCCCAAGGTGACGCTGATTCACCGCCGCGAGGGCTTCCGCGCCGACGCCGTAACGGTGGAAAAAGCCAAGCAGACGCCTAATTTGTCTATGCTGCTTAACTGCGTGGTGGAAGAAGTGCTGGGCCAAGAGAGCGTCAGCGGCGTGGTGGTGCGCAACGTGCAGACAAACCAATTGCAAACGGTGGCGTGCAGCGGCGTATTTGTGGCCGTGGGCGCGGTGCCGCAAACGGCGTGGCTCAAGGGCAGCGCGGTGGAGTTGTTGCCGTCTGGGTTGGTGAAAGTGGACGCGCAGCAACGCACCAATGTAGAAGGAATTTTTGCCGCCGGAGATTGCTGCGAGGAGCAGTTTAGACAGGCTGTGGTGGCGGCAGGAAGTGGGGCCAAAGCCGGGATTAGTGCGGCGGCCTATATTAACTTGCATAGATAAACGAGCAACGGATATTTGCGCAGGCGGGGTAAACCAGCGGTTTGCTCCGCCGTTTTTATGTCCTCAAGCAATGGACCGCAGTTGGTTTTTTGCACTGGCTTTCCCTATACAATTTTAGTAAAAGCTGCCGACGGGAAAACGCTGGCAAAAGAAAAAATTTCTTTGCTCAAAAATTTTGTTATAATGAAAAGGTAAGCGGCTTTGCCGCTTGAAGCGTTGTCAAACAAATACGTTTCTTTTTCTTTGCCGGGGTTCCCGGTACAGGAAAGCAAGCGGGTTTGTTTTTTATTATACAAGGAGATGCTATGCTAGCAAAATTGGTAGGTTGGCTTAAGCCGCTGCCTGACGGGCAACCCCTGTCCGATGAGGCGCAGATTAAGCGTTTGTATCGCAACTGGCGTATTAAGATGTTCTTCGGCATGTACTTCGGTTATGCCCTGTTCTACTTTACCCGTAAGAACTTAGACTATGTCAAACCGGCCATCAGTGAAAACTTTGGTTTAGACGTAGTCCAACTGGGTTATATCGGCACCACGATTTACCTTACCTACGGCATCGGCAAATTCTTAAGCGGTGTCATGGCGGACCGCTGCAATATCCGCGGCGTCATGGCGCTGGGCCTGTTCGTTTCTTCCTTAATCAACTTGGCCTTCCCGTTCTTGCCGCAATTCCAACACTTGTTGGGCAATATGGGCATTACGCTGCCGCTGGTGGCATTGGCCTCTGTCCTGTGGGGGTTAAACGGGGTCGCCCAGTCTATGGGGTTCCCTCCGGTAGCCAAAGGCTTGGTGTACTGGTTCTCCCCGTCTGAAAGAGCCACCAAATGGACCTTGTGGTCTTCTTCCCACACTTTTGGCGCGTTCTTCGTGGGCGTGTTGATTGCCTATCTGCTCAAGCTGGATATGTGGAAAATGGCCTTCATCATCCCCGCCATTATGGGTATTTGCTACAGCATTTTCTTGATGTTCTTCTTGACCGACAAACCCACCACCGTGGGCTTGCCGCCGATTGAAATCTACAAAAATGACGTTATGCCCGTGAAAGAGAAAAGCGACCTCTCTCACTGGGAAATTTTAAAGAAACACGTGCTCAAAAACCCGTTCCTGTGGGCGTTGGCCATTTCGTACATTTTCATTTACTATGTGCGCTTTGCCACCTTGGACTGGGGTACCATGTTCCTCACGCAAGAACGCGGCTTTAGCCAAGAGGCGGCCGTGTCTGCCATGAAATGGATGCCTTTCTTGGGTATGCCCGGCGGCATCGTGGCGGGCTACTTGGCTGATAAATTCTTCCAGGGCCGCTGCAGCCAGATGAACATCATTTACTTGGTCATCTTGGCCGCCAGCTGCTGGGGCTTTTATGAAGTGGCCGGCACGGACCAGTTCTTCTGGACGTCGCTGTTGGCTTCGTTTATCGGGTTCTTTGTGGACGGCCCGCAAAACTTGGCCGGCGGGGTGCAGGCTTCCCGCGTGACCGTGCAAGAATCGGTTTCCGCCGCGTGCGGTTTCACCGGGATGTTCGGTTACTTCGGGGCCATGCTTTCCAGCACGGGGGCCGCTTACATCAGCAAGGCCTACGGTTGGAAAGGGGTGTATTATTCTTGCATCGTCGCGTGCGTGATCGCCATGGGCTTTATCGCTACGACGTGGAAGAAAGAAGCCGCTCCCAGCACGGGCAACAAATAAGTATAGCCTAAAACTGGTTTTAAAAACCCCGCTCCCAAAGAGCGGGGTTTTGCTATAATAACCTCAAGCCCGGGCCGCCTTAAGGCGGGCACTCTGGGCCCAAAACACCCCCGGGCCTAGGTCCTTTGGCCCTTTTTTTAGATGGGTGAAACAGGCAGAATATAAACAGGGAGTCCTATGAAAAAATTATTGGCTGCGCTACTCTCTGTGCTGTTGGTTTTTACCTCCGCCGCGCCCTTGCCCGCGCAGGCGCTGGGGCCGGCCCGTCCGTCCCACTCCGCCGGAGCGGACACCACCGCGCGGGATGCCACCCGTGTACACACTCCCTATCTTCCCCAAGTACTAAGCGCCTCGGCCCGGCAGTTGGCTTTGCGCGAGCCACTGGCGCAACAAATCCGCCAGGCTGTAGAAGCCTTGCAGCAAACGCCGGACGAGGCTCAGGACTGGCAAGATTTTCAAGAAAATTATACGGCGGGTTTGCAGCAAGGCCTGCAGGCCCTGTTGCAACAAGCCCGCACCGAGCCGGAAAAACAGCAGCTCCGCCAACGTGTAGCGCAGCTGCTTACCCCTCAGGCCATTCGCGCCGCTTTTGAGCGCGAGCGTCAAACTCCCGCTTCCCAAGATACGCAAGCCGTTGTAAAATATCTGACTGATTTGGGCCGCCAAGTGTATGCCTTGCGCGGCAAGACCTATGTGGAAGATTTAATTGTAGAAGGCTTGAGCGTTTTTGCCCAAGTGCAAGCCATTGATCCGCAGGTCAAACAATGGGCAGCGCAAACCCTGCGTGCGCGTGTCAAGCAAGACGGGCCTGCGTGTGCTGCGCCTGGTTTGTTAGAGGGGCTCAAGGGCCAAACCCAAGCCAAGGACCAAGCTTGCCAACGCGCCTTGCAAGCGGCGGGCGCCCTGGTGGTGCTGGGCCAAAGCGGTTCGGATAGCCCCGATGTGGCGGCCTTGGAAACTTTATTTGTCCAAGGGTACCGCGGGCGGCAGGCGGCGGCTGTTATTTTGACGGTGGGCAGCGGATTGTATTTGCTCAAGGATGACGGGTTTTTGGTGGCGCAGCTGCAGCAAGAGGTGCAGCGCCTGCCGGATGTAGGCTTGTTGGGAAGAGATTTTTCCTTTTTAGTTTTGCAAGATTATGTAAAAGTCACCAAAAATGTGGTGGAAAATGGCGACTGGGCCGTCGGGCAGGAATACAGTTTTTATAAGGGAGAAGGACAGGCCTTGGGCAATGCGTGGACGGATTTGGGATTTTTCTTAGCAGAAGAGGCTTCCGGCCAGGGGGCGGAGGCGGCCCGTGCCCAACAGCTCTTGCAGCGGGTGGCGGCCAGCGCCGTGGTGCCCAACCGCTGGGGCGGACTGCAGATTCGTTTTGCGCCGTTTATGGCGGGGGCATTAGCAGGGGGATACCGTTTGCAGGCTCTGCCGCGCCAAGGCTGGGCCTTGGATAAAACGGGCCGCGGCGTGTACGAAGACACCCGGGCCGAGTGGGCCGCCGTGACAGCGCAGCTCAACCGCCTGCAGCTGACTTTAACCGGCTATGCCGCCGCCCGGATGTATTTTGCGGGCAAGTCTGATTTGGACCCCTACACGCGCCTGTCTGTTAACAATTTATTGGCTAAAACCTATGCCCGCAGCGGAAGTCAGGCGGCTATTGCGGGTATGGCGCAGCGCGCCGAACCGACCCCGGAGGAGCTGACCCGCGCGCAAAATTGGGATAAAGTTTTAAAGGCGGCCGGGACGGCGGACACGGTGTTGGCTGTCGTCGGTACGGTGGCCTTGGGTGCGGGCGTAATTAAAGCCGGGGTGGCCGGAGCCCAAGGGCTCGGGCGCGTGGGACGCACTTTAAAGCTGGCCCGCTTGCAGGCCGTGCGTCAAGGAATTTCTTTTGGTAACAGCTACCGCCGGGTGTTGCGCTTGGGCCGTTTGCAGAAGTATGGCGTGGCAGGCTGGAAGCAGTTGATGACCGCTCAGGGGGCGGCGCTGTTGGACGTTACTCCGCCTGCAGCCAAAGCGCGCCCGTCCGTTCCGGCAGGGGCCACCACGTCGGCTAAAAATGCCGCCAAACCCACCCTTGTGGAAAAACGCGGCAGCTTGATGACCCCGCAAGTGGCCCAGCAGTTGCGCAGCCAAGGCGGTGAGGAGCTGCTGCATTCGGTGGAAAAATCTTTGGCCAAGTCGGCCCAACCCATTTCATCCACCGTAGGCAAGTTGCCCAAAAAGAGTAAGACCACCCGGAAAGCCGCTAAAAAGGCCGCGCGGATTTTGTCCAGTCCACAGGCCCATGCGCCCTTTGTGGCCGATATGGCCGAGCTGGCGGGCAAAGAGCCGATGGTCATTGTTAGATATTTCCAACAACAATACCAGCTCACCCCCGACGCTTTTAAAGATTTGCGCCGCGTGTTGAACCAAGTGGAGACTTTGCCCGACGGCGCCGCGCTCAAACAAGCGGTGATCACGCGTGCCAATGACCTGCTGTCCCACAACAAGCAAATCCGCTTTGCCTATGAGCGCTTGGTTCACCGTACCAATCACAATATTGGTTTGCGGTTGTACTACTTGGATGATTTAAACAACTTAACTCCCCAAACTTTCAATCCCAAAAAAATGGTGCTTTCGCTGGAGGAAGTGATTTACCCCGGCACGATAAGCGACCTGCCCGAAATGGCCGCCCGCGTCAATGCGTCTAAAATCCCTTTTACCATGCAGACCAAGGGCACGGCAGTGCTGATGTTGCCCAAGGGCAAGCCCCTGCGCAGCAAGGATGTAACGCGCCTGTATCAAGAGCTGCTGGGCACTTCGTTTAAAAATCCGGCCTTGCTGGAGTACCAGCCCAACGGGAGCTTGCTCCTGCGCCGCCCCGACGGCAAAGTATGGCTGCGCGTGGGCGAGCACGAGGTGGCCAATAAATTCCATTTGCATATTCATACCGAGGTTTACCTGCCCGTGGAAGGTGGCTTGTTTGACGGAACCGAGCGCGTGGTGATGAACTATCGCTTGCCGATGACCGGGGTGGAAACGGCCCTGCGCCCGGCCTCGCGCCTGACGGGGCGGGAAGCGTTTGCCCAGCGGCGCATCCCCGTGCAGGAAAGCCAAGCCTACCAGACTTTTGTTACCGAACCGATACAAGAGTTGCTAAAAACCGGCGCGGCCGTGCAGGTCCCGTAAGTTTTTTTGTGGCAATTTCCTAAAAATCAAGTACAATATATCTATGACTACGCAGACGGAAAACTTTCATAGCGGTTTTGCTGTTTTGGCGGGCTTGCCCAATGCGGGTAAGTCTACGCTGCTCAACGCGCTGGCGGGGGGATTGCTCTCGCCGGTGACGGACAAGCCCCAAACCACGCGCCAAAATATTTTGGCCATTATAGAGGGCCCGGCCTATCAAGTGGTGTTTGTGGACACGCCGGGTTTTTTGCACCCGCGCTACAAATTGCAGCAGACCATGGCCGCCTGCGTGGACCGCGCCGTGGGGGAAGATGCCGACTTGGTGCTGCTGCTGTTAGACGCGGCCGCGCCGGATTTGCCCGCTTATCAAGATTTGTTTGCCAAGCTGGCCAAGGTATTTTGCCCGGTGTATTTGGTGCTTAACAAAACCGATTTGGTCAAAGATAAATCTGTCCTGCCCGCGTTGGAAGCGGAAGTAAAAAAGGCCTTGCCGCGCGTGGAGAAAACCTTTTGCGTCTCTGCGGCCCAAGGAAGCGGCGTAGAGGAGTTAAAAACCGCCGTAGCCGCCGCCATGCCGCTGAGCCCGGCGTATTTCCCGCCGGGGCAATGGACCGACCGCTGGGAACGCTTTTACGCGGCGGAGTTTATCCGGGAGCAGATTTTTAAGCTTTACCAAAAGGAAATTCCGTACAGCACCCAAGTGGAGATAGAAAAATTTACCGAAGATTTGGGCCCTAAAAATTTCATCCGCGCCATTATTCACGTGGAACGGGAGACCCAAAAGCCCATTTTAATCGGCAAAGGCGGCGCGGCGATTGCCAAGCTGCGTCAGCGCGCCCAGCAACGCATAGAGCAATTTTTGGGGCGGCCCTACCGGCTGGAATTGCAGGTGGTGGTGAGCCCAAACTGGCGCAATGACGCTAAATTATTAGAAAAATTCGGCTATATTGATAAGGAATAAATCTTAAAGGAGAACTGTATGAAACTCAAAAGAGCTATTGTGGCTGTACTGTTGTGTTTCGCCCTGGCCGGGAGCTTGTTTGCCGAGCCCGGGAAGTCTGCTAGTGGAATAGACCTTATCATAGCAGCCGAAGAGGGGAATTTAAAACAGGTTAAGAGTTTGCTCCGAGCGGGCGCGGATGTGAATGTAGCTGACAAAGATGGACACACCGCCTTGATGTTTGCTGCAGATAAAGGTCACGCAAAAGTGGTCAAAGATTTGCTCAAAGCGGGTGCGGATGTGAATGTAGCTGACAAAGATGGACACACCGCCTTGATGTGGGCTGCAGGTCAAGGCCATGCGAAAGTAGTCAAAGAGCTGCTCAAAGCGGGTGCAGATGTGAATGCTGAGGGGAGGATTGGAGCTACTGCCTTGATGAAAGCTGCTACGAATGGCCACGCAAAAATAGTTAAAGAACTCATTAAAGCGGGGGCGAATGTGAATGTTGTTGTCTGGGGGAGTGAATTTTCTGCTCTGACGTTTGCTGCTGGTAATGGCCATGCAGATGTGGTCAAAGAACTGATCAAAGCCGGGGCAGATATGAATGGGGCCTTGGGGTCGGCTGCTGCAGAAGGCCACGCAAAAGTAGTCAAAGAGCTTCTTAAAGCAGGTACGGATGTGAATGCAGTTAACAAGGACGGCAAGACTGTCCTGATGATTGCTGTAGAGAACAACCAATACAGCGTAGTTAAAGATTTGCTCCAAGCAGGTGCGGATGAGAATGCTGTTAACGAGTACGGCGAGACTGCCCTGATGTTTGCTGTAAGTAACAACAAATACAGGGTAGTAAAAGAATTACTTCAAGCAGAGGCAGCGGTGAATGCTGCTAAAAATAATAGAGAAACCGCCTTAGTGTGGGCAGCCGCGAATGGTCATGCAAAAGAGGTCAAAGAACTGCTTCAGGTAGGTGTGGATGTGAATGTTAATGCGTATGGAAGGACCGCTTTGATGTTCGCTGCGTGGGGTGGCTATGAGGAGATTGTCAAAGAACTTCTTCAATCGGGTGCAGATGTGGATACTGCAGCTGAGTACGGAAAAACAGCCTTGATGTTGGCTGCTGATAATGGCCACGCAAAAGTAGTCAAAGAACTGCTTAAAGCGGGTGCAGATATAAATGCTGCTGACGCGTTTGGATGTACTGCCCTGAGGGTGGCCGCTGAGAGGGACCACCTAGGAGTAGTCAAAGAGCTACTTAAAGCCGGTGCAGATGTGAATGCTGGTGATAGGATTGGATATACAGCATTGATGGCTGCCGCTGCAAAAGGCCACGCAAAAGTAGTCAAAGAACTCCTAAAAGCGGGTGCAGATGTGAATGCTGATGATGGGCTTGGACATACAGCATTGAGGAAGGCTGCTGATAACGGTCACACAGAAGTAGTCAAAGAACTACTTAAAGCGGGTGCAGATGTGAATAATAAGTATGGGAATATTGGCTTGGTGAATGCTGCTTGGAATGGCTATACAAAAGTGGTCAAAGAGTTGCTCCAAGCAGGTGCAGATATGAATGCTACTACTGTGTGGGGTGACATGACTGCTTTAAGGGCGGCTGCTACAGAAGGCCACACGGAAGTAGTCAAAGAACTACTTAAAGCGGGCGCAGATGTAAATGCTGCTGATGAGGACGGCAAGACTGCCCTGATGCTTGCTGTAAAGAACAACCAAAACAGCATAGTTAAAGATTTGCTCCAAGCAGGTGCGGATGTGAGTGCTGCTGACAAGGACGGCAAGACTGTCCTGATGCTTGCTGTAGAGAACAACCAAAACAGCGTAGTTAAAGATTTGCTCCAAGCAGGTGCGGATGTGAGTGCTGCTGACAAGGACGGCAAGACTGTCCTGATGCTTGCTGTAGAGAACAACCAAAACAGCGTAGTTAAAGATTTGCTCCAAGCAGGTGCGGATGTGAGTGCTGCTGACAAGGACGGCAAGACGGCCCTGATGATTGCTGTAAAGGACAACCAATACAGCGTAGTTAAAGAATTACTTCAAGCAGAGGCAGCCGTGAATGCTGCTAAAAATAATAGAGAAACCGCCTTAGTGTGGGCAGCCGCGAATGGTCATGCAAAAGAGGTCAAAGAACTGCTTCAGGTAGGTGTGGATGTGAATGTTAATGCGTATGGAAGGACCGCTTTGATGTTCGCTGCGTGGGGTGGCTATGAGGAGATCGTCAAAGAACTTCTTCAATCGGGTGCAGATGTGGATACTGCAGATGAGTACGGAAAAACAGCCTTGATGTTGGCAAGCTGTGAGGGGCAAGTGAAGGTGGTTAAAGAATTGCTTCAAGCAGGCGCAGATGTGAATATGCAAGACAAGATTGGATGGACTTCCTTGATGTTAGCTGTCGGGCGGAACCATGTAGAAGTAGTCAGAGAGCTGCTTCAAGCAGGCGCGAATGTGAATATAGTAGACAAGGAAGGATGGACTGCTTTGAAGGGTGCTGCGTGGGGTGGTCATGAAGAGATTGTCAGAGAACTACTTCAGTCGGGTGTGAGTGTGAATGCATCAAAAGGAGGTACTGCTTTGGAGGTGGCTGCTATGAATGGCCACGCAAAAGTAGTCAAGGAACTGATTGCAGCGGGTGCGGATGTGAATGCTGCACGTGTTGGTGAGTATGGTGGCCTTACTGCTTTGATGATGTCAGCCGCGAATGACCACGCAAAAGTAGTCAGGGAATTGCTTCAAGCAGGTGCCGATGTGAATGCTGCTACGAAGGATGGGCGCACTGCTTTGTGGTTTGCTGTGATGAATATGCATTCAATAGTAGCCGGAATCTTGCGTGAGGCGGGTGCTCAGAATTTGTATCAAATAAGAAAGGATTTATTAGATAAGGAATAAATCTTAAAGGAGAACTGTATGAAACTCAAAAGAGCTGTTGTGGCTGTACTGTTGTGTTTCGCCCTGGCTGGGAGCTTGTTTGCCGAGCCCGGGAAGTCTGCTAGCGGAAAAGATTCGTGGAAAAGCCGGCTTGACGCCGCGGTTTCTGCGCAGGCTGACCTGAGAAAAACGGGCAGAGAAAAGCTTTTCGCCGCTGTTAAACAGGGCGATTTAAAGCAGGTTAAAAAGTTGTTGCAGGCAGGCGTAGATGTGAACGCCGCTGACAACATGGGCGAAACTGCCTTGATGTTGGCCGCTTTTGCGAACAACGAAGTAATGGTCAAAGAATTGTTGCAGGCCGGGGCAAAAGTGAACATGACTAGCCACCAAGAGATGACTGCCTTGACGATAGCTGCTCCACGGGGCAGTGAACAAGTAATCAAAGCGTTGCTGCAAGCCGGGGCAGACGTGAATTACACGGGTGTAGACCGCATAACTGCCTTGATGTCTGCTGCCGATAGTGGTAACGAAGTAGCCGTCAAAGAGCTGCTTAAAGCCGGGGCCAAAGTGAATACTGTTGGTATGATGGGGATGACGGCCTTGATATTTGCTTCTGGTAACGGTTCCCTGAACATTGTCAGGAACCTCCTGCAAGCTGGGGCCAAAGTGAATACTGCTACGGTTCTAGGAAAGACCGCTTTGATGTTGGCTGCCTCCCGAGGGCACCTGGAAGTAGTCAAAGCCTTGCTCCGCGCGGGCGCTGATGTGAACGCGACTGACAAGAACGGCATGACGGCCTTGGCGATTGCGCAAAAAAAGGGTCATGCAGAGATCATTGAAGTCTTGCGTGAAGCGGGCGCTCGGGATTAAACCCCATAAGAAACGCCTTTACTAAAACACCCCCGGCGAAAGCCGGGGGTGTTTTGCTGAGAGGCATTTATTTTTGCAAATTTTAATTTAGCCCCAGCTTGGCCAGGACGCGGCCCAAGAAACCGCCGGCTTTTTCGGCTACGGAGCCCAAGGCGGGCCCGCCGTGGCGTTGGGAATGCAAGGCCAAAGAAAGCGCAGAGGTGTATTGCGGGGCGGTGAGCTCCTCACTGTCGGCAATTAAATCGTCGTGGCTGGCCAAGCGCGCGCGGCGCACGGAAAACACTTTTTCGGCGGCGTTCTTGGCGGCCAGCCCGCTGCCGCCCCCGGTCAGCACCACGTGCCGCGGCGGGTATTTGATATACGCCAGCGAGCCTTGCAGCAGTTCGTGTTTGATTTTTTGCATCATATGGCGGGCGGCTTCATCCAGCAGGTCGTCCATCACTTCGTCTTCGCCGTAAGGGTGTTGGCGCAGGGTTTCGCGGGCGCTTTTTAAATCGTTTTGCAATACTTCCGCCACCTCTTGCACCAGCAGGTCCGCCCCGAGGGGGATTTCCCACGCGCCCTCTAGCAGCCCTTTGTGATACAACGCCGCAGAGCTGTTGGCCGCGCCAAGGTCTAGTAGCAGCACGCCCGCTTGTTTTTCCTCGGGCTTGACCAAACTGTCGCACAGGGCCAGCACCGTGGGGACCGCCTCAAAATCTTCATACCCGGCGGCCGTCATCACGCGGTTTAAATTGCTCAAGTGCGTAGACAGCGCGCAGGACAAAAAAGTCTCCGCCTCTAAAAAGTTGCCCACGAGCCCCTCGGGCTTTTGAATGCCCGTTTTACCGTCTACGGTAAAGCTCTGCGGCAAGAGGTTGACCACTTCTAAATTTTCATCCAAAGATTCCGGCACGGAATTGTCCAAGGCGGCACGCACATCTTTAGAGGTAATAATGGAATTTTTACTCTCAATGGACTGCGTCCCGCCCGAGCGGCGGAAGCTTAAAAAACCGCCCCGCAGCCCCACCACTACGGTGGGCGCAAAAGAGGCCGCTTCACAGAGCTGGCGCAGCACGGCGCTCACGGCGCGGGCGGCGCGGTCAAAATCCAAAATATAGCATGCGCTGACGGCCGGGCATTGTTGGCGCACGGCGTGGCGCACGCGGCACGTGCCGGTGTTTTCATCATACACCACCAGCGCTCCCGTGATTTGTCCACTACCTAAATCCAACGCCACAATGTTTTGGCTCATGGGCTTATTTTATCAAATTTGGGGCGCAGACGCTTGGCGCGGGCCCCGTCTGAAAAGCCGCCGCGTCCGACGGAGAAAGCCAAAATTTTCTATAATATATCTAATGATAGAGATCAAGGATTTATCTTTCCACTTTGGGTTGCGCACCCTGTTTGAAAATGTGAACCTGCTGCTGCCTGACGGCTTAAAAATGGGCGTGGTGGGGCTCAACGGGTGCGGCAAATCCACGTTGTTTAAGCTCATCACGGGGGAGTTGTTCCCGGATGGGGGAAAGATAGAAATCTCCCGCGGGACGCAAATTGCGTCCGTGGCCCAAGACATCAAAGACCCTTCCAAAAAATTGTTGCAATACGTGCTGGAAGCCAACCAAGAAATCACCCGCCTGCAGCGTCAGCTGCAGCAGCCGGACTTGTCCGGCGAGAAACTGGCCGAAATTTACGATCGCTTGGACAGTTTGGGAGCACACGCCGCCCAAGCCAAAGCCAGCGCCATTTTAAGCGGTTTGGGGTTTGAAAATACCGATTTTGACCGCCCCCTGCAGGAATTTTCCGGCGGGTGGCAGGTGCGCGCCAATTTGGCCGCCACCTTATATGCACCCAGCAACTGCCTGCTTTTAGACGAGCCGACCAACCACCTGGATTTGGAAACCGCCACCTGGCTGGAAAACTACTTGGCCAAGACGGACAAAACCGTGCTGCTCATCAGCCACGACCGCCACATTTTAAACCGCCTGTGCGATAAAATCATTCACGTAGAGCAGGCCAACCTGAAGATGTATAACGGCAATTACGACACCTACGAGCGCACGCGCGAGGCCGAGCAAGAGGGCGCCCGCTTGGCCGCGGCCAAGCACGAGCGGGTGGTGGCGCATTTGCAGTCGTTTGTGGACCGTTTCCGCTATAAAGCCAGCAAGGCCAAGCAGGCCCAAAGCCGCATTAAAATGATAGAAAAAATGGGCCAGCCGCCCGCCGTGGTCAAAGACCCGGAAGTGCATTTTCAATTTCCGTCCCCGGCGCGTCTGACGCAGGCGCTGATTACCATAGAGGACGGCGTGGCGGGTTATGACGATAAACCCGTTTTGCAGCACCTGACGCTACGTATAGAACCCGATGACCGCATTGCCCTGTTGGGGGCCAACGGCAACGGCAAAAGTACCTTGGCCAAAATCTTGTCCCACCGCTTGCTGCTGATGAGCGGGCGGATGACAATGGCCAAAAAAATTAAAATTGCCTATTTTTCGCAGCACCAGACCGAAGAATTGGACGTGGAAAAAACCCCGTATGAGCAGCTCAGCGAGCTCATGCACGAGGCCACCGAAACCCAAGTGCGCGCCCAATTGGGGGCTTTTGGGCTCAACAAGGCCAAGTCTGACACGCTGATTGGCAAGCTCTCCGGCGGGGAAAAGTCCCGCCTGCTGCTAGCGCTGATTACGCGCGATGCACCGCACTTGCTGATTTTGGACGAGCCGACCAACCACTTGGATATTCTTTCGCGCCAAGCCCTGCTGGAGGCGCTCAACGCCTATGAGGGGGCCGTGGTGCTGATTACCCACGATTTGCACGTCATAGAAATGTCTTGTGATACCCTGTGGCTGGTCAAGGGGGGCACGTGTCAGATTTACCGCGGCGATTTAGAGGATTACAAAGCCAGTCTGCTCAAACGCAACGACAAAACCTCCGCCGCCAGCGATAAGGAAAATTCCGCCCAGTCCCGCCGCCAAACCGCGGCCCAGCGCCGTGCGGAGTTGGCCCCGCTGAAGAAAGAAATCCGCGAGCTGGACAAAAAATTGGAAAAATTAAACAAACGCAAACAAGAGCTGGAGAACCTGCTTTTGCAGCGTTACGACGCCGACAACAGCATAGAGTTGGCTCTGCTGGGGGACCAAATCGGCAATGTAGAGGAACGCTGGCTGTTTTTAAACGAGCAGTGCGAGCAAATTATGTCCGGCAAAGAGGAGGCCGACGCATGAGCGCGTTTGAAGCGTTGCCCGCGGCGTTGCAAAGCGCCCTGCAGCGGCTGAACATTACGCAGCCCACCCCGGTGCAGCAGGCGGCCTTGCCCCCGGCGCTCAAGGGGCGCGACCTGTTGGCCACCGCCCAAACGGGCACGGGGAAAACCTTTGCTTTTTTGTTGCCGCTGTGGGTGCATTTACAGGCGCAGCCGGAAAAAACGGCATTGATTTTATCGCCCACGCGGGAGTTGGCCCAGCAGACCCAAGCGGCGCTGAACTCCTTGCTTTCTGAAGAGGTTTCTCTGCCCAGCGCGTTGATTATCGGCGGGGACAATATCCATAAACAATATGCCGCCTTGCGCCGCCACCCGCGGGTGATTATCGGCACGCCGGGGCGCGTGATAGACCATTTGGGCCGCAAGAGCCTGACGCTTAAAAATACCGCCTTTTTTGTGCTGGACGAGGCCGACCGCATGCTGGACATGGGCTTTATCCCGGATATCCGGCGCATTTTTGCCGCCTTGCCCACCCCGCGGCAGACGTGGCTGTTTTCGGCCACATTGCCTAAGGAAATTGAACATTTGGCCGGAGAGTTTTTGCATGAGCCGGTGCGGGTACAAATCGGCTCGGTGTCCCGCCCGGTGGATTTGGTGTTGCAGCAGTTTGTGCGCTTGTCCACGCGCGAAAAGCTGCCCCAATTGGTGCACGAGTTGCAAACGCGCAAAGGCTCGGTGCTGATTTTTGTCAAAAGCCGCCACGGAGCCGAACGCTTGGCCAAGCAGCTTAAATTATACGGCTGCAAGGTGGGCGCGTTGCATGGGGATTTGCGCCAAAACCGCCGCCGGCAGGTGTTAGAGCAATTTCGCAGCGGCGAGGTGCCCGCGCTGGTGGCCACGGATGTGGCGGCGCGCGGATTGGACGTGGCCGATATGACCTGCGTGATTAATTACGATTTGCCCCAATGCGCCGAAGACTACATTCACCGTATCGGTCGCACGGGCCGCGCGGGGGATGTGGGGACGGCGCTGTCTTTCGTCACGGAAGACAAGGAAAAATGGGCCGAGATCTGCCGCGTGTGCCACTTGGGCAAATTGACCGAGCTGACCAAAACGTTCCGCCCTTTGCCTAAACCTAAGTTTAGTTTGGACGTTGCCAGAAGAAAATCTCCGAAAGCGGCAGCGCCCCAACCCAAGGCCGCGGATTCAAAACCGTTGCCCAAACCCTTGCCCAAACCGGCGGCAAAGCCGGCGGGGAAGCCGTTTCAAGCGATGCAGGCTCCGCGCAAAAAGACGCCCGCCCCTGCTCCGGCGGCGCAACCTGCGTCTCAGACGGCCGGGGGGATTAAAATCGTGCGCGTGGGCAGCAAAAAGCCCGCCGCTGCGCTCGCTCCGGCCCGCTCCAAAGGCAAACATTTTCGTCCCGCCTCAGGCAAAGCCCCGTTTGCCCGGTTTTTCAAACGCAAAAAACGCAAATAGAGCACGTCCTACTTTTCTCCGCGGCAATGAAGGGAATTTTTGTCGTAAAATTTATTTTTATCGGCGTTCCGGGGCCGCTGTGTGAATGGCATTTTTGTTGTTATTAAATAAGGTCATCCCCGAGAGTCTCAGTCGGGGATCTTCGTCTGACTAAGTTAAATAAGGAAAAGACCACTTTTATATAAATATCAGCGGAAGATTCCCGACAACAACATTCGGGAATGACACTTTATTTTGCAGTGACCTTGGCCTTATAGTTTTTGCTGTTTATTTTTGTTTTGTCGTCGTAGAAGTGGGCAATCCTTTTTAAAACACTTGCACAATGTTTTTTTTTTGATAAATTTTGCGTATAGACAAAATTTATCAAAAAAGGAACCCCACTATGAAAAACTTCTCTACGGGCCGTTTAGGCCGTCTATTTAATGTCGTCATCCCCGAATGTTTCTATCGGGGATCTCAGCCTCTTAAAAACACGACGAGATTCCCGAACCCTGCGGGCCGCCACTCCTTCGGGAATGACGTAGCGAGAGAATATTTAGGCGGCTTTACACTCATTGAATTATTAGTCGTCGTTCTCATCATCGGCATTTTATCGGCCATTGCTCTGCCGCAATATCAAAGAACCGTGGACAAAAGCCGGGCCATGCAAGCTTTGGTGTTGGTGCGTTCTTTGGCCAATGCCCAGGAGCGGTACTTCCTGGCCAATGGCAGTTATAGCCTTACTTTTGACAATTTGGATGTGCAGGTTGGGGAATATGTTTCCACCACTTGTCGCTCCCAAGCGCAAGATTGCCGGGAAGTAAAAGGCTTGGTGTTGGAAAATTTTGAAAATGGGGGCGAAACAATTTCCGTGGAGGCGTTTGCCGGGGACTATATTTTAGTAAGTTATTTGGAAAAACAAAGGCAGAACAAGTATGGCCATTTAACTTGCATTGCAAGGACGACAAGAGGGGACCGTCTATGCAAAAGTTTAGGGGGCCGGGTCTCTGCTGACAAAACAGATTATTACATAGTGGATTTTTAATTCTTTATAATGAAACACCCCGCTTGCAAGCGGGGTGTTTTGTCATTCAAACTATCTTTCCAATCGTTTGGCAGCTATTCCAGCACATAGCAGTTACCAGATTTTTTATTGCCGCTGAGGTTTTTGCACAGCCAAGTGCCCAGGTCATTAGATGGGCAGCAGCGGATCGGTGCGCTTACGCCGGTGGTGGATACGGTGGGGAAATCCATATACAAATCATACCCGCCCAGTTTGCTCTTTACGCCGGTGTAGCTATCGCTAAGGGTGTAAGTAAAGTTGCCGTCTACAAAAGATGCGCCTGTAATATCGCTGCCGGCAAAGCCGATGTCTAATTGGTTAAAGTCCGTCGGGGCCTCGCCGTTGACGGATTTATAGCGCAGGGCGGCGTCATAAATCGTTTTGCCGTTGGCTAAACCTTCCACCATTTCGGCGCGGCGCACGGAGCGGCTGTACTGCGGCACGGCCACCGAGGTCAAAATACCGATGATCATCACCACCACCAGCAGTTCCAACAAAGTAAAACCCTTATTCATAGTGTCTCCTGACCTACTCAATATATATACATAAGTATAGTGATTTTGGGGCGGAGTTTCAAGCTTTTGTGCGGCCCGTGCGGCCTAAGGGGCAGAAAGTATAGCAGTTCTTTTTTTGACGTGTCAACCTTTATTTTGTGGTAGACCAAAAAAGGCTTGCCAAAAAATTTTCAATAAGTTAAAGTAAGAGGGTAGGGTAGTTTAAACTAACAAGGAGGAAGTACCTAATGAAGAAACTACTAGGCTTGCTGCTGGTCATGACGATGGCTTGGCCTGTCAGCGCTGAAGTGCTTAAGAACGTAGACCTCAAAGGCGAAATCCAGACGATTGCCTCTGATACCCGCCACGATGCCACCGGTAAATTTGGCGCCGGCACGAACTATCGTGTATTGGCCGGTTTGTCTGCCGAACTGGTGGAAGATGTAACCGCCAATGTCTTGTTCCAATACAACAACGCTTGGAACGGCTCTACGGCTGGTGAAAACCTGCAACACTACTGGGACAATGTAAAAGTGGCCGAGGCCAATGTGGTCTTGTCCAACTTGTTTGACTGCTTTGAGGCCACGGTCGGCCGCCAATTCTACGGCGACGAAGACAGCGCGGTCATGTATTTTGGTCCCAACCACTACGTGTTTAACATGAACACGGCTCCGTCCTTGGACGCTGCCAAACTGACCTACAGCGACGATTTCAAATCCGTAACGGTCTTGGCCGGTAAAATCCAAAACTACGGTGTCAACAAAAGCAAAAATATCTATGGCGCGGATGTCAAAATGAACTTGACCGACGCCTGGAAATTGCAAGTCTACGGCTATGACATCAAAGCCAGCGAAGTGGCCGGCACGGTGGAATATGATCAAAAACATCATGGTTTCTACGGCGCCAAAGCTACTTTTGCTCCGGAAGCCTTTACCGTCAGCGCCGAATACGCCCGCGGTTTTGAAGGTCACCGCTTGATCAAAGAAGGCCACGATACGCCGTATATGGTGAAAGCGGACGCCTCCTTGAATATGGACGCTTTTACGCCCAGAGCTGCTTTCTACTATGCTAAAGGCATCGTGTCTGAATACGGCAACTACTTCCCGGGCTTGGTCGTTGGCCATGCTATTGCCGGGGAAGGTGCCGCTCTGCCTACCTATGCTGTTAACAGCTTGAGAATGTTCAATGTGGGTGTTGACTATGTGTGGAACAAGTTCGTGTTCTCCTTGGACGGTTTCTCCTTCCAAGACCGCACCGCTCAAGACGCTTCCACCTGGGAAGCTGACTTGGTGGCCAAATACAACCACAACGAATATGTCCAACTCTTTGCCGGCTTGGGCTATGCCAAATACGGCACGCAAGCCAAAGAGGTTCAACAAACCAAAGACAACACCGTTGGTCAGTTGGGTATGTTGATTAAGTTCTAAGCTATTTGCTGACGACTTAGAAACCTCAACAAAGGTTGATTTGCAGGCCCCGCCCACAAGGCGGGGTCTGCTTTTGGGTTATTGGCTCCAAAAGCAGGAAAAAGGCCTCGCAACGTATTCCTACTTTTCTCCGGGACAGAAAAGTAGGCAAAAGGCCCTTTTTATGTCCTTTTCTCCCGGGCAGAAAAGGACCCAAAGGCCACCGCGGTGTATTCCTACTTTTCTCCAGGGCAGAAAAGTAAGCAAAAGGCCCCGCGGGCCTGCGGAGCATAAAAAATAAAATTTTCTTTATTCCGCCTTTAACTCGCCGCTAGACAGCGGCTCAGACAAAAGGCGGATTTTT
>CAVHDF010000028.1:0-20806 GCA_963634865.1 Eggerthellaceae bacterium
AATTTATCAAAAAAGGAACCCCACTATGAAAAACTTCTCTACGGGCCGTTTAGGCGGCTTTACATTGATTGAACTTTTGGTCGTTGTCCTTATCATCGGTATCCTCGCTGCCATAGCCTTGCCGCAATATCGTTTGGCGGTGGACAAGGCCAAACTGGGTAAAACTTTATCCCTGCTCCGCGCCGTCAAAGACGCGCAAGAGCGTTACCTGATGTCTAACGGCCAATACGCCACCCAATTTGCCGATTTGGATATTTCCCTGCCGGGGCACCCAACTGTCAAACCCGGGGTAGAGGGAACGTCCGTGGAGGGGGAAGAGGCGGACTATGGGGACTTCGTGCTGCAACTCTTATCTGAAGGTCGGTTTGTTTACACGGTCAATCGCTTGTCTGATGGAAGTCGTATTAATTTTGGTTTGCGTTTGGAACAGAGCAATTCCGAAAACGGCCCCGTCCTCTGTATTGCCAACAAGAGCAAATCCGACAGCTTATCCCACAAATTGTGCAAGAGTTTCGGCGTGACCCATACGACTTCTAACGCAGCGTATACCTACTACACCGTTTCACTGTAAGTTTCTTATTCCGCTTCTTCGGGTAAAGCCACAGGCAGGTGCCCTTGCGGTTTTAAATTGCCCAAGATAATGTTAGCCGCTGTTTGCAGCACATACTTGTTTAATCCATAGGTGGCCAACACGGTGTCCGCCTGCGGATAATTGGGGATATCGTACGGGCTCATGGTAGAAATAAACACATGGCGCGGGTGTTCCTTAAACAGCGCCAAGATGATATTTTTTTGGTTGATGTTGGTTTTGTCGGCCCATTGCAGACTGGTGACCACCAGCAGGTCGCTGCCTTGGGCGCACTCGCGGGCGCGCTGCGCATCCACGGCCTTGGGGGTGAGCGCGGCATTGTAGCTGCGGATCGTCCAGCCTTTCTGCAAAAAGGGTTTGGTGAAGCTCATCAACTGGTCGGCAAAGCGCGCGGGCGCAAAAAATACCGCGCAAACCGTTGGCTTGCGTCCGCGTTGCACCTGGGGGGCAAAGGGCAAAAGCTGCGCGCGGTCGCGCACCAGCGTGACAGCTTTGTCGCTGATTTGTTCCAGGGCGGCCCGGTACGCCTGGTCTATGGGCGCGGGTTTATCTTGCGGGGTGGAAAGGAGCCCCAGCTGCTTTTTTAAATCAAAAATTTTGCGTGCCGCTTGGTTTACGCGCGCCCGGGTCGCGGGGGTGGCCGCCATTTGTTTGTAAATGCGGCTTACGGTGGTTTTGGGCTTAATGTAGCGGCCCAAGAGCACCAGGTCTGAGCCGGCATTGAGCGCGCGTACCGCGCAATCGGCAATGGTGCAAAAAGAAGTGGCGCCTTTCATGTCTAAACTGTCGGTAACGATCAACCCTTTAAAGCCCATTTTGACGCGCAGCAAATCCTGCAAAATCGGCGCGGAAAAAGTGGCGATGTTTTTCTTGTCCAAAGCCGGGTATAAAATGTGGCTGGTCATCACCCCCTGCACGCCGTTTTTGACGGCTTGTTGAAACGGGGCCAAGTGAATTTTTTGCAATTGGCGATAGGTGGCGTTAACCACGGGCACTTGATAGTGTGAATCTACCGAAGTGTCCCCATGGCCTGGAAAGTGTTTGACCACGCTGACGATGCCCGCGGCCTTAAAGCCGTTCATCAAAGACAGCCCCATTTTGGTCACGTTGGCCGGGTCAGAGCCAAAGGAACGCACGCCGATAATGGGGTTGTGCGGATTGCTGTTTACGTCTAGCACTGGGGAAAAATTCATATGCACGCCGGCGCGTTTGAGCTCCAGCCCGGCCAAATAGGCAATGGTCGCCGCGCCGGCCTCGTCGCCGGAGGCCGTTAACATCATATTGGTGGGCAAATAGTCAAAGCCCAAGGTAATGGGCGTGTATACGGTGCCGCCTTCGTAGTCTATGGAAATGAGCAACGGAATTTTGTGCGGGCTTTTGGCGGCCCAACTTTGCAATTTGTTAATGAGTGCGCTGGTTTGCGCCAAGGAATAATTGCCCCATTGAATCAGCACTCCGCCCACTTGCCCGCTTTCAATGACCGGGCGGAAAATTTCAGCGCTGTCCACATCCACAAACACCGTTAATGTTTGGCCCAGTTTTTCTTCTAAAGATAAATCCTCAAAACGCACGGTATCCGCCGCGTACAGCGCCGCGGACAGACATGCAAACAGGGCCAACAAAAGGCTTTTTTTAATCATGGTTTTTTAGGTGTAATACAATTACTTCCGACGGGGCAAACAGCCGCAGCGGCATGCCCCAGTAAAACATGCCCGAAGTAACGTACAGCTTCGTGTGCTCCGCCAATTCATACAGCCCGTACACATAGCGGTATTGTAATTTTACAAAGAAATTGAACGGAAAAATCTGTCCGTTGTGGGTGTGTCCGCTGAGCATCAGCGCAATGCGGTGCCGGGCGGCCACCTCGGTCAACAAGGGTTGGTGGCTCAGCAGCAGGCGCGTGCGGGCCGGGTCGCTTTGCCCGAGCAGTTTATCCAGTTCCGCCGCGCTGACATGGGCGGTTTGAATGTCTTTCACCCCGATGAGCTGCAGTCCGTTGGGCAAGGTGTGTACCTGGTTTTGCAACAGGGTAATATGGGCCTGACGGAAAAAATCTACGGAATGGCTCAGCCCGGCATAATATTCGTGATTGCCCAACACCCCGAAGGAGCCGTATTTGGTTTTAAAACGGGCCAAGGCCGCGGCGTATTCTTCCCGGTGGGCGCCGTATTCAAACAAGTCCCCCAGCACCAGCAGCGCATCGGGGTTTTGCGCCTGCAAGCGGTCCAACTCTTTTTGAAAGCGCGACAAAGATACGCCCGAGCCCAAATGGCTGTCTGAAATGACGGCTAAAGTCATTTCCGGCGCCTGCGGGACGACCAAGTCCAAATGTTTTAATTTGGGGGCGCGCAACCCGCCCGCTATAGCGGCTATACTAAACCAAAGGATAACCAACAAGCTCAGCGGCGCCAACACCGGGCGCGCCTGCCACGGGGTCAAGGCAAACAGCCCCGCCAGCAGCGCAAAAACCAGCACCACAAAAAACAAAATAAACACCAGCCCGGCCCAGGTGTATCCCAAATAATACAGCATGTTTTCCCACATGCCGTAGTGCGTGCGCGTATATACCAAAATCCCCTCTACGGCCACAGTGAGCAGTAGCGGAAACACCACCGCGGGCAGCTTCCATCCGGCCGCTGGAAAAAGGTAAAAAAACCACAGCCCCAACACCACTTGCATAAAAAGCAAAATCAAGCTGGCTACCACAAAAAACAATCCCATAAAAACCTCTGCGTTTTGGTATGAATTTAAAAACGGTTACAAACGGCTACTTCTTATTTTAAAAAATTTCGCATAATAAGTATAATATATCTATACGCAATATATTTCATATACCGAGGAAAACAGACATGACAGTCAGAGTCAGATTTGCCCCTTCTCCGACGGGGTTCTTGCATATCGGCGGCGTGCGCACCGCACTTTTTAACTATTTATTCGCCAAGAAAAACAAAGGCACTTTCTTGCTGCGCATTGAAGATACGGACGAGGAACGCAGCACCCAAGCTTCTACTGACGCCATTTTTGAAGGCATGCAGTGGATGAAACTCAACTGGGATGAAGGCCCGATGCCCGACGGCACCAACAAAGGCCCCGACGCCCCGTATTACCAGGCCATCCGCGCCGACCAAGGCATTTACAAAAAATACATTGACCAACTGATTGCCGAGGGCAAAGCTTACAAATGCTATTGCACCGAGGAAGAGCTGGAGGCCAACCGCCAAAAATGCTTGGCCGAACACCGCCCGCCCAAGTACAGCGGCAAATGCCGGGACTTGACCCCTGAGCAGCAAAAAGAGCTGGAAGCCCAAGGCCGCAAGTACGTCATCCGTTTCCGCATGCCGGAAGAGGGCGATGTGGAGTGGGACGATATGATCCGCGGGCATGTGAAATTTGCCAGCAAGGATTTGTACGATTTGGTCATCCAAAAAACCAGCGGGTATCCGACCTATAACTTTGCCGTAGTGGTGGACGACCACCTCATGCGCATGACGCACGTCATCCGCGGCGATGACCATATTTCCAACACGCCGGCGCAAATTCAAATTTACCGTGCCTTGGGCTGGAAGGAGCCGATTTTTGCCCATTTGTCTATGATTCACGGGCCCGACGGCAAAAAACTTTCCAAGCGCCATGGCGCCACCAACGTGGTGGAGTTCCGCAATATGGGGTATTTGCCCGAAGCGCTCAAAAACTACTTGGCTTTGCTGGGGTGGGCCACGCCCGATTCCCAACAGTTGTTTGCCCCCGGTGAGTTGGAGGAAAAATTTGATATCTCCGGCTGCCAACCCAGCCCGGCCGTCATGGACCCGGAAAAGTTGAATTGGATGAACGGCGAATACATTCGCCAAACCCCGTTGGCCACGCTGACCGACTATGCCATGCCGTTTATTGAAAAGGCCGGCATTGACGTGAGCAAGGTCTCCCGCGCCCAGCTGGAAGGCATTGTGGGGTTGGAGCAGGAAAAATATAAACTGCTGACCGAAATCCCGGATTTGATTCGCTTCTTCTTTGAAGACCCGGTGTTTGAGCAGGAAGCGTTGGATAAAGTATTTGCCAAGCCGGAAGCTAAAGCCGTGTTGGAAGGCATGATTAAAACGTATAGCGAACTGCCGGAATTTACCGAGGCGGCCTTAGAAGCTGCAGCGCGCGGCTTTGCCAAAGCCAACGGTTACAAAGCCGGCCAAGTTTTCCACCCGGTGCGCGTAGCGGTGTCCGGCCGCACGCACGGGCCGACCTTGTTCAAAATGTTGGAATACATGGGCAAGGACACGGTGGTGCGCCGTTTGCAAAACGCACTGCAATATTGCAAATAAACATCCATGAAATACTGTCTCTTTGACGGCGGCGATGTAGTGGGGCCTTTCTCGGCGGAGCAGCTGTTGCTTCGGCCCGGGTTTGATGCCCACTGCTTGGTCTGCCCAGAGGAGCACAGTGACGAAGAAACCTATTGGAAAGAGGCCTGCTTCTACCCGGAATTCGGGTTCAAGCAGGCCTCGGCCTCTTCCGCCCCGGCCGAACCCATTCCCGCGGCCCAAAGCGAGCAATTTTTAAAGGAAATGGATACGGTGATGACGGAGCTGTCCTCTTTCAAAGTGGAGGGCAAGGCTCCTGCTGCACCGAAAAAGTCTGAGCCGGCCCCGGAAGCAGTCCCGGCGCGTCAGGAGCCGCCCGCCGCGGTCCAACCGCAAGCCGCGCCGAAAGCGGCAGAGGCCCCCGTTCAACCGATTTCCAAAAAGTCCGCATCTCCCAAAGCGGCGCAGCCCGTTGCCAAGCAAAAAGAGGCCTCCGCGGCGCAGCCTGCCGAGCCTGCCCCTGCTAAATCTGAGCTGGACCAGCCCGCTGCGGCGGTCGCTCCCGAGCGCAAGATCTCCTCGCTGCTTATGCAGGCTTCTAAAGAAATGCAGCCGCCGCGGCCCAAAAAACAAAAAGAAAATTTTACCGCAGGCAAAGCCCCGGTGCCGGAAATAGCCCCGGAAGAGGAAACGCTGACGACGCAGCTGCCCCCCATTGACAAGACGCAGCCGGAAGAAGAACCCGCCGTGCACCCGGAGAACCAACCTGCTCCGGAGACGGAAGTGGTGGCGCGGACGATTTCGCAAATCAGCCCGATTGAAGAATATTTTAACACCATTAAAAGCGGGGATTTGGGCAATATTTTGGGCATGCCCGACCCCAAAGAAAACTCCGACATGAACCTGGCCCGCGCCTTGGAAAGCCAGTTTGAAAAGACCGACCCCGGCCAAGGCACGCCCATGTTGGAGGAGGACCCGTTTGACGAGTTCTCCCCAAAAAATCAGCCGGAGAAATTAGAGGATGCATTTCCCGTCTCGCCTGACGAGGCGGACCGCCAAACGCAGGCGCAGTTGAAGGCTTCCTTGCCGGATTTAAAGAGCGCGCACGCCCTGCCGGTGGCCGGGCAAACCGCGCCCAGTGAAGAGGAACCCCCGACCGAAAAAACCGAGCCGCCTACGTTGCAAGAATTGGTGGTGCCCGAGCAAGAGGACGACCCCAACGACCGCACGGTCAAAACAATTTTGGAAGGAAAACTGAAAGTGGACACTTTGCGCCAGGAAATCCCGGAGCCGATTAAAGAGGTGCCCGCTGAAGAAGCTAAGCCGCCACAACCGATGACGCCCACGCAGGAAGAGGCGGAGGATGAGCTTTTAAAGCAGCGTGTGGTGCGCCAGCACCCGGTCAGCCGCTTTAAGTATGTAGGCTTGTTGTTGGGAATTTTAGTGCTGGGGATTGGCTTTTGGCTAAACTGGAGCCATGCTGATACCGCGGAGCCCGAAAATACACAGGCTGCCGCGGCAACAGACACCCCGGCTGCGCCGGCAGCGGACGATACGCCCTCTGCCCGGCAGGTGATCCAAATGGTGCAGGCCCAGCTGCCGCAAGACCCGCTGGAGCTGGCCAAATATTTGGTGCAGAATTATGCTTTGGACAAGAACCGCGGCACGGTGGAGCATTACTTGACCCAACGTTACAGCCGCGAGCTGGCCAATGGCTATGGGGCCATGTGGTCGGCCGAACCGTTACACCGCGATGTATATGTAGTCAAATACCGCTTGGCCAAGACGCGCAAAGAGCCGATTGTTTACATTTTTCAGGTAGACACGGCCAAAAAGAAATTGACCGGAGCGTTAAATAATATTACACTGGATTTAGTGGGAAAAATAAAATAAAGAGAGGGTTTTACCATGATCTTAATGGACGACTTGTTTAAATTGATGAAAGCCAAAAACGCGTCAGATATTCACCTGACGGTGGGCGTGCCGCCGGTGCTGCGTATTCAGGGACGTTTGTACGCCACCCAGTTTGAAACGCTCACGCCCGAAAGCGCCCAGGCGTTGATTTATTCCATTATGACCGATGAGCAGCGCCAGCAGTTTGAAGAAACCTTGGAATCGGACTTCTCCTTTGGGTTGAAGAGTTTGGGCCGTCTGCGCGTCAACGTATACAAGCAAAAAGGTTGTGTGGCGGCGGCGTTGCGTTCCATTCCCAACGAATTTAAATCTTTTGAAGAATTGGGTTTGCCTTCGGTAGTATATAACTTGATGAAGCTCAACAAAGGTTTGGTGCTGGTCACCGGTGCCACCGGGTCCGGTAAATCTACCTCTTTGGCCAGCATGATCAACTACCTCAATATGCACGAGAGCAACCACATCATCACCGTGGAAGACCCCATTGAATTCGTGCACCCGCACAAACGTTCTATCGTCAACCAGCGCGAGGTCGGCGCCGATACCAAATCCTTCCAAGCGGCTTTGAAACACTTCCTGCGCGAAGACCCCGACATCATTCTGGTGGGCGAGTTGCGCGATATTGAAACCATTGAAGCCTGCTTGACATTGGCCGAAACGGGTCACTTGGTGTTTGCTACCTTGCACACCAACGACGCCATTCAGTCTATTAACCGTATCATTGACGTGTTCCCGGCCAACCAGCAGCCGCAGGTGCGCACGCAGTTGTCATTCGTGTTGGAGGCCATTTTGTCCCAGCAGCTGTTGCCGGGCATAGACGGCAAGCGCGTCATGGCGGCGGAAGTGCTGATTGCCAACTCGGCCGTGCGCAACTTGATCCGCGACGGAAAAGCCGAACAGATTATGAGCACCATGCAGACCAATGCGGGCATCGGTATGGTCACGATGAACCAAGCCTTGGGCGATTTGTACTTGCAGCGCAAGATTACGTTCCAAGAGGCTGTTTACCACACCAGCGACCCGTCCGGCTTGAAAGGCTATCTGCAGCAAAAGACGGGCCAGACGCATTTCAAATAAAAGAGTTGAAATTATTTTTCACACGGGGTAAACGCATGAGTTTGCCCCGTGTTTTTGAATGGGAAAAACCCAATTTTGCTACAATATAGAGGTCGGGCCAAGGAGAGTGATCGTATGCAAAAAACAGGGTTTACCTTAATTGAATTGTTGGTTGTTGTGTTGATTATCGGTATCTTGTCGGCCATTGCATTGCCGCAATATACTAAGGCGGTAGAAAAAGCCCGCATGACGGAGGCCATGACCTTGCTTTCGTCTTGGCGGCCACTGGTGGAGGAATATATTCTGTCCACGGGTTGTAATGCAGGCGATGAATTTGGAGACTGTTTTGTATCTTGGGATTGCAGTGACTACTACAATGTAGGCCCTGCGGTGGCGGGAATTACCGTCCCGAAGAATAAATCGTATATGGAATACGATATCCGTTGCCAAGGGAACAATATCTACATGACCGCCCGCAACAACAAAACGGGCGTAGACTTGTCTTTAAACCGATACGGCAAACGCTGGAGTGCGACCTGCTCTGATTTTGACGGATATGCGCACCCGCTGTGCTCGGTGTGGAAGGGCTCGGACTGGGTCCCTTCGGAATTTGTCGGTAGTTGATTTGAAAACCCCGTGCCAAAAGCGCGGGGTTTTTACTGAAAGTCGTCGCCGGGTTTGGGGGCGGGGCGGACGTGCCCGTCGTTAGATAGGGCGGCCTTGTCGCGCAGTTTGCGGTGATAAGTGACGGCGTAGCGGTGCACCTCGTCGCGGATTTCCATCAGCAAGTTCAGCGCCGGATCCCCCAGGGGCAGTTTGATGCTTTCCTCTTGGCCCGGCACGTAAATGCCCTCGTGTGTTTCGGCCAAAGAAATCATAGGAATGTACAGCCCCGCTTTATCACAAGCGTTGAGTGCAGCGGTGATTTGTGCCTTGCCACCGTCTAATAAAATCAAATCGGGCTTTTGGGCCGGGTCGCGTTTGATTTGGCGCAAACGGCGAAAGACGCTCTCTTGCATCATGGTAAAGTCGCTGCCGCCTTTGCTGGGCAGGGGGGAGCGGATTTTAAAGCGGCGGTAATGTTCGTGGTTTTTTTCTCCGTTGATGTAACACACCATGCAGCCCACGGCCTCGCGCCCGAACAGGTGTGAGTTATCAAACGCTTCAATGTGCGCGGGCAGCCGCGTCAGCCCCACCAAGTGGGCCAGACGTTTTAATTTGTCTGAGTTGGCAATGGCCTGCGTGATTTTTTCGTCTTCGTATTTCCCGACGATGACCCGCTCACGCATGTGGTCCAGCGCTTGCAGAAAATTGCGGTATACGGCAGCTTTTTCATACTGCATTTGGGCGGAGCACTCTTTCATTTGTTGCGTAATTTTTTGGGTGATTTCTTGAAAGTCTCCTTCCAAAAACAACTCCATACGCCGGGCAATTTGCCGGTAATCCTCATACGAAATTTTGCCTGCGCACGGGGTGGGGCATTGTCCGGTGTGGTAATACAAACAGGTGTTGATGTGCCGCGGGTCCAGCGGTTTTTGGCGGGAAAAATTCCACTTGCAGGGGCGCAGGGGGGCGTATTTGCTCTTCCACAAAAAGCGCATGAGGCTGCGCACCATGCTGGACTTGGGGTACGGACCGAAATAGACGTCTTTGCCCGGCAATTTTTTGCGCGCGATGGACAGGCGCGGGAAATCCTCGCCCAATGAAAGTTTTAAATAGGGATAATGTTTGTCGTCTTTTCCTAAAGAATTAAAAAACGGCTGGTATTTTTTGATGAGTTTGTCTTCCAGCACCAGCGCGTCGCGCTCGGAGGCGGTGGTGACATAGTCTATCTTCCAAATCAAGGGCAGCAGACTGGGCAGTTTCCACCCGCGGGAATAGAGGTTGCTGTCTTGGAAATATTGTTTGACGCGGTCGGCCAAGTTTTTGGCTTTGCCCACGTAAATGACCGTGCCCTCGCGGGCGCGCATAATGTATACGCCGGGTTTTTTAGGCAGCAGTTCTATTCGTGGGTCCATGCCTTATTTTAACATTTAATCTTGCCGCCTAAAAAGGCGGGGAGAAGAAAAAAGGAGGAAGAAAAGTTGACCCCGCCCTCCAAATAGGGTAAAATATATACCAAGAGAGATTTTCTCGCGAGGAAATAAATACAATGGCAAAACTGAAAACCGGAAGACACACCGGCGCTTTGAAAGCCCAGCGCCAAGCTGAGAAGAGAACTTCCCAGAACAAAGGGCTGATGAAACAAGTGCGCGCGACCACCAAAAAAGTGCTCGCCGCCGTAAAGGCCGAAAAGGCCACCGTGGCGGAAGAATTGAAAGCCGCCGCCTCCAGCATTGATAAGGCTGCTAAAAAGAAAACCATTCACTGGAAAACCGCCGCGCGCAAAAAATCGCGCTTGGCCAAAGCCGTGAACAAAGGCGCCAAAGCCCCGGCCAAAAAAGCCGCCGCTAAAGCCAAATAAACTGCCTTATACGCAATTTAAACCCGCCGTTTTTTAGCGGCGGGTTTTATTGGATTTTCTTGTCTACTTACCGGTAGGTAAATTATTCCAAACCACAAAAGGATGATATGAAGAGATTTATTTTTTGTTTGGGGCTGCTGCTTTTGGGCTCGGCCCTGTCGGCGGCTTCGTTTGCGCCGTATCAACGGGGGGACGTTTTGGTCGGCGGCGCCGTGAAATGGGCCTTCCCCGGGCTGGGCACAGACTGGGGGGAAGTGAATGTGGAACAGCAAACCCTGGGTATTGCCCATGACGCCAAACTGGGCACCATGAGCGTCGGGGCGGAGCTGCAAGCTTTGTATTTCTTATCGGCGCGTGTGGCCTTGGGGGCCAGCGTCGGCACGGAGTTCTTTAGCCAAGACCATGCCAGCGGGTTGGAAAAAGACGTTTCCACACACATCAGCAATTATATGCTCGCGGGCCGTGTGTACCTTACGCCGTCTTCGCCCTGGCGTTTTTATATTCCCTTGGCCTTGGGCGTGGCCAACACCCACATTACGGTGGATATGGCGCCGAACGTGCACTTTAAGTATACGGGGTTTGCCGCCCACGCCGGGCTGGGGGTGGAACACGCCGTGAGTGAGCATTGGCTGGTGGGGGGAGAAGTGCGCTACAACACCAACCGCTTTCATGATACCCGCTACACCACGCGCCATGAAAAGGTATACGTCTATCCTTGCACGAACTACATTTCCTTTGTGGTGCGGGCCGCGCGGCGTTTTTAGTTTGGCTTGTTTTTAGATATAAAAAAGCCCCCGAAAATTTCGGGGGCTTTTTGCGTAAAAACAGGTTTACAGCTCGGTGTGCATGACCTTGAGCGTAGCCTTTTCTTTGGCTACGGGCAGGCACTCTTGCACGCGGTAGTGTTGGCCTTGCACGCTGTCAGAAATGGCCTGGATATCGGCATCGGTTAAGACTTCTTTGTCATAGGTGGTGCGGAATTCATATTCCAACCCGCAGGCGCGGATGATGTCCATGCTGCGCTGCAAGGTTTTGGGGTCAAACTCCACCCCGGTGATCAAAGAATATTTCTGCAGCGGCGCCTTGAGGTCCATGGCGATGTAATCCACCAAATGTTGCTTTATGGCCTCTTCCAGCACGCCCGGACGGGTGCCGTTGGTGTCTAACTTAATCAGGTATCCCAAGGCCTTAATATCGGCCATAAAGCGCAGCAAATCGTCATGCAGGGTGGGTTCCCCGCCGGTGATAACTACGCCCTCCAAGGTGCCCTGACGGCGGTGCAAAAAGTCCATCACTTCCTGCTCAGGCATGGACTCTTGCAAAAGATGGGGGTAGACCAGTTCCGGATTGTGACAGTACCGACACCGAAAGTTGCAGCCTTGGGTAAACACCACCGCCGCCACCCGGCCCGGGTAGTCAATCAACGTAAACTTAATCAAGCCCCCAATCTTCATAGAATGGTAAAAAGCGGATTATTTGCCGCAGCCACAGGTGCAGTGGCAGCCGTTTTCCACATGCATGGTTTTGCGCATGGCAAATTCTTCTTTTTTGCCTTTGTTCCAGTTTTGCACCGGGCGGAGGTACCCGACCACGCGGGAATACACTTCACATTTGGAACCGTGCACATCGTTCATTTCTTTTTTCAGTTCCGAGATTTTATTTTCTACGATTTTTCTTTCTTCAGCGGTCATGGCTGTTCTCCTTAAATACTTCTGCTACTGGTCTGGCGGGGTGCCTCTCATTATTGTACCACTTCCGGCGCGGGGCCAAACTGCTTTTTAGGGTTAGCTTGTAACCCAAAAAGGGGGATTTGTACGTCTTTTATAAATCTATTTGCTGTAGAGTTGCTCTTCCAGCAGGCGCACCTGGCGCTCCAGCTCCTGCATCCGTTCGGACTTGCATTTGGGGCATTCAAAATGTTCGCCTTCAATGTAGCCGCATTTGGGGCAGACGCTGAACGTCGGCGTGATGGAAAAATACGGCAAGGTGTATTTTTCGCAGACGGTTTTGATAAACCGTTTCATGGCTTGCAAATCCTTAATGCGCTCCCCGGTAAAGATATGCTGCACGGTGCCGCCGGTGTATTTGGACTGGATGGTGCTTTGCAAGTCCAACATTTCAAATACGTCGTCGGTATAGTTGACGGGCAGCTGCGAAGAGTTGGTATAAAAAGGCTGGTGGCCCTGTTTATACATCGCTTCGTCGGCGCAGATGATGTCGGGGTAGTGCTCTTTGTCCAGCTTGGCCAAGCGGTACGAAGTACCTTCGGCCGGCGTGGCTTCCAAATTGTAATTGTTGCCGGTTTCTTCTTGAAACTGCACCAGCTTTTCGCGCATAAACGTCAGCACTTTTTCGGCAAAGGCTTTGCCCTTGGGGGTGCCAATGTCTTCACCCAGCAGGTTCACGGCGGCCTCGTTCAAGCCCACCAAACCGATGGTGGAGAAGTGGTTCTTCCAGTATTGGTTGAAGCGTTGCTTGACCGAGCGCAAGTAAAAGCTCATATACGGATAGAGGTTGGCCGCCGTAAAGCGTTCAATGACTTTGCGTTTGATTTCCAAGCTTTCCTTGGCCGTTTCCATGCGGTCGGTTAAATTGGCGAAAAATTCGTCTTCGTTTTTAGACAGATATCCCAAGCGCGGCAAGTTAATGGTCACCACGCCGATAGAACCCGTCAGCGGGGCCGAGCCGAACAACCCGCCGCCTCTTTTGCGCAGCTCGCGGTTGTCAATGCGCAAACGGCAGCACATGGAGCGGGCGTCCTCGGGGTTCATGTCCGAGTTAATGAAGTTGGCGAAATACGGGATGCCGTACTTGGCCGTCATTTCCCACAGCGGGGTGAGTTTGGGGTTGTCCCAATCAAAATCTTTGGTAATGTTGTACGTCGGAATGGGGAACGTAAACACGCGGCCTTTGGCGTCGCCGGCCAACATCACTTCGCAGAAGGCGCGGTTGAGCAGATCCATTTCGTTCTGGAACTCTTTGTACGTCTTGTCCATCAATTTGCCGCCGATGATGACCGGCTGGTCCTTATGATAGGAGGGGACATTGAGGTCCAAAGTCAGGTTGGTAAACGGCGTTTGGAACCCGACGCGGGTGGGCACGTTGACGTTGAACAAAAATTCCTGCAAGGCTTGTTTGACGTCTTCATAAGAGAGTTTATCGTAATAGATAAACGGCGCCAGCAGCGTGTCAAAGTTAGAGAACGCCTGCGCGCCCGCGCTTTCGCCCTGCAAAGTATAAAAGAAATTGACCACTTGGCCCAAGGCCGTGCGGAAGTGCTTGGCCGGTTTGCTTTCGGCTTTGCCGACCACGCCCGTAAAACCGTTCATCAGCAAATCTTGCAAATCCCACCCGACGCAGTAAGCGCCCAGCAGACCCAAGTCGTGCAAGTGAATGTCGCCCTCGGTGTGCATGCGTTTTACTTTTTCCGGATAGATTTTGTTGAGCCAGTACACCTTGCTGATTTCAGAGGAAATGTAGTTGTTTAACCCCTGCAAAGAGTAGCCCATGTTGCTGTTTTCGTTGACTTGCCAGTCCAATTGTTTGAGGTACTGGTCCACCAAGTCTACGTTAAATTTAGAGGAAATCTCGCGGATGCGCGCATGTTGGTCGCGGTACAAAATATAAGCTTTGGCCGTTTTGTGATAATTGGAAGTGAGCAGCACGTCTTCCACAATGTCTTGCACGTTTTCCACGTTGGGGGTGGTGTCTGCGTAAAGCTGTTGGATGATATTGATGGCGCGGATGGTCAGCTTTTTGGCGGTTTCCGCATCAAACTCGCCGGTGACCTCGGCAGCCTTGGCAATGGCCTTGGTGATTTTTTTAGAGTCAAAATGTTGAATAGAACCGTCTCTTTTGACGATATTGGTAATTACTTCTGCGTTTTCCATGATTTTTGTCCTGTAATGTGATGTCCGCGGGGCCATAGAACCTGCGACAACTTAGATTTTTACATAAAAAAACCAAAAGTGCAAATCCCGACGAGAACTTCCGCGCGCCCAGGGACCAAAAAATTTATTTTTCCGTCTGAGAATGCCGTTTCGCTTCGGGCCGCTGTGGCCTTAAAAACGGCGGTTTCAATTTTGCTTATTAGTAATTATTACTAATAAATGGCCCGCTTGTCAAGTTTTTCTTTCTAACGTATTTTGCGGCTTGACCCGCAAGACAAAACTGATTAAAATAAGAAATAGCTCTAAGGAGGGGTTATGGACTTTTATCAAATCATGACATTGATTGCCGTTTTGGCTTTTGTGGTGCTGGTCATTTTTGCGGTGCGCACCTTGATGCAAATCAAGCGCACGGCCGAATCGGTGGAATATTTGACGATGTTAACGGCGGAAAATGTGGAAAAAACGCAAAGCACTTTTGATTTGTTGCACAATATTTCCTCCATGCTAGACGGCACCTTTTACAAAGCCGCCCGTTTGGCTGTGGATTTGGTGCAGCGTTACCGCCACCGCAAAGAAAAATAATTTATACCGCCCCGCTTCAAGCGGGGCTTTTTAATTGATCAGCAACAGCGCCGCGCTCAGTCCCAAGGCAAACAGCAGCCACAGCAGATACGGCACCAACAGCCAAAAGGCTCCCCGGGCCGGCTGCCACACCCGGCGCATGATCCATCCGGTCAGCACGATCATGGCGCACAGCACCAGCAACGCCCAACCCATTTCCTGCCGTCCGAAAAACAGCGGCGTCCATAAGGTATTCAAAGCCAGCTGCAACACAAAGAGCCCCAGCGTTTTGCGGTTTTGGGCTTGCAGCCGCGGCTGGTTAATCAAGTATCCCGCGCCGCCCAAGCACAAATACAGCACGCTCCATGCCACGGGAAAAACCCAGTCCGGCGGGGTGAAGAAAGGCTGGTTGAGTTGGTGATACCACACCATGTGGTTCTGCGTAACGGCTTGGCCCACCATGCCCGGCACTTGGCAGAGCAAAATCCAAAAGATAAATTGCACGGCGTTCATAGCGTCCCCCTCGCCGCCACCAGGGGCGGCATTTTTACTATAACTTTATTTGCAGCGCGGTGCCAGCGCAAAACAGGGTTAGACAAAAATGTATATTTTGCCTGCTGAGCCCAGGTGAAAAATGCTAAAATAATCAAAAGACTACCGCAGGAGTGCGTGCGCTATGGATACGAAATTGATTACCGAAATTACCCAGTGGCTCAAGACCACCGATTTAGCAGAATTTTGTTACCGCAAAGACCATAATTGCATTGAAATCAAGACGAGCGAAGCCTTGCCCGAGCCGGCGGAGTTTTCTTGCCGCTTGCAGGTAGTGGCGGCCCCGGCGTTGGGGATTTACCACCGCGCGGCCAAAGGCAAAAACCTGCCGCTCAAAGAAGGGCAAAAAGTGGCCCAAGGCGCCAGCTTGGGGCATATCCAAACCCACGGGCAAAAGCACGAGGTCACGGCCCCGGTAGCGGGCACCTTGCGCATTATCTCTATTGAAGAAGGGCAACCCGCCGAATACGGGCAGCCCTTGTTCTTTATTGAACCGTAGAGGCGGCTATGAACGCAAAAATCAAAGTAACCCCCTTTAAAAAAGTTTTAATTGCCAACCGCGGTGAAATTGCCTTGCGCGTGATCCGCACCTTAAAAGAAATGGGCATTGCCTCGGTGGCGGTGTATTCCGAGGCGGACAAAAACAGCCTGCACGTGCGCATGGCCGACGAGGCCGTTTGCATTGGCGCGGCGCCCTCTTCGCTAAGCTATTTAAATATTGACGCGGTGGTCACCGCCGCCCAGATGACCGGGGCGGACGCCGTGCACCCGGGATATGGATTTTTGTCCGAGAACGCCGATTTCGCCGAAGCCGTTACCAAAGCCGGCATAACGTTTATCGGCCCCACGGCCCACGCCATTCGTTTGCTGGGCGTCAAGAGCACCGCGCGCGAAATCGCCGTCAAGGGCGGCGTGCCCATTACGCCGGGCTCCGACGGAGTGGTCGGCAAGAATTTCAAAGAAGTGGCCCGCAAAATCGGTTTTCCGATTATGATTAAAGCCTCTTTGGGCGGGGGCGGCAAAGGGATGCGCGCCTGCTTTGAAGAAAAAGATTTGGAACGCATGATGAAGACGGCGCAAGCCGAGGCCAAGGCCAACTTTGGCGATGACCGCGTGTATTTTGAAAAGTTGGTGCTCAATCCGCGCCACATTGAAGTGCAAGTGGCGGCCGACAATTACGGCCACGCCATTGCCTTTGCCGAGCGCGATTGCAGCATGCAGCGCCGCCACCAAAAATTGGTGGAAGAGTCCCCGTCTCCGTTTGTGACCCCGCAGGTGCGCCAAAAATTGCAAGAGGCCGCCGTGAAATTGGTCAAAGCGGCCGGTTACCGCGGGCTGGGCACCGTAGAGTTTTTGATGGCGCCCAACAAAGAATTTTATTTTATGGAAGTGAATACGCGCTTGCAAGTGGAGCACCCGGTCACGGAAGCCGTTTGCGGGCGGGATTTGGTTAAGATGCAAATCTGCCTGGCCCAAGGCGAGCCCTTGGATATGGACCAAAAGCAGGCGGCCGTCATTCACTGCCACGCTATAGAGCACCGCATTAACGCCGAGGACAGCGAAAAGAATTTTGTCCCTTGCCCGGGCACCCTGGAAGAGTGGATTCCCGCGGGTGGTTTGGGCGTGCGGGTGGACAGCCACATGTACACGGGCTATACCATTCCCAGCTATTACGACAGCTTGATTGCCAAATTGATTTTGACGGCGCCGGACCGCGAAAGATTGTTGGCCCGCAGCCGCCGTGCCTTGGCGGAGTTTAAGGTGGCGGGGGTAAAAACCACTATCCCGTTCCACCAAAAAATTGTCAACAATGCCGACTTTGCCGCCGGAAATATGGACACGGGCCTGATTGAGCGCATGCTGGAAGCGGAAAAAAATGACGAAAGCAAAAAATAAAATCTTCAGCCGCCGCCGTTTGGCCTCGTGGCTCAAAGCCCAACGCCAAGCCGGCAAAAAAATCGTGTTTACCAACGGCTGTTTTGATATTTTGCACGCCGGGCATGTGAGCGTGTTGGAGTTTTCGCGCTCCAAGGGGGACGTGCTGGTGGTGGGAATGAACAGCGACGCTTCCGTGCGCCGCCTGAAAGGGCCCACCCGCCCCGTCAACAAAGAGTCCGACCGCGCTTTGGTATTAGCGGCGTTGCAATCGGTGGATGCGGTGTGTATGTTTGAGCAAGACACGCCGTATGAGCTGATCAAGTTGGTTCGCCCGGATGTGTTGGTCAAGGGCGGCGATTACAAGCCCAATGAAATTGTGGGCCGTGAATTTGCAAAAAAGGTAGTGCGTTTTGCCCTGCTCAAGGGGCGTTCCACTACCAATATTATTAAAAAAGTGCAGAAATAATCCGTACGAAAGGAAAAGAAAATGTCTGATATTTTTGAAAAATGCAGAAATTTCAAAGATGCGAAAATCGCCATGCGCATGGGAATTTATGGCTACTTCCAGCCGATTGAAAGCGCGCAGGGCCCCGAAGTCATGCTCAACGGCAAAAAGTACATCATGGCCGGCTCCAACAACTACCTGGGCTTGGCTGATGACCCGGAAATGAAAAAAGCCGCCGCCGAAGCCGCTTTAAAATACGGCACGGGGTGTGCGGGCTCGCGGTTTTTAAACGGCAACACCATTTTTCATGACGAGCTGGAAAAACGCATCGCACGTTTTAAACACAAACAAGCCGGGCTTATCTTTTCCACCGGATACCAGATGAATTTGGGCGTAGTGTCTTGCTTGATTAAGAAAGGCGACTACGCGATTGTGGACAAACTGGACCACGCCAGCATTTTGGACGGGGTCAAACTCTCCGACGGGGAAATGGTGCGCTTTAAGCACAATGACCCGGCCGATTTGGAACGCGTCTTGGCCAAGCTGCCCGAAGAAGCGGGCAAGCTGATTGTGGTGGACGGCGTGTTTAGCATGGAAGGGGACATTTGCCCCTTGCCCGATATCGTCAAAGTGGCTAAAAAGTACGGCGCCCGCATTATTGTGGACGACGCACACGCCACGGGGATCATCGGTAAAACGGGCCGTGGCACCTGCGAATATTTCGGTTTGGAAAACGGCGAAGTGGACCTGGTGGTGGGCACCTGCTCTAAAACTTTTGCCACCGTCGGCGGTTTTGTGGTCGGCGACGAGGACATTATCCACTATATCCGCCACAATGCCCGCAGCCAGATTTTTTCTGCGGCCTTGCCCCCGGCCTCGGTGGCGTCCATTCACAAAGCGCTGGAGCTGATTGAAAACGACACCTCCCGCCGCGACAATTTGTTCCGCATGTCCGACAACCTCAAAAAAGGCTTGCGCGAGCTGGGCTATGACCTGGGCCACAGCACCACGCCGATCATCCCCGTGCATGTGGGCAGCAATGAAAACTGCTTTAAGATGTGGCGCGCCCTGCACGAGTTGGGCATTTTCTCCAACCCGGTGGTCAGCCCGGCGGTGCCCCCGGGGCAGGCGTTGATGCGCTTGACGCTGATGGCCACGCACACCGATGAGCACGTGCAAAAAATCATTGATGCGTTTGCCCAAGCGGGCCGTGCAGTCGGCATTATTAAATAGTTTTTAAACCCCGCTGCGGCGGGGTTTATTGTTTATGGGAGCCAATTATGTCTATTACCGTGGTGGATGCAGAAAATAAACTGCGTGAGTTTGTACAGTTTCCGTATGATTTATATAAAGGCAACCCGTATTGGGTGGGGGAACTTAAGGGCGATACGCTTAAATTGTTGCGCCCGGACAATGCCTTTTGGCGACGTGCCCGGCGCAAACTGCTTTTGGCTTATCAAAACGGCCGCGTGGTGGGGCGTTTGTGCGCGCTGGTTAATGATGTATATAACGAATACCAAAAGGAAAATATAGGCTTTTTCGGTTTTTTTGAATGTATTAATGATGCGGCGGTTTCCCACGCTTTGTTTGCCGAAGGGGAAAAGTGGCTGCGCGCGCAAGGTGTGACAGCCGTACGCGGTCCGGCCAATCCGTCCTCTAACCATGTGTACGGGCTGCTGACGGACCATTTTGACCAAATGCCCGCTATTATGATGCCCTATAATTTTGCATATTATATGGAGCTGATTGAAAAAGAGGGCTTCAGCAAGGTGAAAGATTTGTTGGCGTTTGAGCGCACGCGGGAGAATCAATTTACTCCGTTGTTTGAAAAAATTGTAGCCCGCGCCGGCCGTTCCAAAGGGCTGACTCTGCGGCGATTGAATCTAAAGAAATTGCCCGAAGAGGCCAAAATCATCCGCCAAATTTACAATAATGCTTGGGCGGCCAACTGGGGGCATACGCCTATTGGCGAGCAAGAAATGCAAGACATGGTGCAGGAGCTCAAATGGGTGGTCCGCCCGGAGGGCACTTGCGTGGCCGAGGTGGACGGCGTGCCGGCCGGATTTTATATTGCCATTCCCAATATGAACCATGTGCTAAAAATTTTGCGCGGCAGCTTGTGGTGCCCGTGGCGGCTGTTGCGGGCGTTGTGGCAATGGCGCCACATCCGCGATGCGCGCTTGATTATGTTGGGCATAGAGCCCGCCTACCGCAAGCGGGGGATTGATTTGGTGCTGATTAATCACATCGTCAAATACGGCGTGGCCTTGTGGGATAAGGCGGAGCTGTCTTGGATTTTGGAAGACAACGAGGGCATTATCCGCGCGATGACCGAAGCCGGATGCTACCCGATTAAGCGCTACCGCCTGTACCAAAAAAGTCTGTAAGTTGGGGCTAAAAAATCCGAAAATAAAACCCGCGGAGGGGGTATTCCGCGGGTTTAATGCTAGGTTTTCCGTAAGTTTGGGGGTTTTACGGAAAATGAGGGGGATACCAGTTTCAGCTTTGGCTTCAGTCTAAAACTCATATCCCCCCTGTTCCCCCATGTACCCTTGATGGCTGTTTATACAGCCGGGCTAGAAATGGTCTTCCCAGGAAGTCTATATATCTATTGTAATGGCTTTTGCGTCCCCGCGCAAGGGCAAAAAAGGGTTAGATGAGAATAGGCTTTTGTCGTGCTGGGAGCCCTTTTTCAGGAGAGAGAAAGCCCTCCGCGATTTAATGTCCTTTTCTCCGGGACAGAAAAGTAAGCAAAAGGCCCCGCTATTTTTTTGTCCTTTTCTCCAGGGCAGAAAAGGACCAAAAGGCCCCGCGGGCCTGCGGAGCATAAAAAATAAAATTTTGCTTAGTCCGCCTTTAACTCGCCGCTTGTTAGCGGCTTAAACAAAAGGCGGATTTTTGTTGTAAATTTTATTTTTTATCAGTGCTCCGATGGCCGCTGTGTAAACGGCGAAAAGGTCCTTATTCATGTCTTCATTCCCGAGTGTCGTAATCGGGAATCTCAGCCTTATTGTTTTTGCTGTCTATTTTTGTTTTGTCGTCGTAGAAGTTGGCAACTCTTTTTAAAACACTTGCACAATGTTTTTTTTTTGATAAATTTTGCGTATAGGCAAAATTTATCAAAAAAGGAACCCCACTATGAAAAATCGTTCTACGGGCCGTTTAGGC
>CAVHDF010000029.1:0-20184 GCA_963634865.1 Eggerthellaceae bacterium
GTTCAGGATCTTCCATTTTTCTAGTAGTTGTCGTTGCCTTTATTAAATAAACAACAGGGAAAATGGAAGATGCTGAGCAGAGACACCTCAGCATGACCTTGATTTTATAAACGGCGAAAGCGGTTGAGATCCCCGATAGAAACACTCGGGGATGACGATGTTTTATAAACGGACCTCTATTCATTTTTTGCCGTTTATTTTTGCTTTGTCGTCGTAGAAGTTGGCAACACGATTTAAAACACTTGCCTAATGTTTTTTTTTTGATAAATTTTGCGTATAGACAAAATTTATCAAAAAAGGAGCCCCATTATGAAAAACTTCTCTACGGGCCGTTTAGGCGGCTTTACGCTCATAGAGTTGTTAATCGTTGTTCTCATCATTGGCATACTCTCCGCCGTTGCCTTACCCCAGTACCGTGTGGCCGTGGCTAAAAGCCGTTTGGCTACAATTATCCCGGTAGTTCGCGGAGCCAAAGATTCTTTGGAAATGTATTATATGGCCAATGGAATTTATCCTCCGGATGCGGGAACAGATTTTGGGTTTGATATTACTGTGCCTGCGGGATGTACGAACAGCGGAACGACATATGCCAATGACTGCCACAATGGGGTTATTTATGATTTGCTGAATAGAGGGGAGCCCAATGTGCAGGGCTTTAGCACCAAAGATAAAGTGGGGTTCCTGATGTGGCTGGATCACTCCGCCCACCCGGGGGAGACGCGGTGTTTTGCGGCATCCTCAGATGAGACAGCCAATTCCGTTTGCAAAAGTATGGGGGGCCGTGAAGTGACGGAGGAGGACCAATACGCCTCTTTTAAACAGCATGTTGGATACCCCAAGGTTTACGCTTTGCCCTGAATTTTTCGCAGAGAGAAAATGAAATTCCCGGAACAGTTTGTCCCGGGAATTTTTACTCTTTGAGCGTTTTGTTTTGAAAAGAGACTTCTTTATCCCAGCTGCGGATAGAGGGGGAAGTCTTCTAAGAATTTTTCCACTTCTTTGGCTTCTGCGGCCAGGTAAGCCTCGTCAGTGTGGTGGGCAATGGCGCGGTCTATCAGCTCCGCCACTTTTTCCATATCTGCTTCTTTCATCCCGCGGGTCGTTACCGCCGGAGTGCCGATGCGCAGCCCGCTGGTGACAAACGGTTTCTCCGGGTCAAAGGGGATGGTGTTTTTGTTGGCGGTGATGCCGGCTTTATCCAAGGCGGCCTCCGCCATTTTGCCGGTTAGATTTTTAGAGCGCAAATCCAAGCACATTACATGGCAGTCCGTTCCACCCGCCACCAGCCGGTAGCCGCGTTTTTTTAAGGCCGCGGCCAGCGCCTTGGCGTTGAGCACCACTTGATGTTGGTAGGCTTTAAATTGCGGGGTCAGCGCCTCGCCAAAACAGACGGCCTTAGCGGCTATCACGTGCATCAGCGGTCCGCCCTGCACGCCGGGAAATACGGCCGAATTAATCGCTTTGGCCAAACTTTCTTTGCATAAAATCATCCCGCCGCGCGGCCCGCGCAAGGTCTTGTGCGTAGTGGTGGTCACCACGTCGGCATACGGCACCGGATTGGGGTATTCTCCGGCGGCAATGAGCCCCGCGTAATGCGCCACGTCACAGGCCAAGTATGCCCCGCAGCTGTCGGCAATTTCGCGCAGGCGTTTCCAATCAAACACGCGGGAATAATTGGAAGCCCCGGCAAAAATCAGTTTTGGCCGGTGCTGCAAGGCCAATGCCGCGGCTTCATCGTAGTCAATTTCTTCGGTGTCTTTACGCACATTCATGGCCACAATATTAAAATATTTGCCGGAAAAATTCATCGGGTGCCCGTGGGTCAGGTGCCCGCCGTGCGAAAGGTTGAGCCCCAGCACGGTGTCGCCGGGTTTGACCAAAGCCACATAGACCGCCATATTGGCCTGCGCGCCGGAATGCGGTTGCACGTTGGCGTGCTCGGCCCCAAAGATTTTTTTGGCGCGTTCTATGGCCAAATTTTCCACCACGTCCACATATTCACACCCGCCATAATAACGTTTGGCCGGATAGCCTTCGGCGTATTTGTTGGTCAGCACAGAGCCCTGCGCCTGCATCACCGCCAGCGAGGTAAAATTTTCCGACGCGATGAGCTCTAATTTATGGCGTTGGCGTTTTAGCTCCGCCGATACGGCGGCAAAAACTTCGGGGTCTTGGGCTTGCAATTGGGGATACATAAAAACGCTCCTTTGAAACGATTTAAAAAGTGCCGCAAAAAATTTTGCGCGGTTTTCTTATATTTTACTATGAAAAACGCTTCAATTTTCATATAATTTATTAAATAAGAAATAAAATAAGAAAAAACGCCGTTTGTCGGCGTAAAAATTCCCGCAGAGGTGTAGAAAAAATGGCAAAACTCACGCAAAAAGACTTCCTCAAAGGCACCATCAAACACATTGACATGAAAAAATACAATGTGGTCCCCATGGTAGATGCCTTTGAAAACATGGCGTATACTTCCCGCGACCTGGCCCGCGCCAGCAAAATCTATCATCAAATGCTGTCCGACAAAAACTGCTCCGTTATTTTGTGCATTGCCGGCTCTTTGATTTCCGCCGGTCTGAAGAAGATCATCGTGGATATGATTCAAAACAAGATGGTGGACGCGATTGTTTCCAACGGCGCCAACATCGTAGACCAAGACTTTTTTGAAGCGTTGGGCTATAAACACTATTTGGGCGACCAGCACCACGCCGATGACAACCTGCTGCGCGACCTGCACATTGACCGCATTTACGACACCTACATCAACGAAGACGAATTGAAAGTGTGCGACGAAACCATCCACAAAATTTGCGAATATTTGGAGCCCCGCCCCTACTCTTCCCGCGAATTCATTTGGGAAATGGGCAAATGGCTGGAAAAGAACAAAAAAGGCAAAGACAGCGTCGTTTACAATGCCTACAAATACGGCGTACCCATATTTGTGCCGGCGTTTTCTGACTGCTCCGCCGGTTTTGGCTTTGTGGCGCACCAAACCCAACACCCCGAAGCCCATGTGTCTATTGACAGCGCCAAGGACTTTTTGGAATTGACCAAAATCAAAATCAAAGCCAAAGAAACCGGTTTGATGATGTGGTCCGGCGGCGTGCCGAAGAACTTTGCGCAAGACACCGTGGTGGCGGCGGAAATTTTGGGCGCGGAAATCCCGATGCACAAATATGCCGTGCAAATCACCGTGGCCGACGAGCGCGACGGCGCCTTGTCCGGCTCTACGCTCAAAGAAGCCTCCAGCTGGGGCAAAGTGTCCACCGCTTTGGAACAAATGGTCTATGGCGAATGCACCACGCTGATCCCGCTGATCATCGGCTACGGCTACCACAAAGGCGGCTGGAAGAAACGCAAAGCGACCAACTACGTCAAATTCTTGCAAGATGAGGACAAAAAAATCGCCGCGTTGAAAGCCAAAAACGCCAAAAAGAAATAAACATTGGCTAAGTGCAGTTTTACCAAGCAGGGGCAAACCCAAAAGGGGGCCCCTGCTATTTTGTGCCCAGCGCGGGCCGATAAAGTGGTAAAATATAAAAAACGGGCCCGCCCGTTTGTTAAACCGTTTGATGCAGAGGACTTATGCCCACGCAAAACCCCGCCCCCAAATTGCATTGCAACATTGACGAAAGCGCCTTTTCCAAGGCGATGTTTTTATGCCGCCTCTTTACCGGGTTGGCCATGGTCTATTTGGCTTTGGGCAGCTTGCTGTATTGGCGGGAATTTTTGGTCAATACGGCCACGCTGGGTATTCCTTTTTCGGTGCCGGTGGCTTTCTGCGTGGTGGTGGCGGTGCTGTTTTTGGGCTTGTTTCTGCTATTGGGCTGGCGCACGCGCCTCAGCGCGCTGGCTGCTTTGCCGCTGACTTTGTTTTGTGCTATTATATTTTTTGCCGGCGGATACAACCGCGTTTTTGTGGCGATGTGTTTGCTGCAGCTGGCTCCGCTGAGCGTGCTGCTTTTGCTGGGCCCCGGCGTGATTAGCTTAGATTATAAGCGCAGCCAACGCGCCGCCCGCCGATTTTTTAGAGGATAATTTTATGAGCAATATGACCCCGTACGTTAGTTTAGCCAATAAATACCGCCCCCAAAAATTTGAAGACATGGTGGGGCAGGAAAGCATTTCCAAAACCTTAAAAAATGCCCTGAAATTGGGCCGTATTGCGCACGCGTATTTGTTTTACGGGCCGCGGGGCTGCGGCAAAACCACCACGGCGCGCATTTTGGCCAAGGCATTAAACTGCACCGGGCACGGCAATGACAAGCCCACCGCCGAACCATGCGGGGAATGCCCCCAGTGCCGTGAAATTGCCCAAAGTGCAGACATGGACGTGCTGGAGCTGGATGCCGCGTCCAACACACAGGTGGAAAAGGTACGCGAGGCCATTATTGACACCGTGGCCTTGGCCGCATCGCGCGACCGCTACAAAGTGTTCATTTTAGACGAAGTGCATATGCTTTCGGCCAGCTCCTTTAACGCGCTTTTAAAAACCATTGAAGAGCCGCCACAGCATGTGGTGTTCATTTTGGCCACGACGGAAAAACACAAGGTGCCCGCCACCATTGTCAGCCGCTGCCAGACTTTCCGTTTCCGCCCGATTACGGTGGATGAAATTACCAACCACTTGATGGATTTGGCGGAAGCCGAGGGGCTGGATTTGACCGAAAAAGCGGCCCGAATTATTGCTAAAAATGCCGGAGGGGCTTTGCGCGACGCTTTGACGCTCATGGACCGCGCCATTGCGTACTCCGACGGAAAAATTGATGAAAAATTAGTGGGTGAAATGCTGGGTCTGACTCCGCAAGATTTGCTGGCGCAAACCATTTCCGCCCTGACGCACAAGGACGGCCAGTCGCTGCATGCCGCGTTTGAAACCCTGCGCAGCGAGGGGTTTGACGCTAATGCCTTTTTGAAGGATTTAAAAAATGCCTTGGGCGATTTGTTTTATTTTGCTTTGGGGCAAGGGACCGCTCCCTTTGAGGGCGCGCAAGCGTTAACCGAGCAGGCCTCGGCGGGCTTGTTGGCGGCATTGTCGCGCAAGGTCAACAAGTTGGCAGAAGAAGTGAAATTTTCCGACAATGCCCTCATTAGCGCCGAGGTGGGGCTGTTTACCGTGATGGACAGTTGCTTTGATATAGACGGTTTTATCCGCCGTTTGGAAGCGCTGGAACGGGGCGAAACGGCCAACACCAACGAGCCGCCTGCCTCCGGCCCGGCACACACCTTTACGCCGCGTCCCGCACCGTCCGCTGCGCCCAAACCGGGCCCGGCTTTAAAGGCGCAAGCGCCTCAACCCGCCACTCAAAAACCGGCGGCAGCGGTTCATCCGGCTCCCGCCGACGCGCCTGCCAAGCAGCCGACCGCTGCGGCAGTAACCGCACAGCCTGCGGCCACTTCCCAGCCCACCGTTGTTTCCGACGACCGGGCGCTGTGGAATTTGCTTTTAAAAGCCTTTCAACCCAGCCCGTTTATCTACGATGTGATGACCAATTGCGCCGTGCATTTTGAGGGAGACAACTGGACCATTTCTTTTGGCCCGGGCAAAGAGTTTTACAAAATTCCCGCGCAAAATAAATTGGCCGATTTGGAAAAAAAGGCCTTGCAACTGGGCGGGCGCAAAATCAAATTTAGCATTGTGGTGGGCAAAGCGGCTCCGGCTGCCCGTCCCGCTCCTGCAGCGGCTTCTACTGCCCCTGCGGCCGCTAAAACACCGTTGGCTACCCCCGTCCCACTGACAGACGAGGAGCCCCTGGTGCAGGCGGATTTTTCAGCCGATGTGGCTCCGGCGGCTGCCACGGGCCCGGTGCCGGAGGAACTCAAGGGCATTTTGGACGTCATCGGCGGGGAAGTGTTAGCCTAGTATGAAAAGTTTGGACCGCTTGCAACGCGCTTTACGCAGATTGCCCGGGGTCGGCCCGCGGCAAGCGGAGCGTTTTGCGGCGTATTTATTGCGGGCTCCGCAGGGCGAGGTGGAAGAATTTGTCGGCGCTGTGTTGGACATGAAGAAGGACGTTAAACTCTGCCGCATTTGCCACGCCTACAGTGAAAGTGACGTTTGTGAGATCTGCGCCGACCCGGACCGGGACCGCACCTCCATTTGCGTGGTGGAGGACCCGCAAGACATAGAATCCATAGAAAAAACCGGCGCCTTTAAGGGGCTCTATCATGTGCTGCATGGGGCCATTTCCCCCATGGAAGGCCGCGGCGCAGAGCAAGTCAAGGTCAAGGAACTGTTAGAGCGCGTGCAGCATGCTCATCCGGCCGTGCGCGAAGTGATTTTGGCCACCGACCCGGACGCCGAGGGCGAGACCACCGCCTTGTATTTAGCTGATTTGTTGCGCGGCATGGTGGAGCGCGTCAGCCGCATCGGCTACGGCGTACCCTTGGGCGGAGACATTGACTATATTGACGAATTGACGCTGGGCTATTCTCTCAAAGGACGCACCAAAATCTAAATGCATTGCAGCTACTACAAAAGGCCTCTTTTGTTGTTGCTTGTTCTCTACATTGGGCTGCTGGTTTGTTTTTATAAACCGGGGCCGTCTCAGTCGGACATTTCTCATTTTATTGCTTCAGAACCCGTTTGCTTGCAAGGCAAAGTGGTCGGCTTTCCCGCGGCTAAAAAGAAAACCCACAATGTGCTGGTACAGGTGCAACAGGCGGGCGGTCAAAAAGTCAGCGGATACCTGTATGCCCGTTTTCCTTCCGCCGCGCCGGCCTGGCATGAAACGTTGCTGCTTTGCGGCAAATTAAAAAAGCCCTACTCCGTGGCGCTTTTGGGCAATTTTGATTGGGCGGCTTATCTGGCCACAAAGAATGTATTTACGGAGATGACGGTGCAGTCCGTCCAAACGCTGGCTCCGCCCGCGTGGCCGCTGCGGGCCATTTATGCATTGCGCCAAGATATTTTAGCCACCTTTGAGCGGCACTTTGACCGGGATTTGTCCGCCATTGCCGGCGGTATTTTACTAGGTGAGCGCGGTGAAATAGACCCGCAACTTTACAGTGACTTCCAAGACAGCGGCGCTATCCATTTGTTGGTGGCGTCCGGCGGGAATGTGGGGTTTGTTACCTTGGTGGTGTTTGCCTGTTGCGGCTTGTTTGGGCTGGGACGCAAAAAGACGGCGTTGGTAGCCTTAGCGGTGGCGGGTGTGTACACGGTGCTGGCCGGGGCCGACGCCCCGCTGACGCGGGCCTATTTTATGACGGTATGTGCCGTGGCGGGCTATTTCTTGCGGCGCAACAGCGGGGTGTTCCAAGGGCTGGTGCTTTCCTGCTTGGTGATTTTGCTGGTGCACCCGGCGGCGGTGTTTGAGACGGGTTTTCAAATGTCTTTTTTGGCCACCTTGGCCATTGTGGTATGTTTGAATTTGTATGAAATCCCGTACACTTGGCCGCGGTGGATACGCTTTTTTGCGCAAATTTTTCTGGCCACGCTCAGCACGCAACTGGTGCTGTTGCCGGTGTTTACCAATGTGTTTTATAAAGTGTCCTTTGCCGGACTATTGGCCAATATGGTGTTGGTGCCGTTGGCCTCGCTGCTCATGGGGCTGAGCTTTCTGTTTTATCTTTTTTGTGTGTTGCATATAGGGTTTGTGTTGCAGTGGATAACGGGTGCGGCGCTGTTTGCTTTTAAGTGGCTGGTGGAATTTTTCGCCGCGTGGCCACTGGCCAATGTTCCGGCGGCCGCATGGTCCCCCGGGTGGGTGGCGGCGTATTATGCGGGAGTTTTTGGACTGTTTCATCTGCGGCAAAGGCAGTTTTTGCGCCGGGTCGGCCCCGTGCTTTTGGCGGTGATGTTGTTGGCTCCGGCCGTGCAGTATTTCTTTTTTAGTTCTCCGACGGTATGGCTGCTCAATGAGTGGAACAAAAACGCCATTTTGTACCGCACCGCTCATGGAAAAAGGATTTTGATTGCCCCCGCCATAGACGGCGAGAAATTAGCCCGCGCGGTGCTTAAATCCGGCTCGCGCCGGGTGGACTGGGTGCTACTCAGCGAAGACTCACCCAAGCAAATGCAGCAAGTGCAGGCGTTGCAAAAGCGGGTGGCAGTGGGGCAGGTCGTCCGCCCCTTTGCGCAGGCATGGCCCGGGGAAGAAATGCAAGCGGTCGGTGTGTCGGTAAAGGTGGGGTGGGGTCGGCTGCTCAACCGCCAAAACAAAGTGTGGACCAATACGGGCTTTAGCGGTGGACGGGACAGCGTTTCTTATGAAATTTCCGACGGGAAACTGCATTTTATTACCGCGGGCAATGGGCGTTTTGTGCTTTACCGGGGCCAAGTGCTGGATAATCAACGCAATGCCACGCGGCGGCTCTCTTTGGCCCCATAATAGGGTATAATGTAAGGACGCCCCCATAGGAGTTTTTATGAACGAACAAGAATTGCAAATGCACAAAAAATTTTTGGAAGAGGCCGTGCGCTTGGCCCGCGAAAATGTGGCCACCGGGCACGGCGGTCCCTTTGGTGCGGTGATTGTCAAAGACGGGCAAATTATTGCCAGCGGCAGCAACCAAGTTTTAGACAGCAAAGATCCTACGATGCATGCCGAGGTCAATGTCATCCGCCAAGCGTGCAAAAAATTAAATCATTTTGAATTGAAGGACTGCATTATTTATTCTTCTTGCGAGCCTTGCCCGATGTGCTTGGGCGCCATTTATTGGGCGCGGCCCAAGGCGCTGTTTTTTGCTGCGGACCGCACCACGGCGGCGCGCCACGGCTTTGACGACAAGTTCATTTATGATGAAATTGCCTTGCCGACGGAAAACCGCTCTATTAAAACGGTTTGCATCGCCCTGGACGACCGGGAACAACCTTTTGAAAAATGGGACGCCAAGAGCGATAAAGTGCAGTATTAATTTTTGGCAACGATGAAAACGCCCTAAAGATTTTCTTTAGGGCGTTTTGCCGTTTAAAAAGGGAGTTTTCCTTGGGCTGTTTGTCCGCCCAGCAGGATATCCGCCGCGCAGGTTTGGGCGGCCCGGGCCGGGCTAAACAGCCAAAGCCGCGCCGCGAGCTCCCGGATGTTTTCCGTGCCGAACGGGCTGCCGAAAGAAATCCATACACTGTGCGCGTGTTTTTGCGTCGCGCGGGAGAGGGCCGCTTGCTCTGCTGCAGACAAATTAATGTGTCCCTTAAACGCCTTGTAGTTGGAAAAGGACACGGCCAAGAGCACCCCGGCCTCTTCCCCGGCGTGGACGATTTGCACGCCCGCTTCTTGCAAGGCGTTTAAAAAAGGTTGGGCCACAAAATCTTCCTCATTGCCCAGCTCCAAATAGGCTGCGCGCATTCCCGGCCGCAGGGGCAATTTTTCCCCTTCATACACCGCACAATGCGGCGCGTAGGTCTGATTAAAATCCGCCGCTGACCGTCCCGTTATCGGCGCGCCGGAGAGGCGTTTGCACAAGGCTTCTTGCAGGCAGACGGACTCCGTCACATAGGATTGGGGAATGTTTTGCTTTTGCAAAAAGTCGGACAACGCCACGGAATCTTCCGCCGCCAACAGGATATGCGCTCCGGCGTGCAACGCAGCCAAGGCGGCTTGTTTTTCATTCCCCAGTGCTTTCATGCACAAGGCATCGGTGAGTACCACCCCTTTAAAACCTAATTGTTTTTTAAGCAAGTCCGTCGTAACGGCGCGGGACAGAGAGGCCGGGTTTTTTTCATCCAATGCCGGGAAAAGCAAATGCCCCACCATCACGCTGTCCGCCACAGGCAAAGCGCTGCAAAAAGGAACCAGCTCTGCTTGCATGAGTTGCTGCAGTGTGCGGGCCAATACGGGCAACCCCAGGTGAGAATCTTGCGTAGTGCGCCCGTGCCCAGGGAAGTGTTTGATACTGTTGAGCACGCCCCCGTCGCGCAGACCGCGGCACAAAGCCGCGCCCAGCGTGCCTACCGCTTGGGGGTTGGCCCCGAACGAACGGGTGTTTACAATAGGGTTTTGCGGTTCATCGCACAAATCCAGCACCGGGGCAAAGACCCAGTCTACCCCCAAGGCCCGGGCCTCGCGCGCCAAGGTTAGCCCCTTTTGGTAGGCGGTGTCTTCCCGTCCGTCCGCCCCGACGGCTAAGTTGGACAGGACCCACTCCTCTCCGGCAATCCACCGTCCCAGGCCGTCTTCATAATCGGCACAGATAAACACATGCGGCAGCGGGCTGGCCGCGCGTACCTTTTGAATGAAATCTTGCACCTCGCGGCGCGTCCCGCCGTAAATGCAAAAGCCACCCGCCCCGCGCCGGGCCATTTCCAAGGCGTCTTGTTCCGGGGTTTTGCCAAACCAAAAGCCGGGGTAAATCAAGCGGTTGATGTTCATAAGGTCATTTGTCCCAATATCGTATTTTTGCGCGCGCCGGTGGCCCGGGCGCAGTGGTTGATTTTGCCCTGCCAAGCCCGCCACGCCATCAGTGCAAATGCGGCCGCTTCTTTGGCTTGCGGGTCTATGCCCCGTTGGGCGCTGGTGCAAACAGGCAGCCCCGTCAGCCGTTTTATATTTTGCAACAGCGTAGCGTTGAAAGCTCCGCCGCCGGACACGATGATTTCTTTTTGGTATTTAACGGGGATGAACCCGCGCACGGCTTGTGCCACGGCCGCTGCGGTAAATAAATTTAAGGTGGCCAATAAATCCGGCACAGAAGAAATATCCCCAAAATAGCGGTGCAGATAGGCTGCGCCAAAGGCGTTTTTGTCTAAACTTTTGGGGGGCTTTTGATGAAAAAACTTTTGCTTGAGCAGACGGCGTATGCGTGCCTCATCGGCATGTCCCCTTGCAGCGACAGCGCCATTTTTGTCATACGGTTTGTTTAAAAATTGTACGCAAGCGAGGTCCATTAACGTATTGGCGGGGCCACAGTCAAAACCGAAGGTCTTTACCTGCTTGCCGACGACAGACAAATTGGCAATTCCCCCCAAATTAAGCAAAATTTTAGGTGCGTCTTGTCCAAAAATGTATTCGTCAAAAAAAGGAATCAGCGGTGCGCCTTGCCCGCCCAGTGCCATATCCCGCGTGCGGAATTGGCTGACTACGGGCCGGCCCAGCAGCTCGGCTAAAAACGCGGGTTCGGCAATTTGCAGGGTATTGGGCACCGGGTCTTGCGGGCCGTGGTAAACGGTTTGCCCGTGCATGCCTGCGCACAGAACCGCTGTTTTATTCAGTTTGTGTTCTTTTAAAAACCGCTGCACCAACCGGGCGTACCGTTGCCCCAATTCAAAATGCAGGGCCGAGAGCTGCGGGGCGCGCAAATCCACCGCGTGCAGCAGCCGCCGTTGCAGCGCTTTGGGGTACGGATAATTTTGAAAGGCTTTGATTTGAAAGGGTTTTGGCTGCACGGCACAGATAGTCAACCCGTCACAGCTGGTGCCGCTCATCAGGCCTAAAACCAGCCCGCGGGAGAGGGAATTATTTTTCATACAAAGCCTCCCGCAAAAAACCGCGGTGCTTTTGCAACAGGCGTTTGGCTGTGGCATAAGAGCAGTTTTTTTGGTGCATGAGCACGGCGATTTTGACGCTGCCGCGCGCGGCCTGTAAACAGCGGGCGGCGGTGGCTTCATCCGTTTGCGCAATTTGGCTAATCAGACGTGTGGCCCGGGCCACCAATTTGCGGTTGGTGGGCTGTACGTCTACCATGAGATTGCCGTAAATTTTCCCCACGCGGGCCATGGCCCCGGTGGTGATGGCGTTTAAGGCCATTTTGGTGGCGGTGCCCGCTTTCATGCGGGTGGAACCGCTGAGCGCCTCGGCCCCGGTGGCCAGGCAAATAAAAACGTCGGCATGGCGGGTGTCGGCCTGCGGATTGCAAGCCAGCAGCGCGGTGCGGCAGCCCGCTTGGCGCGCCGCCTGCAAAGCACCCAGTGCATACGGGGTGGTGCCGCTGGCGGTCAGAGCCAGCACAAAGTCTCCCGCGCGGGCCTTTTTAAGAAGATCCTTTTCGCCTTGCGCGGCATTATCTTCGGCATTTTCTACCGAGCGGAACATGGCTTTGCGCCCTCCGGCCAAAATGCCGGTAATTTGCCCCGGGCGCACCCCAAACGTAGGCACACACTCCACCGCTTCCAAAATGCCCAGCCGTCCGCTGGTACCGGCGCCGATGAAAATAATTTTATGTTTGTTTAAAAAGGTTTCGGCTGCGCACGCAATGGCTTGGGCAATGGCCGGGGCGGCTTGTTTGACGGCCCGGGCCGCGTTAAAATCTTCGGCATTGATCAGGCGCGCCGCTTGCGCGGGGGGCACGCTGTCTAAGTGTTGGGTGCGGTCATTGACGCATTCGGTGGGGAGTAAAGTTTTCATCAGTCGCCGTCTCCTAGTTGCATGGTGTGTTGGCGGAATACGCGTTCCGTTTCTTCTATGGATTTAATTTTAAAAATCAGGGGGATAATCAGCAAACTGACCAAGCTGAACAAAGCCGTAAACAAAAAGAACTTTTCATATCCCCACAGCATTTGCAGTTTGCCCGAGAGCATAGATGGCCCCATCATTCCCAGAGCCATAATGCCGGTGGAAATGGCATAGTGCGAGGTTTTATACGCCCCTTGGGAAATATACATGACAAAGACGGAAAATGCCATCATCGCCAGGCCGTTGCCAAAGTGCTCCAGCGTAATCAAGGCCCCGGCCACCCAGGGGCCGGGCAAAGCCCACGCCATGTAAGCGTAAAAGAAATTGGGCAAAATCAAAGCCAGCGCAAAGGGCCAAATGCACCGTTTAAAACCGTAACGGCTCAGCAGCCATCCGCCGGCTAAGTTGCCGGCAATGACCGCTGAGAGGCCCAGCGTTCCTTTTAGCAAACCGTACGAAGCCAAAGAAAGGCCCAAGGCCCCTTCGGTTTGCGGGTGCAGCAAAAACGGTACGACGGTTTTTTCCAACAGTGCGTCACCAATACGGTAAAGCAAAATAAAAAGCAAAATGTAGAGAATATTGTTTTGCGTAAAATAGGTTTTAAATGCTTCCGCCCACGCGGGTCCTTGGGTACGGTCGGCGGGGCGGTCTGCGGCCGGGACGGGCAAAATACGGCAGTGCCACCAGGTCCCCAAAAGAAACAAAACGCCCAGCCCCAAAAAGGCTCCGGCCCAGGTGAGCGTCAGCGGGAAAAACGCTTTGCCATGTCCTACGGCCGCCACCAGCAGGCCGCTGCCGGCAATCATGGCCAAACGGTAAAAAATGGTGCGAATGCCCACAAAGCGGGCTTGGTCTTGCACAGACAGGGCCAGCAGATAGTAACCGTCGGCCGCGATATCATACGTGGCTGAGGCGAACGCCCCCAGCCAAAAGCCCAGCAAAGTCCACGCAAAAAGAGACGAAGAGGCGGTCTGATGTCCTAGGCCACTGCAAAAAAGTGCGGCAAAAATGCCTAAGCACACCAGCCCCAAAGCCCCTTGCGCGCCTAGCAGCCAGCGGCGTTTGGTGCTGCGGCTGTCCACCAGCGGGCTCCAAAACATTTTCAAAATCCAGGGTAAATACAACCACCCCGTCCAAAAGGTGATTTGGTCGGTGGGCAAACCCAAGTCCGTATACAACACCACGGACACGGCATTGATAAGAATATAGGGCAACCCTTCCAAAAAATACAAGGAAGGGATGAATGCCCAAGGGGAAGTTTTTTGCATAGTTTATTTAAAAGGCAAGCGGCCCGAGAGCAAATCGGCAAAGGGTTTGGTCGGTTCGCTGCGCTCCAAAATCATTTTGATGACCGAGGTCAACGGCACCGCCAACAGCGCCCCCGGAATGCCCCACACCAGCGCCCAAAAGATTAATGAGGCGATGACGATAATGGGGTTTAAATCCATGCCCTTGCCCAGCCATTTGGTTTCTAAAATATTGCCGATGACAAAGTGCGCCGAAATCAGCAAAACGGCCGCTAAAATCAGGTGCCAGTCCAGGCCGTATTGCAAAAACAATACCGGCATAGGCAGCAAGGTGGCGATGAACGGCCCGATGTTGGGAATGAAATTAAGCACCAAGGTCAGCACGGCAAACATAATGGCCATTTCCGTGCCGACTACGCGCAATACCAGCCACGTGACCACCGCCGCCAATAAAGACACAAAAATTTTGACCAATAAATAGTAGGAAATTTGCTTTTCAATGGTGGTGGTCAGCTCGCCTTTTTCGTCCGCCGAGGCCCGGCCCATGAACAAAAAGATTAGGAACAAACACACCAGCATGGTGTTGGAAATAAACGACACCACTTCTCCGCCCATGGTGCGCACCATGTTGAGCAAAGGCAAGCGGTTGAGCGTTTCGGTTAAAAATTGGGAATTGAGTTTCACCCCTAATTTTTCGGCGGTTTGCAAAAACCATTCCGCCGTGGCGTTTAATTTATCGGCGTAAATTTTGGCCCCATCTACAAAAGAGGAAATGGAGTTGGACACAAAGGCGATAGACAGCGCGGCCAAACCCAAAAAGAGGACAATGCCCAGCAGAAATCCCAGCAAATGCGGGATTTTCCAATGGTCTTTCATCCAGTCGGCCAAGGTGTTGAGCACGATGTAAAAAAATACTGCCACCACAAAGGGCATCAGCACCACTTTGGCATAGACCAAAATACCCGTCAGGGCGGTGCCCGCCAAGATCAGCAGACAGGCATTGTTAATGGGGGCATAGGCTGCCGCCGTTGCGCGTTTGAACATAATAACTCCTTAGAAAAGCATTTCTTTCATATTATCATAAAACAAGAGGCCACGTTAAGCGGGAGCGGGGAGAAAAAGGATAGGGGGTTAATACAGGATTTGCCTTCCGGTCAATTTGCTGACGCAAATTGCCTGCAGGCCGGGCTCGCGGTCTTTGCCTTTCGGGGTGCAAGGTAAAATTTTTATGTGTGTAAACTTTTTTCAAAGAAAAAAGCCTAACTTCTAGACGTCGGCGACTGAGAGTATACTGTAAAAGGGGAAAGTTTTTCAAACAAAAACCCGTTTATTCTAGGCGCGAGCGAGGAAGGAATACTGTAGGCACACGCGCGGCAGCGCGGAGGTATCCGACCGAGCAAGCAACAACGAATAAACGGGTTTTGGGAAGAAAAATGGTGGGCAGTACAGGATTTGAACCTGTGACCTTCCGCGTGTGAGGCGGACGCGCTACCACTGCGCCAACTGCCCTTAAATTGATATATCTATTATAACAATTTTCGGCCGGATGCTCAACCTTTTTGTGCAAAGCCCCGCCTAACCCTTTCTGCACCTAAGCAACCGCTCTATTTTTGATATACTAATTAGAGATGTAAAAAGTGCATTTTTAAGGAGCCTTATAAAACTATGGAATGGAGTTTGCTGTTTAACGCGTTCATCGGTATTTTGGCCATTTTAAACCCGATTGGTAACGTGCCTATTTTTTTGGAACATGTGGAAAATGACTCTGCCAAGGTGCAACGCGCCGTGGCGATTTTGATGTCTCTGTCTATTTTTGTCATGCTGACGATTTTCTTTATTTTCGGTACGCGCATTTTGGGCGTATTCGGCATTACGTTGCCGGCGTTTCGCTTGGCGGGGTCGGTGATTATTTTAATTGTGGGGTTGCGCATGTTGCAAGGCCGCAGCAAGTTTGACCCGGGCGGTATTGAAACCGCCTCGGCCCATGGCGGCACTTTTAAACAAGCGCGCAACCGCTTAAGCCATATTTTGGTGCCGGTGGCTATGCCGTTGTTTATTGGCCCGGGCTCTATTACCACGGTGGTGTTGTATGCCGAAAAGACCAAAACTTTTCCGATGTTTGTGATGATGATTGGCGTTTTGTTCCTGGCCACGCTGGTGGTGGGCTTGTGCTTAGTTGTGTCCCGCAGCATTTTTAATTTATTGGGGACCAACGGCACGCAGATCGTCATCCGCTTTATGGGTATGATTTTGTGCGCCATTGCCATGCAGTTTATGATTGACGGCGTAGCCCAGCTGCTGCCGGGCGTGCTCAACGCCAATTTTATTCACGGCGCGGTGTAGTGCTTTGTTTTTTCTGCGGGGCGCAAAAACATTGGGTTTTGCGCCCCTTTTTTACCGGGTGAAATATGCAACGCTTCAAATTGGTTTCTGATTTTAAACCCTCCGGCGACCAGCCCAAAGCCATCGCCGCGTTGACCCGTGGCGTGTTAGACGGCCAAAAACGCCAAACGCTGCTGGGGGTAACGGGCTCGGGCAAGACCTTTACCATTGCCAATGTGATTGCCAATTTAAACCGCCCCGCGTTGATTTTATCCCCCAATAAAGTGCTGGCGGCACAGCTGTATGCGGAGTTTAAGAATTTCTTTCCGGAAAATGCCGTAGAATATTTTATTTCTTACTACGATTACTACCAGCCCGAAGCGTACATCCCGCAGACGGACACCTATATTGAAAAAGACTCCGCCGTCAACGAGCATATTGATAAATTGCGCCTCAAAGCCACGACCTCTTTGCTCACGCGCAAGGACGTGATTGTGGTGGCGTCGGTTTCGTGCATTTACAATATCGGCTCGCCGGACAGTTACAGCGAAATGTGCGTCTATTTGCAAAAGGGCGCCACGATGACCCGGGCCCAACTGGGCGGGCTGTTGATTAAGATTCAGTATGCGCGCAATGAAATGGAATTTGTGTCCGGCACGTTTCGCATGCGCGGGCCGTTTGTGGATATTTTTCCGCCGTACAGCTTAAATGCGGTGCGGGTGGAAATCCAGGGCAAGACCATTGCGCATGTGTATGAAATTCACCCGGTGACGGGCAATGTGCTGACGGAATTGGAAACGGCCTGGGTGTACCCGGCCAAACATTTCGTAGTCAAAGACGAGGACCGCCAACGCGCTTTGGAACAAATCCGCGCCGATCTGCAAACGCAGCATGCGGCCTTGTTGGCGCAGGGCAAGGAAATGGAAGCGTACCGTCTCAAACAGCGCACGGAATACGATTTGGAAATGTTGCAGCAAGCGGGCTTTTGCCAAGGGATAGAAAACTATTCCCGCTATATGGACGGGCGCGCTCCCGGCCAGCGGCCCAACACGCTGATAGACTATTTCCGCCGCTATGATGATTTTTTAATGGTAGTGGACGAAAGCCACGTGGCGCTGCCGCAAGTGCGCGGCATGTACAACGGGGACCGTTCGCGCAAGCAAATGCTTATTGATTTTGGGTTCCGTTTGCCGTCGGCTTTGGACAACCGCCCTTTAAAATTTGACGAATTTGAAAGGCTGCTGCCTTCCACCATTTTTGTGTCCGCCACGCCCGGCCCGTACGAGCTGACCGCCAGCGGGGGCGAAATTGTGGAGCAGGTCATCCGTCCCACGGGCTTGGTGGACCCCAAGGTCACCGTGCATCCCAGCGCCGGACAAATAGACCATTTGCTCAGCAAAATCCAAGAGCACATAGCCAAAAAAGAGCGTACCTTGGTGCTGTCTTTGACGAAAAAAACGGCGGAAGATTTGAGCGCGTTTTTGATAGAAAAGGGAGTTAAAACACGCTACTTGCACTCCGATATTGACGCGTTGGAGCGGGTGGAAATTTTAAAGCAATTCCGCCAAGGGGATTTTGACGTACTGGTAGGCATTAACCTTTTGCGTGAGGGCATAGACATTCCGCAAGTGGGGTTGGTGGCCATTTTGGGCGCAGACAACGAAGGCTTTTTGCGCAATGCCACCACGCTCATCCAAATTTCGGGCCGCGCGGCGCGTAATGTGGGCGGGGAAGTGGTTTTATATGCCGACCGGGAAACCGAAAGTATGAAGTACGCACTGGGCGAGATGAACCGCCGCCGCGCCATTCAGGAGGCGTACAACAAAGAGCACCACATTACCCCGCGCTCCATTCAAAAGGCTGAGGTGGAATTGAAAGAGTTTGAAAACTCCGCCAAAAATGAGGGCTTGGGTATTTTGCATGAGGCCTTGCCCCAGCCGACGGCCAAGAACATCAAAAAGATTGCGACGGAAGTGGAGCGGCAAATGCGCGAAGCGGCCGATAACTTAAACTTTGAGTTGGCCGCCGAACTGCGCGACCGCTTGTTTGAGCTCAAACAAATGAAGTTAAAATAGGTTTGTTTTTGTGTGAAAAAGCGCCTCTTTGCGGGGCGCTTTTTTAGTTGAAGAATTTAATGGAATTGGGCAAGATGACGTCTTCCATCACGCTGAGCGCATACGAATCGGTCATTCCGGCAATGTAGTCAGTGATAATGTCGTCGCGTAGGGCGGGGTCTTCGTGGTACGCTTTGGTCATGGAGGCCATGTAATTGGCAAAGCTGGTGGCGGTTTGTTTGCCCTCGCGTTCGTACGCGGCGTAGTCAAATTGGTACCGGCTGAAAATGGTGCGGAAATAATCAAACAAATCGGCAATACATTTGTCTATGGTTTCTTTGCGTTGGCGCATTTGTTCGTTGTGGTAAATGCGCTCGTAATTAAATTTTTTCAATTCGGAAATAATGGCCGTTTTTTCCGGCGAAAACCCGATGTAATCTTTGTCTTTGGAATGCTCTATCAGGTCCAGCGTCAGCGTATTGATGATCTCCCCGTTGGAGGTGCCGATTTCGTCTTGCACAATTTGGGGGATGTCTTCTGGGGTGATGAGCCCCGCTTTGACGGCGTCTTCAATGTCTCGCCCCAGATAAGCGATTTTATCACTCACGCGCACGATGCATCCCTCATAGGTAGTGGGCAGGTAGCGGCGGCTTTGGATAGCGTCCAAATCATTGGCCGCGGTGGCGGGCCGCAACTGGGTGGTGGCAAAATCTTCGCCACAGTGGCACAAAATGCCGTCTTTGACGGCGTAAGTCAAGTTGAGCCCTTCACCGTAGTTGGCCAAGTGTTCCACCACGCGGTAGCTGTTGACCTCGTGTAAAAAAGGTTTGGGCGCATTGCAGGCGGCCAAGGCGCGCTCGCCCTCGTGCCCAAAGGGCGCATGCCCAATGTCATGCCCCAAGCCGATAGCGTAGGCCAAATCTTGGTCTAAGGCCCAGTTCCCACTTTGGTTGAGCCCGCGGCAAATGGCGGCGGCAATGGTGGCCACATGCAGCACATGCTCAATGCGGGTGCAAATGTGGTCATTGTCCGGGGCGAAGAAAACTTGGGTTTTGTGTTTGAGCCGCCGGAAGGGCAACGAATGGATAATTTTGGTTTGGTCGCGGAAGTATTCCCCGCGCACATCCGGGGTTTGGGGCCGGGTGCGTTTGTAATAAATTTCGTTGCTCAGCGGATTTCTATTCATTAATTTATGATACCATAATATAAAGAGCCCTTCCCAGGGGGGCGGAGTATTATGGACAAAAAAAGAGCGGTGTACCAAGGCACCTTTGACCCCTTTACCAGCGGGCACTTATCCGTGCTGCGCGCGGCCCGCACTTTATTTGATGAAGTGACTGTGCTGCTGTTGGTCAACCCGGCCAAACAGCCGCTTTTCTCTTTGCCGGAGCGGGTGGAGCTGGTGCGCCAAGCCGTGGCGGACTTGCCCGGGGTGACGGTGGACAGCTCCCCGGGGTTGCTGGTGGAGTATATGCGTCCGCGCGGGATTACTTTTTGCGTGCGTGGCGTGCGCAATGCGCAAGACGCGGCGTATGAGCTGAAAAATCATTCGCTCAGCCAGGCGCTGTATCCGCCTTTGCAGACCTTGCTCCTGCCGTGTGCTCCCCAGTGGCACGCGGTCAGTTCTTCGGCGGTCAAGGCCGCTTGCGTTTCCGGGCGTTTGCCCCGGGCTTGGGTGCCGGAAGCGGTGGCACAAAAACTGCAGGAAAAATATCCGAAATTAATTTTATTTTAAGCAAATCTAGGTCTTTAGGCCCACCCGCGTGGTGGGCCTTTTTTATCAAGCGGGGCAAGCCTTGTATTTTCTATAATAATACTTGGAGACGGACAAAAGGAGAAGATATGCCCCACGCAAAAAGTGGTTTGGTGCGTTTTGGCTTGGCCCTGCGGCAGTCGGAGCAGCGGCACAAGGCGGCGGTATTTTCTCTAAATACAGATTTTCCCGTTTTTTCTGGGCCCAAATACCTACAAAATATAGGTCTTTGGGCCCTTTCTTTTGCCCCTATAAACGGGCAGAATATTAGGTAAGAGGAACCCCATGAAAAAAATACTATCGTTGTTTATCTGTTTTGCCGTTTTATTTTCGTCCATAGCCCCCTCGTATGCGCAGGGGGCGGAAGCTGTTAAACGCCAGCAAGCCGCGGCCCAAGATATCGGACAAGCGATTACCTTGGCCCTGCAGCAAGGGACAACGCCCGGGGCGATAGAGGAGCGTTTGACTTCGGA
>CAVHDF010000030.1:0-18475 GCA_963634865.1 Eggerthellaceae bacterium
TCACTGCAAAATAAAGTGTCATTCCCGAATGTTGTTGTCGGGAATCTTCCGCTGATATTTATATAAAAGTGGCCTTTTCCTTATTTTACTTAGTAAGACGAAGATCCCCGACTGAGGCTCTCGGGGATGACTTTATTTAATAACTGCAAAAAAGCCGTTTATAAAATCAGGGTCATGCTGAGGTGTCTCTGCTCAGCATCTTCCATTTTCCCTGTTGTTTATTCAATGAAGGCAACAACTACTAGAAAAATGGAAGATCCTGAACTACAACCTTTCAGGATGACCCTATTTTATTTAACGGCAAAAGACTATTCATTAAAACATAGGACGAACAACACTTCCCCCCTTACCCGGGACACCAAAAAGAGAGGGGCTAAACGGCTCCCCTCTCTGTGTTTGCAAATAATTTCTTGGAAAAAACAATCAGGTGTAGCTTTCCAAATAAGTATGCAAGCCCTCGGCCTGCGCCTGCTTGACCCCGGCGGCGTACAGTTCCTCCGCCTCATCGGTGCGGCCCAAGGCATACAACACCTGCGCCAAAGCCAGCTTGGTCAAAATCTGCCCACGCACCTCGTCGGAATTGTCAAACAATTCCCGGGCCCCTTGCAAATCGGCCAAGGCCTGCGGCAACTTATTGCGGCGCTTTAAAATATCCGCGCGCCCCCATTTGACAAAACCCAAATCCACCTTGTCCCCAATGCCGCTGTAGAGCGCATCAGCCTTGTTGTAATGGCGCAGAGCTTCGTCGTACTTGCCTTGCTGGCGCAGCCCATTGGCCATACCGCAGTTGGTATAAGCTTTGCCGAACAAGTCCTCAGTCTTGTTAAAAATCTTTTCCGCCAGTTTATAATTTTTGACGCAATCGTCAATCTTTCCGGCAATGCGGCTGATTCCCGCCAAGCCGCAATACCCATACGCCAAGTTAATTTCGTCCCCAGCTTTTTTGGCGTATTTAATGGCCAGTTTAAACTGGGCAATGCCCTCTTGCAGCAGGCCCTTTAAACGATAAATACCGCCCTTGGCCCAGCAAATAAAACTCATCCCAGCCCAGTCTTTCTGCTGCGTGTACGAAGACAGCACCGCGTCCAACAGTTCCAACGCTTCGTCCAACCGCCCCCACGCACGCAAGGCCATGCCCATTTCTTGCATGGCGCGCACGACATATTCATCGTATTCCAATTCCTGCGCCATTTTCAGCGCGTCATCGGCCAGTTCATACGCCGCAGAGGATACCCCCAACGTGCGGTAACACGCGGCCATGGCCAGCAAAATATCCATGCGTTCCTCGGCGTTTAAGGTAACCTTCAACGCCTTGGCATAGGTCTCTATGGCCGGCTGGAAAGAGCCCAGCAGCCGCTGCGCCTCGCCCAATAAAAATAAAGCTTGCGCGTCCAAATTTTTCTTCTTGCCCAAGGCGGCCAACACTTGGGAGGGTTTTTCATCCAACCAATTTTGCAACTGTTCGTAATTTATTTTTGCGGGCATATGGGTCCTTTTTGCAGGCCGCGCTAAGGCGGGCCTTAGTTGATTTTTAAATGCTTTTTAATTTCCTCTAACGTAGAGGGCAAATCGTACGGTTTGGGGATAAAGTAATCCGCCCCAGCCTCTTGTGCGCGGGTGCGGCTTTCCGCGTCGGTCAAAGTGGACATCACCAACACCGGAATGCGCCAAGTGGCATTGTCGGTTTTGAGCAATTTGCAGACTTCAAATCCGCTCAATTTGGGCAACATCAAATCCAGCAAAACCAAATCCGGCTTTTCGCGCTTGACGGCGGCCACGCCGGCAGCCCCATCGGCAGCCCACACGGTTTGCACCTGGCTGAGCTGCAGCGCGCCCATTAGCGCCTGCGCCAAAATCTTGGAGTCTTCTATCAGTACCACTTTTTTCATGATAAAGTTTCGGCCTTGTCTTTGTATTGTTGGGCCAAGCGGACGTACTCGTGGGCGTTTTTCAAAATGCCGTTCATTTCGTCTTCGGTCAATTCCCGCACCACTTTGGCGGGCACCCCCATGACCAAAGACCCGGCCGGGATATTCTTCCCCGCCGTCACCACCGCCCCGGCGCCGATTAAGCAGTTGGGGCCGATTTCACTCTCCAGCACCACGGCGTTCATGCCGACGAGGCAATGATCACCAATTTTACTGCCGTGCACAATGGCTCCGTGCCCCACCGTCACCCCGCGGCCGATGACCGCCGGGCAATCGTAATTGACGTGCACGCAGGCATTGTCTTGGATATTGCTTTCTTCGCCGATAAAAATAGGAGCAATGTCCGCGCGCAGCACGGCGCACGGCCAAACGGAAGTTTTTTCCCCCAACTGGACCGCGCCCGATACCACCGCCGTGCTATGCACAAAGGCGCTGGGCGCCACCTTGGGGACCAACTCGTCAACGCTTTCCTTCATACACCACCTCTTTGAGTTTTTTGTTCTTGCGCGGCGATTCCGACAGCTGCAGCCCCCAGTATATAAAAATGCTCACAATGCCAGGCAAGATATAATAGACTACCCGGTAAATCAACGTCGCCATAAGCGCCGCGTCCCAGTCTATGCCCATTTGCGCAAAAACGGCCGTCATGGCCAGCTCCATCGCGCCCAAGCCGCCCGGCAACAGCGGGATGAGTGTGGTCACCATGCCCACGGCAAACCCGGCCACCAACACGCCCGCAGAAATATGCACGCTGACGGCGCGGAAAGCAAAATACAACACCAAAATGGTAAACAGCCAATCGGCGCACACGTAGACAATCGTCCAAGTCAGTTTTTTCTTTTTCTTGTGGATTAAGTCAATGCCTTCGTCCAATTGGTCCACAAAGTCGTCATAGCGGCCTTTGGGGATGAGCGCGCGGAAGACGTGAAATAAAAATTTATTGAGCCAGCGGAAAATCCGCCGCACCCATTTGGAGCGCCACTCATTGTTAAACAAAAAGGCCGTAATGCACACGCAGACGGCGCACATGATGATAATGAGCAAAAAGTTTTTAACAATCTGCATCGTCGTTGCCGAAGAATTAAAAAACATCAAAACGGAGCCTTGCAAAATGATAATAGCCAATACAAAATACAACAGCACGGTAATCACAATGCTGGCCGTCACGCACATGCCAAAGGGCACGCGGCGGCGGTTGAGCAAGTGCGCGCGCAGGGCAAAACCGCTCACCCCCAGCGAAGAAACCACATAGTTGACCGTCGTAGACACCAAAGCAATCCCAATGGCGGCGCCTTTGTTAATGCGCCGGCCCATAATGCGCAGCACTTCGTACAAGCTCATGCCCATGGCCACATAAATCAGGGCCGAGGAAAGCAAGGATAACAACAAATATTTTGTTTTGACCTCTTGCCAGATTTTGACCATGCTGTCTTTGCCCTGGTAGACTAAGAAAGCGATAATCCCCACCGACAGGATGATACCCAAGGTATACACCAAAAATTTGACGCTTTTTTTCATATTTTTTACCGCCCCGCTAATACAAAGTGTAAATACAAGGCCTCTTGTATAAATTATATAATTTATCTGATAGCTTTTGGGCGAAAAAGCCCGCCAAATTTCTTATTTTAGGGTAAAAAATGAAGAGCATTAAAGTATTTGGTGCCAAAGGGCACAATTTAAAAAACGTAACGGTGGAAATCCCCAAAGACAAAATGGTGGTGGTCACCGGGTTGTCTGGCAGCGGCAAAAGTTCGCTGGCGTTTGACACCATTTACGCCGAAGGGCAACGGCGTTATGTAGAGAGCATGTCCGCCTATGCGCGGCAGTTTTTGGAGCTCATGGAAAAGCCCGATGTGGAACACATTTCCGGCCTGTCGCCGGCCATTTCCATTGAGCAACGCAACCCCTCTAAAAATCCGCGTTCCACGGTAGCCACCGTGACGGAGATTTACGACTACCTGCGCTTGCTGTTTGCGCGCATCGGCAAGCGCCACTGCCCGCAATGCGGCCGCCCGGTGGAAAGCTGGTCCGTACAGGGCATTACGGCGGATATTTTAAAGAAATTCGCCGATAAAAACATATACATTTTTGCCCCCTTGGTGCGCGGCCGCGCCGGCACGTATGAGGAGCTGTTTGCCAAGCTCAAAAAAGAGGGCTTTGTCAAAGCGCGCGTGGATGGTACGGTCTGCACCGTAGATACGCCCCCCACGCTGGAGCGCTACAAAAAGCACACCATTGAATTGCTGGCCGATGAAATTTATGTGGATGAATTTGAACGGGAACGCTTGGTGGAGTCTTTGGAGCTGGCGCTAAAATATTCCAAGGGCCTGGTGACCGTGCAAGAAACCGAGGGCGCTCAACCGCGTGAATTTACCTACAGCGAAAGCAATGCCTGTGCCCACTGCGGCATTGGGTTTTCGGAGCTGGAGCCGCGTTTGTTTTCGTTCAACTCTCCTTACGGGGCCTGCCCGGAATGCAACGGGCTGGGGATTAAAATCCAAATCGCCGAAGACTTGGTCGTGCCCGACAAAACGCTCTCTATCAACGAGGGGGCCATTGCCGCGTGGGACAACCCCGTTACCACCCGCACCCACCGTTGGAAAAACTCGTGGAGCGAATATTATTACGATATTTTGCGCCAAGTGTGCCGCCGGGCCAAAATCAATATGAATACACCGTGGAACAAACTCTCCAAGGCGCAACAAGATTTGCTGCTTTACGGCACGGGGGATGCGCATTATACGTCCGTCATTTCCGGCACGGACCAGCATTTTGAGGGCGTGATTACCAATTTGCGCCGCCGCCACGACGAAAGCGAAAGCGAATTTGTCAAAGAAGAAGTGTACAACCGTTTCATGCGCGAGGTAACCTGCCCCGTCTGCGAGGGCAAACGCTTAAAACCCGAAGCCTTGGCCGTATATATCGGCGGGAAAAACATTGCCCAAATTGGCGCCATGCAAGTGTCGGCCGCCATGGACTTTTTTAACCACTTGGAACTGACCGACAAAGAAAAGGTCATTGCCAAGGACGTGCTTAAAGAAATCCGTGCCCGGTTGGAATTTTTAAACAGTGTGGGCCTGTCTTATTTGACCTTGGAGCGCAAAAGCCAAACGCTCTCAGGCGGAGAGGCGCAGCGCATTCACTTGGCCACGCAAATCGGCTCTGGCCTGACGGGCGTGCTGTATGTGCTGGACGAGCCGACCATCGGCCTGCACTCACGTGACAACGACCGCCTGATCGCCACGCTCAAGGAACTGCGTGATTTAGACAATACGCTCATCATCGTAGAGCACGACAAAGACACCATTTTGGCCTCGGACTGGGTGGTGGAATTGGGCCCGGCGGCCGGGGAATTCGGCGGGCAAATTGTGGCCCAAGGGCCGACGAAGGAATTTTTAAAGGACCCACACTCGCTGACGGCTTCTTACCTCAACGGGCGGCGGATGATTCTCCCCCCGGAAAAACTGCGCAAAGGCAATGGCAAATACATTGAAATTATCGGCGCCAAGCAATTTAACCTCAAAAACATTGACGTTAAAATCCCTTTGGGCAAAATGGTCTGCGTGACCGGGGTGTCCGGCTCGGGTAAGAGTACCCTGGTGCACCAAATTTTATACAAAGCGCTGGCGCAAAAATTTTATCACGCCAAGGACGTACCCGGTGAGCACCAAGCCGTCAAAGGGCTGGAAAACATAGACAAGGTCATCATCGTAGACCAAGCCCCCATCGGCAAAACGCCGCGCTCCAACCCGGCCACGTATATCGGGCTTTTTACGCACATCCGAGAGCTGTTTGCGCAAATGCCCGAGGCCAAACGCCGCGGCTACAAAGCAGGGCGGTTTTCGTTCAACGTCAAAGGCGGCCGCTGCGAAAAGTGCCAAGGCGACGGCATTTTAAAAATTCAAATGCAATTCTTGCCCGACGTGTACGTCAAATGCGAGGAATGCAACGGCAAACGTTTCAACGAGGACACCCTGCAGGTTACTTACAAGGGCAAAAACATTGCCGACGTGCTGGAGATGAGTGTGTCTCAAGCGTTGGAATTTTTTGACGCCATTCCCAAAATCAAACGCTACTTGCAAACCTTAAGCGACGTGGGGTTGGGCTATGTCAAACTGGGGCAAGCGGCCACCACCCTGTCCGGCGGAGAGGCGCAGCGCGTCAAGCTGGCCGATGAACTCTCGCGCAAAGGCACGGGACGCACGCTGTATATTTTGGACGAGCCTACCACGGGCCTGCACTTTGCCGACATTGACAAACTGCTGACTGTGCTGCATGGGCTGGCCGACCGCGGCAATACGGTGCTGATTATTGAGCATAACTTAGACGTGATTAAAACGGCCGACTGGCTGATAGACCTGGGGCCCGAAGGGGGCGATAAGGGCGGCCAAATCGTTTGCGCGGGCACCCCGCACCAAGTGGCGGCCTGCCCGGCCTCTTACACGGGGAAATACCTCAAAAAAGAATTGGACGAGGCAGACGCCTTCCGCGCCGCCCACGGGCAAAAACTGCCGCCGGGGCTGACTCCGGCCAAAGGGGTCCCAGCGTCCAAAACCGCAAAAAAATCCTCTAAAAAGAAATAAAACAGCCCCCGGGGAAACCGGGGGTTTTATTAAGGCTGCAGATACGCTCCGTCCCGTTCTTTCGTAAAGCCAATAGCCACGCACCAATTTGTTTCTTCGTCTTCGTTATAGCAGGATATACGGTTAACGGATACATCATCATAATTGCTTTGAAAAGCCGTCGTATAAAAAACATACTTCGTGTACATAGGCCGGCGGGAGGCGCCGATATACTGCCCATCTAAAAAATAGGAAAAGTTTTTGGTCGTAGGACCACAGGTAGGCTCTACGCAATCCGGGTCCGGGGATCCGCCGGAAAAGTTTGCCAACGTAAATAAATCACCCAGTCCCTCGTGGCCTTGGAAACAGACATCTTCATCGGAACCTCTTTCCAACAAACACACCGCTTGCTGGTCCCGCAAATATTTTAAATTGGCAATGGCCTCTGCCGAGCGGGACTTTTCCACTGCTTTGGTATACTGCGGCAGCGCCACTGCAGACAACACGCCGATAATCAATACCACCACCAAAAGCTCAATGAGCGTAAAGCCGTGCAAATATCCTCTCCTTACGTCATTCCCGAAGGAGTGGCGGCCCGCAGGGTTCGGGAATCTCGTCGTGTTTTTAAGAGGCTGAGATCCCCGATAGAAACACTCAGTAATGACGGCATTAAATAACCGGCCTAATCGGCCCGTAGAACGATTTTTCATATTTGCCTTCCTTTTTTGCTAAATTTTACTCTACGATAAAATCTAGCAAAAAAAAAACATCGTGCAACCCCTCTTAATTTCCCCTGCCAAAGCACCCCCCTAAATTCTATAATCTAAGCATGAAAGAAAAGCTCCACAAAACCAATGCCGCCCGCCACTTAGACGGGCTGGGCATTGTCTACCGGCTCGTCCCCTACGCCGTGGACGAAAGTGATGTTTCCGCTCTGCACGTGGCCGCAGCCGCGGGTGAAAACATAGACCAAGTGTATAAAACCTTGGTGCTGCGCGGCGATAAAACCGGCTATTTTGTATGCGTTATCCCCGGCGCGGCGGAGCTGGACCTTAAGGCCGCCGCCCGCGCCAGCGGCAACAAAAGCTGTGAGATGCTGCATGTGAAAGACTTAATGCCCGTCACCGGCTACATCCGCGGCGGCTGCAGCCCTTTGGGCATGAAAAAGGCCTTCCCCACCTTTATTCAAGAGGACTGCCTTTTGTGGGATTTTATTTTTGTCAGTGCGGGCAAACGCGGGCTGCAAATCCAAATTGCCCCGGCCGATTTGCTGCGCGCAGCCGCAGCCCGCACAGCGGCCTTATGCGCCGCGCATCCGGCGCACTAACCTGATTTTTTCCCCCGCTCCCCGGGGCAGGTGTGCTATACTGTATATATACACCATACAAAGGGAGGCGAAACTATGTACGTAAGCGTATGGAAGCGTTTTTGGGCTTTTTTAATTGACGCGGCGGTATTTGTCGTATTGTTTTGGGCCTTGGCCCAGCTGATTAACGGCTGGACGGTCTCACTCATTTTATTGTTTATCATTTGGCTGTATTATGCTTGGTTGGAGAGCTCCCCCTGGCAAGCCAGCCTGGGTAAGCGCGTCATGGGGCTTAAGGTGGTAGACAAACGCGGCCGCCGCCTGAGCTTTTGGAAAGCCAGCAAGCGGTTGCTCACGCGTATCGGCACCAATTTAACCTTTTACTTTGGCTTCTTTACCGCCGCGTGGGACAAACACCACGAAACCCTGCACGACCATTTGAGCAAGAGTGTCGTCATCGCCAAAGATGCCGAATTTGACCCGGAATATTACCACGACCCCGAGGACCACGCCTTGACCCTGGTCACCGTCATCTCGGTCATTTTGGCGGTTATTTTTGTGGTGGGGCTGCTGGCCTGGGTGGTGCTGCCGCAATACCAACGCATCGGCGACAGCGTCAACGCCGTGCACATCATAGACAATTTAAACGCCGCAGCGGCCAACCGCCCGGCCCGTTTGCAAGCCGCCAGCCCCAACGGCCCGGAGATTTGGCTTAAAAGCTACAGCGGCTGCGTCAATGACGCCAAAGACCCGCTGACCTTGGATTGCAACGGCTACCGCATGACTCTGCAAAAGGACGGTATTTCCGCCGTCAGCCGTTTGTCCAACTGGGATGAATACACCCTGTTTAAGTCCTATCAAACGGGGCACATTGCCTGCCTGGCCCACAGCAAAAGGGCCATTGCCTTTTGCCAAGATTTGGAATTGCCGTAAGCAAAATCTTGTTCGCTTTATCCCCGGGGCTTTTTGGCTCCGGGGTTTTTCTTTACCGCTTGTTTCCCCCCTTTCTCCACCGGGGTTTGTCGGCTGGATGGCCCTAGAGGCATAAAAAAAGAGCCCCTTTAACAGAGGCTCTTTGTGAAAAACTAAAAGACCTTATTTGACCACCAGCACCGAACGGCCGTCCTTTTGCTCGCTGTAGGGGTCTGTAATTTGTTCCCCGTCCACCACGTACAAGAATTTATACGAGCCCGGCGCAATGGCCAGCGTGGTTTCCCAATAGCCGTTCTTTTTGGTCAAGGCGCGCGGTTTAGCCATGGTAAAGCCGCTCACCACCGCCACTTTTTGCCCTTCGCCATAATAGCGGAAGGTGACCTGACGGAATTTGCTCTTGGGGTTGGACTTAATTAAAATACTTTCTTTCTTTTCAGCCGGTTGGGCAGGCTCGGCCTTGGGCGCGGGCTGCGCAGGTTCTGCTTTCTTCTCCGGCTCCGGCGCGACGGCAGGCGCTTCCGGCTCGGCCGCCGGGGTCGGCGCCACTTCCACCACTTCCTCCACCACCGGCGCGGGGGCGACTTCTTCCACCACGGCCGCTACTTCGGCGGGGTCAGCAGGGGCCAGCAGACGGGCGGAAAGATTTTTGTACAAGAAAAACCCAAACACGCACAAAAACACCACATCCACAATAATCAAAAAAAGCCAAACATCTTTGTTCCCGGTTTGAGCGGGTTGTTTGGCTTCAAATTCGGCCAGTGCGGCCTCTTCCTGTTTTTCGTCTGCCATAGGCACCTTTTAAAAAGAGCGGGCGAAGGGAATCGAACCCTCGTCTAGAGCTTGGGAAGCTCCCATTCTACCATTGAACCACGCCCGCAAAAATTGTTTCCTGTGCGTGTATATTATAGCAATTATCCGGCTTTTTTTGCAGCGTCTTCTTTTTCTTTTTTGTTTTGCCCAAATTGCCGCGCGATAAAATCCAGCGCGCCGGGACGGTCAGTCACCAGCCCCTCCACCTGCGCCAAGGCCACCGCTTCCAAAATTTCCCCAATGCGCGGCGAGGGCGGCAAGTCCAACACCTGCATGATATCCCGCCCATTTAAGAGCTGAGTGGGTTTTATCTTTTTGGGACTGTCAAAATATTTCTTAAGCAGCAGCGTCAGCACCTGCATATGACGCAAAGTTTTGCCCACATTGGCGGTCTGTTTGGCTTTTTCCAAGCTCATCAGTTTATCCCCGCTTTTAGGCAAAATGCGGCGCAACTGCGCGTCGGAAATATAGCTGGTGTAATCGGCCCAGCACAAGAGCAACATAGGCAATGCGGCCGGGCCCATATCGCGGAAAAATTTATACGCCCCGCGGTCGGTAATCACATCGTTACTGGCTAAATTGCTGGGGCGCAAGTGCTCGCCAATCATGGCGCAAATCAAGCGGTTGTCCGCCTTGCTGTAATGCAGCCGCTCCAAAATCTGCCGGGCCATATGCGCACCCTTTTGCTCGTGGTAAAAAAAGCGCAAGCGGTCGCCTTGTACCTTGGCCGTGGCCGGCTTGGCCACGTCGTGCAGCAGCACGGCCATTTTAAACAGCGCCTTGTCCGCCGCCACCGGGGCCAATTTTTTATAATATTTGGGAAACGCTTTTTTCAAATTCTCCAGCAACCATTCTTCGCGTTGAAAGCAATTCAACGTGTGTTTGAGCACGCCGCCGGGCCCGTAGTAACACTCAGCGCAAGTACGTTGAGGTTCCAGCTCGGGGAACAGAGCCGTCAGCAGGCCTGTTTTTTCCATCAGCAGCACATTTTCATACGCGCGCGGCGTGCGGAACAGGCGCGTAAGCTCCTCCTGCACGCGCTCCCCCGCGCTGCGGGTAATTTCCGAAGCGTCCTTTTTGATTTGCTTAAGCACCCCGGGCGCAATGGCAAACTTCAGCTCCGCCGCGTGGCGAAACACGCGCAACATACGCAAAGGGTCTTCTGTAAACACCTTGGAATTGGTCAACCGGATCTGCTTGGCGGCCAAATCCGCCACGCCGCCCTTTAAATCAATGAGGTATTTTTTTTGCCAATTTTTCAGACGAACGCGGGCCTTTTTCCCCCGCACGGGGAGGATCCGCGCCGTCAGCGGCGCCGTCACCGGGTAAGCCAGGGCGTTAAACGTAAAATCCCGCCGCAGCAAATCTTCTTTTAAATTTTTGCCTTGAAAAGCCGTCAGGTCTATTTGCAGTTTTTCTTTGTGCGTGACCAAGCGCCACACCCCAAATTGCGCGTCCATTTCAAACGCGGCCGCCTTAAGCGCGCGGGCTAAGGCGCGGGCGGCGGGCGCCACCCGGTCTTTGGGCAAAGCCAAATCTATATCGCCACTGTCTTTTTTAAGCAGTCCGTCCCGCACGGCCCCGCCGACGTAATACGCGTCGGGCGTGATCTCGCGCAAGACTTGGACCAAAGACTTCATGGAGCTTACGCCTCTTCGGCAGGGGTTTGCGCGGCGCGCTGTTTCATTTTGGCCACGGCGTCCTCACGCAGTTTGCGTTTGAGCACTTTGCGCAGGCTGTTTTTGGGCAGCTCTTCCACAAATTCAAAATCACGCGGGCGTTTGTAATTGTCCAAATTCTGTTTTAAGAACTTGCGGAACTGGTCATCGGTCAATTCGGCGCCGTCTTGTTTCACGGCGTAGCATTTAATAAACTCGCCGCCTTTGCCGTCCGGCACGCCGATAATGGCGGACTCTTCAATACCCGGGCAAGAGTTGATGATCGCTTCCACCTGGGCGGAAAATACTTTCAGCCCCTTGATGATGATCATGTCTTTTTTGCGGTCTTTGATAAAGATAAAGCCGTCGTCGTCAATAGACACAATGTCGCCGGTTTTAAACCAGCCGTCCTCGGTAAATGCGTCCTTGGTGGCTTGGGGGTTGCCAAAGTAACCGCGGAACACATTGGGGCCCTTGACGCACAGCTCCCCTTCGCAATTGCGGGGCACTTCATTGCCCTCGTCGTCCACCACCAAAGTGCTGACGGCGGGAATGGCCGGACCGACGGATTTGATTTTTTGCAATTCCTCGGTGTTGACGCTGACCACCGGGCTGGTTTCGGTCAAGCCGTACCCTTCCAAAATTTTCACGCCGATTTTCTGCTCAAAGCGGTCTTTGATTTCCTGCGTCAGCGGGGCCGCGCCGGACACGGCAAAGCGCACATTCTTAAAGGGCCAAAATTGCAAGTACAACCGTTTGAACCCTTTGGCCTCTTTAGACAGCACCGCCAAAATCTGCGGGACGGCCAAGATGAGCGTTACCTTCTCGCTGCCCATGGCCGACAGCCAGGTTTTGGCCGGCATCACATTGGCCACAATGACCACCTTTAAATTCAAATACAGCGGGATGACCACGCAGGTCGTCCACGCAAACGAGTGGAACATCGGCAGCAGGCACAAAAAGCAGTCGTCATCGTTGATTTTAAAAATTTGAGCGCATGAAATCACGTTGCTGGCCAAGTTGCCGTGGGTAATCATGGCGCCCTTGGGCAACCCGGTCGTGCCGGAAGTGTAGAGAATAAACGCGTCATCTTCCGTGCGGGCGCACGGACCGGCGGTTTCATCGTGATAGGTGGATTTGTCTATCTGTTCCCAAAATTTCTGCACAAAGGGTTTGTCGGCGGCGGACTCGGGAATAGTGTCGGTGGAAAAGATATACTTCAAATCCGGCAGCGCCGGCTGGGCCTTTAAATAATGGCGGATGAATTCGCCTTGGGTCACCACGGCTTTGGCGCCGGAGTTATTCAAGATAAACTGGATTTCCTCTTGCTTGGTAACCATAAAGTTCATGGGAATGCACACCGCGCCGATTTTGTATAGCCCGTAATTGGCCACCACTACATCAATGGAGTTACGGTGGGCAATGCCTACGCGGTCGCCTTTGCGGATGCCGTGCTCCCAAAACATATCCGCCGCGCGGTCCACCTGCATCAGCAGTTCCAAATACGTTACTTTTTTGCCGGTGGCGGCCTCTACCAAGGCCACCTTTTGCGGAAAGCGGTAAGCGCTGTCACTTAAAGAGGTATATAAATCTTTTCTGCGTATCATAATCTGGCTCCAGTTTAAAAAATGAAAATGATAAAAAGCCCTTTCTAATATTTTAGCTTAAATCAGCCTTGGCGGGGGTCCAAAATATCTCTAAATCCGTCCCCCAGCAGGTTCCAACCCAGCACAAACAAGAAAATCGCCCCGCCCGGCACTACGACGGTGTACCAATAGGCAAAAGTATTGCCGCCGCTGCCCAGCACCCAGTTGCGCGCCATGGCAATCAGCTGGCCCCAATCGGCCGTGCCCGGCTGCGCGCCCAGCCCCAAAAAGGACAAAGACGCCGCCGTCAACACAATGTAGCCAATGTCCAAACTGGCCACCACCACGGACGGATAAATGGAATTAGGCAGAATGTGCCGCAGCAGCAACCGCGGGCCGCGCGCGCCCAAGGCCTTGCTGGCCGTTACAAAATCCCGGCGTTTGACCGATAATACGTCCCCGCGCACCAACCGCGCATACGAGGGCCACGCCACCGCCGTCAGCGCCATCATCATATGACGGATATCCGGCCCCAACATGGCCGCAATCACCATGGCCAGCACCAAAGACGGCACGGCAAAAACGATATCGGTAAAGCGCATAATCAGCTCGTCTATTTTCCCGCCGAAATACGCCGCGCCCGCACCCAAAAACAACCCAATCAAAAAAGCAAAAAAGGTAACCGTAATGCCGATTTTAAACGCCAAGCGCGTGCCCCACACCACCCCGTAGTACAAATCATATTGTTGCTCCGTCGTGCCAAAAATATGCTGCGCAGACGGCGGCTGCGGGGTCACCTCATAGCTGCTCTGGGGCAGCTGATACGGGTCGCGCGGGTTCTGCGCCGGGGCCAACAACGGGGCGAACAAGGCCACCGCCGCGAAAAACAAAACCAGCACCAACCCCACCAAAGAGGCCTTATTTTGCAAAATGCGTTTCAAGGTTCGGTTAGTCACTTAGTTTAATCCTCGGGTCTATGGCCGTGTATAAAATATCACAGGCCAAATTGCCCACCACAAACAGCACCGCCACCATGAGCGAAAAGCCCATAATCCCGGCGATGTCCAGCTGTTGGGCCGCCAATACGCCAAAGCGGCCGATGCCGGGGTAATCAAAAATCGTTTCCACAATCACCGTCCCCCCCAACAGGCGGATGAACTGTATGCCCGCCAAGGTAATCACGGGGATGACGGCGTTTTTACCCGCGTGACGGTACACCACCGCGCGCTCCGGCAAGCCTTTGGCCCGGGCGGTGCGCACATAATCTTTGCCCAGTTCCTCCAACATAGAGGAGCGCATGACGCGCACCATCAGCGCAAAAGAACCGATACACAATGTGACGGCGGGCAAGACCAAATGGCGTAACACGTCGGCAAATACGCGTAAATTGCCGTTGAGCAAACTGTCCACCAGCAAGAACCCGGTATAATGGTGAAAGGACGGCAAATGCACCGTCATATCCGTAGCCACCGAGTATCCCCCCGGCGGGAACCACCCCAGTTTGCCGTAAAACAACATCAAAAGCAGCAACCCCAGCACGAAAATAGGCAGGGAAAATCCCCCCACCGACACCAGCCGGACCAGCACATCCTGCCACCGGTCCTTTTTAACGGCGGACAAAGCCCCCAGCCAAATGCCAAAAAACAAGACCAGCACAATCGTCACCACAGCCAGCTGCACCGTGGCGGGCAAATAGGCTTTAATGGCCTCGGCCACCGGCATATTGACGCTTTGGCTATAGCCCAAATCCCCCCGCAATGCGCCGCCCAACCAGCGGCCGTATTGTTTAAACACATTGTCGCGCAAGCCGTATTTTTGGATGACTTCTTCCAACGCGCCCAGCTGCCGCGGGTCTTTGATGTACAAAGACGCGCGCATTTCCGGGCTGAGGCGTTGGGTCAAAAAGAACAACAAAAAGGTCACGCCCAGCACCACCAGCGGCAATAAAAGAAGTCTTCTTAAAATATAACGCAGCATACTTTTTCCGGCGGAGTTATTTATAGTTTAACACTACGTCCAGCACAATATCCGCCGCCGTATAAAACTCCTTCAAATCCAAATATTCCTCTACACTGTGGCAATTTTGCACGCCCAGCCCTATATTGGGCATCAGCAGACCGTGCTGGCAGGTGACGTTGGCGTCGCAACCGCCGCCGGAAGCCATGGCTTTCATCGGCACGCCGCGCTTTTGGGCCGCCTTGAGTACATACTGCACCAGCGGCGCTTTTTTGGGCACGTTCAATGCGCCGTAGCGCAGCGGGGTTTCTATGGTAATTTTTGGGCGGATGGTCTTGCCGTTGGCCTTGCGGACAAACTCTTTGGCGGCTTGGGCAAAGCAATCTTTCATATGCTTGATTTGCTTTTGCAATTTTTTGACGTTAAGGCTGCGCACCTCGCCCTTTAAATACAGCTGCGGCATGACCACATTGGTGACCTCGCCGCCCTGCACGATGCCAAAGTTACACACCGTTTCCTCATCCACGCGGCCCAACTTCATCCGCGTCAGCGCCTGTGCAGCCACTTCTAGGGCGGAAATGCCTCTCTCCGGCGCCACCCCGGCATGGGAAGCCACCCCTTGGATTTGTACGATAAAATCACTCACTGCCGGGCCTTGCACCAACAATTCACAGACGCTCTCATTGTCCAAGATCAGCCCTTCGCGGCCTTTGATTTTGCTGTAATCCAAATTCTTAGCTCCGCCCATGCCGTTTTCTTCGTTCAAAGTCAAAATCACTTGCAAGGGGCGGTGTTTGATTTTTTGCTCTTTAAGCACGGTCAAAATCTCTAAAATTACGGCAATGCCGCTTTTGTCGTCCCCGCCCAAAACGGTGGTGCCATCTGTGACCACGCGACCGTTTTTAACGCTGGCCTTGACGCCACAGCCCGGGCGGACCGTATCCATATGCGCCGAAAGCAAGAACGGCTTTTCCCCGGCAGTCCCCTTTAGCGTGGCAATGATATTGCCGGGCGCGTCGGAGCCGATTTTTTTACCGGCTTTGTCGGTAACCACGTGGCAACCGCGTTTTTTCAGCTCGGCGCAAAGCCATTTGCACAGCGTCCCTTCGTGATAAGACTCACTGTCTATGCGGACCAATTGCAAAAAGGTGTCTAACAATCTTTTTTCGTTAATGAAGCTGCTCATAATTCCTCCGGTTATACGGCGTAACGGCTTTTTTGGTTTTGAAATGGCAAACGCACGCAGGCACACCGATGTCCCGCGCGAACTTCGCGCAAGAGCGGCTGCGCCGGGTCGCACACGGACGCTTGGTAATACGGACACCGCGGCGCATACGGGCAAGCGCACACGCCCGCCCGGGCCGGGGCCGTCGTTGGAGCCAATGGCTCACGCAAAGGCTGCTGCGGGTCCGGCACCGGCACGGCCGACAACAAAGCCTCCGTGTAAGGGTGCTGCGGATTTTGCAACAATTCCTCGGCCGGGGCCTCTTCCAACAAACGCCCCTGATACATCACCGCAATGCGGTCGCACAAAAAGCGCGCCACGGCAAAATCATGCGAAATAAACAGCATGCTCAACGCCCGGGCGCGGCTGATTTCTTTCAGTAAATTTAAAATTTGCGCTTGCACGGACACGTCCAGCGCCGATACCGGCTCGTCCGCCACCAAAATGTGCGGCTGCAAAGCCAAGGCGCGCGCAATGGCGATACGCTGGCGTTGCCCGCCGGAAAATTCATGCGGATAACGGTTTAAATGCGCCGGGTCCAGCCCCACCGAGCGCATAAGCTCCTGCAGGGCTTGCTCGCGCGCGGCGCGGTCTGCATACAGGCCGTGGATGTCCCACGGCTCGCTTAAAATTTGGCGCACATTCATGCGCGGGTCCAAGCTGGAATAGGGGTCTTGGAACACCACCTGCAAACGGCGGCGCAGCTTTTTAAACCCCGCTTTGCTCAAACGGCACAGCTCCTGCCCTTCCACCTGCACGGAGCCACCCTGATAATTTTCCAACCCCAAAATGACCTTGGCCAAGGTGGTTTTGCCACAGCCGGACTCTCCCACCAAGCCTAAAATCTCTTTTTCCCGGAGGGAAAGAGTCACTCCCTGCAAAATGACTTTTTCGCTCGCCGGGCCACTGAACCACCCGCCGCGGCGGTAGGTCTTACGCAAATCTTTCACTTCCACCGGATTAGGCATACTTCCCCCTCAGCCAGCAGCGGACTTCGTGACCGTTTTCTTGCGTCAGCGGAGGCATTTGCTGACGGCATTTTTCAAACGCATGCGGGCAGCGCGGAGCAAAGGGGCAGCCAGTTTTCGGCTCGCCGGGGGCGGGCGGATAACCCTCTATAGCGGGCAGCACCTCCACCTTTTTTTTAAGCGACACGAGCGAGTGCAACAACCCCTGTGTATAGGGGTGCAATGGCCGGGCAAACAACTCGGCCGCGGGGGCCTTTTCCACACAGCAACCGCCGTAAAGCACCATTACTTCATCGGCCACCTCGGCCACAATGGCCAAGTTGTGCGTAATGAATACGGCCGACATGCCGCTTTGGCGTTGCAATTTTTTAATCAAGCGTAAAATTTGGGCTTGGATAGTGACGTCCAATGCGGTGGTGGGCTCGTCGGCAATAAGCACTTGCGGACGCAGGCACAAGGCCAAAGCTATCATAATGCGCTGGCGTTGCCCGCCGGAAAATTGAAACGGATATTCATTCATGCGCTGGCGGGCGTTTTCTATGCCTACTTTTTTCAACAAAAAAACGGCGCGGGCCCGGGCGCGTAATTTGGAAATATTTTCATGGGCCAATATGGTTTCCACCAGCTGTTTGCCCACCGTGCGGATGGGGTTGAGGCTGGTCATGGGGTCTTGGAAAATCATGGAAATTTTGGCCCCGCGCAGGCGGCGCAGAGCTTCCGGCGGCAAGGCGAGCAGGTCTTGCCCGTCTAAATAAATATGCCCCCCGGTGATTTGTCCCCCGGGCGGCAGCAGGTTTAAAAGAGATAAGGCGTGGACGGTTTTGCCGCAGCCGGATTCCCCCACCACGGCCAGCACTTGGCCCTTAGGCAGACGGTAGCTTAGTCCCCGCAAAACCGGGGTGACTTCGCCGCCATTTCGGAACGCCACCTGCAAATTTTCTACGCTCAATACCGTTTCTTCCCGCGCACTCATATTAGCATTATACCAATTTCCCTACGCGTATAGAAAAACCCCGCGCCTGAAGACGCGGGGTTTTTTAAAGCAACGGCAAAAATTACGGAATGGACGTGCTGCTGCCGGAAGTTTCCGTGGCCCCATAGACGCAAGAAGTTCCGCTCAAACTATCCCAACCGCAGAAATCAGCGCACAAGGCTTTGGTTTGTTCCTTGCCGTCCAATACGGTGCAGGTAACATCCGTGCTCTGATACGGACGGCTTAACTCATAGCTATATTGGGCGTTGTTCACGCGTTTAGCCGTGGCTTTAGACGCGGTATAATCCGTCCCCGTGCTATCCAAAGAAATAGCAAACCCGTTGCCACAAGTGGCAGAGGAAGCAGCCGCAGCATGCGTGCCGGAAAGCAACTTCGTGCAGAAAGTAGCCGTCGCTTCGGAAGTCGGGGAGACGTCCAAACCGCTGAACAGTTTGGCATAGCTGTTCATCTTCATCCAGCGTCTTTGTTGCGCTTGGGCGATGTTGCCCAGCAACCCTTGGGCTTCCGTCATGCGGGCGCGTTCCACCGCTTTGAAGTAAGCGGGCAAGG
>CAVHDF010000031.1:0-17975 GCA_963634865.1 Eggerthellaceae bacterium
TAGCGGCGAGTTAAAGGCGGAATAAGAAAATTTTATTTTTTATGCTCCGCAGGCCTGCGGGGCCTTTTGGTCCTTTTCTGCCCTAGAGAAAAGGACATAACAAGCGCGGGGCCTTTTGCTTACTTTTCTATCCCGAAAAAAGAATAACAAACCGTTACTCTTTTTCCTCGGTATCCGGGGCTTCGGCCGGCTCTATATGCAGCGAGGCCAGCAGCATATCCACCAGCCGGATATCGCTGGGATATTGCACCAACTCCCGCGCCTTAAGCAAAGATACCCACCGAATGGAAATAATCTCCGACGCGTCGTGCTTGCCGATGCGTCCCAATTTTTTCATCAGATACCACTGCACCATTTTTTTGATGTAGTTTCCCTGAAAAGTAAAAGCATACTTCACGCGGATCATCGGCCGGACGATGACGGCTTTATAGCCGGTCTCCTCCAGCACTTCGCGCAAGGCGGCTTGGCGGGGCGTTTCCCCGGCCTCAATGTGGCCTTTGGGGAAAGTCCAAATCTTTTTGCCTTTCATATTTTTGACTTGCACGAGCAACACTTTCCGCCCGTCCAAAATCACGCCGCCGCAGGAAAATTCCGATACAATCATAAGGCCTTCTCAAAGTGATAGGCCGCGTTCAAAATTTTCTCTTCTTGCAAAATCGGCCCGTAAAATTGCAGCCCGACCGGCAGGCCCAACTTGTCATTGCCGCACGGCACGCTGATGCCGGCCAACCCGCCGATATTGCCCTGGCAGGTGTACAAGTCGGCCAAATAGACGGCCAAGGGATTGTCTGCATGGTCGCCCAGGCGGAAAGCCGTCGTCGGAGAGGTGGGCGTCAAAATCACATCCACCTGTTCAAACGCGCGGGCAAAATCTTGCTTAATCAGCTCCCGCACTTTCACAGCCTGCAGGTAGCATTCGGCATAGTTTTCCGCACGCAGGGCCGTGGAGCCGATGATGATACGCTTTTTGACTTCCGGCCCAAACGGAGCGCGGTCCAACTCGTATTCATCGTTTAAATTTTGCGCGGTCTTATCACAAAATCCGTAGCGAATGCCGTCAAAACGGGCTAAGTTAGAGCTGGCCTCGGCGCTGGTAATCATATAATAGCACGGCGCGGAATACTTGGCGTGGGGCACGTCTACGTCCACCAACTGCGCACCCAGCCCTTTGAGTTTTTCCGCGGCGGCCAAAATCTTTTCCTTGATTTCCGGGTCCAACTCGTCTAAAAAGCCCTTGGGCATCCCCACTTTCAAACCCTGGATATCCGTGGTAAAATTTTGGCTGAACGCCGGCACCGCATCCTCTAAGGAAGTGGAATCATTCTCATCCCGGCCGCATAATACTTCCAACATCAAGGCCGCGCTTTTGACATCCCCAGTCAACACGCCCACTTGGTCGGCACTGGACGAAAACGCCACAATGCCGTAGCGCGAAATGCGCCCGTAGCCGGGTTTCACGCCGACCACGCCGCAAAAGGACGCCGGCTGGCGCACGGAGCCGCCCGTGTCGGTACCCAAGGCCGCAGGCACCATGCCCGCCGCCACCGCCGCAGCGCTGCCGCCGGAGCTGCCGCCGGGCACACGGTCAAAATCCACCGGGTTGTGCGCGGGGCCATATACGGAAGTTTGGTTGCTGCTGCCCATGGCAAATTCATCCATATTGGTGCGGCCGACGATCACCGCATCCGCAGCCAACAGTTTATTGACCACCGTGGAATTGTAAGGCGCCACATAATTGGCCAACATCTTAGAGCAGCAAGTGGCCTTGTGCCCCTTATACAAAATATTGTCTTTAATACCCACAGGCACCCCGGCCAGGGGGCCCAATTTTTCACCCCGGGCGCGGCGCGCGTCTATTTCTTCGGCGCGGCGCAAGGCTTCCTCAGGCCACACTTCCACAAAGGCATTGATTTGCGGGTTTAATTCTTTAATTTTGCACAAAGCTTCAAACACCGCTTCCCGCGCGGTGAGGGTGCCGTTTTGCACGGCGTGGGCGATTTCAAAAACGGTTTTCATATTAAAGCACCTTCTTTACTTTGGCACAATGGGCCTGCTGGTCATTAAAAGCGGCGACGATGGACTGCGCCATCGGTTCGTCCACCACCGGTTCATCCGGGCGCAAATAGGCCGCGTGGGCCAAAACGGTTTCACTCACGCCGGAAGTGTCTACGGAAGAGAGCTGTTTTACCCAGGCAAACAACTCTTGCATTTGCTGCTCATAATGGGCCGTCTCGTCGGCCGTGAGGCGGATTTTGGCCATCCGCGCGCAGCGGGCGGCATTGTCTTTTTCTAATATCATTTTAAAGGGCTCCTTTGAATATACATTTTATATAATAATTTGGCAGTTTACTATACCAACAAGGGGGAAACGCTATGGGATGCGGATGTGGCGGAGATAAAGACATTGGCAAGAAGAAATAATTTTCGGCCAATGAACAAACCATACGGAGGGCAAAAATGAAAGAGGCAAACAAGGCACAAACATCGGGCGTCTGTAAAGTAAACGACCAAACGCAAGACGACTGCCGCTGCAAAAAGGGGCAGTGCGTTCATACGCATTTCACGCTGTCGGTATTAGCGGTGTGTTTGTCTTGTTTTACAGGGTTTTTTGCCATTCCGCTGGCGCTGGCGGCGTTGATTCTGTCCTTGCGGGCACAAGATCAAGTGCAGCAAGGCTGGACGGAGGAAGCAGCGCGCACGGCACGTTGGGCGGCGTTATTTGGGTGGATTACCGTAGGGATTGCGGTTCTGCCCGTGGTACTGGTTTTGTTTTTTGGGGGTGCCATCGTAGCCGCCTTGACCGCCTTTTTAAGCGCCATGTAAAGCTCAGGACGGACGCTTTACCGAAAAACCCCCGGGTCTTTACAGGCCCGGGGGTTTTAAAATGAAGGGATTTGCTACAGTACTTCTACAGGGGCAAAAGCCAGCATAAAGGTCCGCACCACGCCGTTGGCAAATTGCACGGTAATTTTGCAGCTCTCTTCCGAGCCGGCCACCGCGGTAATCGTCCCCACGCCAAACACCCCGTGTTTCACCTGCCCGCCAACGGCCACTTTTTTGCCGCCGGCCGCGGTGGTAGAGGTGCCCTTTTCCTGCTTGGGAGCCGCCCCGTAGGCAGACGACTGCCCGGGGAAATGCCGCCGGTTGTCCGACGAAGAAAATCCGCGCCGAGGGCCGCTGGAATAAGAGGATTTGCCACCATACAAAGCCCCCAGCCCGGCTGAGCCGTGGTAAGAGGACGAGGTATAATCCAAATCGTCGTCTTCCACCTCATAGCCGTGTTCGTCATACTTCTTTTGAAATTGGCTGCGGCTGACGAAGCCCTCAAACCCGTTGTAGCTGTTGGCGCTGCGCCCGGTGGAACCGTGATAGCCCCCGCGACGCGAGGAACCGCCGTAAAATCCGCCTCCCTGCCCATACAAACCGTATTTGGTTTTGTACTGGTCATAGCGCGGCGCGGCGTTTTCCAACTGCTCACGGTATTGCTCGTCCAGCAACCCGGACTCAAACAAAAAGCGGGAAGGATTGTTGTCGTGTATTTCCCCGTATTTGCGGCGGCGCAGGGCATAAGTCATAAACAGCTTTTCACGCGCGCGCGTCATGGCCACATAGCACAAGCGGCGCTCCTCTTCCAGCTCGTCTTCGTCGCAACACTTAATGGGGAAAAGCTCCTCTTCCAGCCCGGTCACAAATACGGCGTTAAACTCCAGGCCCTTGGCCAGGTGCACCGTCATCAGAGTGACCGCGCCCCCCTCTCCCGCCTGGGAATTGTCCGTGCCCGTCAGCAAAGACACTTCCTGCAAAAAGCCCGACAGCGTGGCTTCCTCGCGGCGGTCCTCGTATTCTTTGACGGCGTTAATCAATTCTTCCAAGTTCTGCAGGCGGCTTTCGGCCTCGGGGTCTTTGCCCTCGTCCAAATCTTTTTGCACCGCAGCGGCATAGCCGGAAGTCTTTAAAATTTTATCCATCACCGCCGTGGGCGAAGAGACAAACATATCCGCGCGCCACCCCTCCACCATGCGCACAAATTCCACCGCCGCCCGGCGGGCCATAGGCGTTAGCTCCGGCACCGATTGCGCCGCCTTTAACGCCCCATACAAAGAAATCCCTTGTTGGCGGGCATACGCGGCAAAGCGTTCTTGGGCGGTCTTGCCCAGCCCCCGCGTGGGGGTATTGATCACGCGCAGCAGGCTGATGTCATCGTTGGGGTTAATCAGCAAGCGGGCATAGCAAAGCAAATCTTTAATTTCTTTGCGGTTGTAAAAGCTGACCGTCCCCACCAAACGGTAAGGGATTTGGTACCGGCGGAAGGTTTCTTCAAAATTACGGCTTTGGGCATTGGTGCGGTAAAACACGGCAATATCATTTAAACTATAGCCGTCTTGGTCCACCAAAGATTTGATGTTCTGCGCCACCCAAGTGGCCTCTTGTCCCTCGGTGGGCATTTCGCGCACTTCAATGTCATCGCCGTGTTGCTTCTCGGTAAAGAGGTTCTTTTCCTTGCGCTGGGTATTTTTGGTAATCAGTTTATTGGATGCGTCCAAAATCACTTTGGTGGAGCGGTAGTTTTGCTCCAGCGTGATAATTTTAGCGTCTTTAAAATCTTTTTCAAATTCCAAAATATTGCGGATATTGGCGCCACGCCAAGAGTAAATGCTCTGGTCCGGATCCCCCACCACGCACAACTTGCGGTGTTTCTCGGCCAGCAGGCGCGTGATTAGATATTGGGTATGGTTGGTGTCCTGGTACTCGTCCACCAATACATATTGGAAAAACTGCTGATAATATTCCCGCACGTCCTCGTGCTCGCGCAACAACTGCAGGGTTTTGACCAACAAGTCCCCGAAGTCCAACGCGCCGGCCTCTTTGAGTTTGAGTTCGTAACGGCGGTAAATCTCCGCCGCCCGAATGCGGAAATCCAGCCCGCTGGCCGTGGCAGAAGCCATAAAGGCTTCGGGCGATTGCCCGTCGTCCTTGGCGCGGGAAATTTGGCTGACCAGTTGGGCGGCCTCTTTTTTGGCGTCTTTAGCGCCCAGTTGTTCCAGCAACAGACTGACCAGTTTCTTTTGTTCGCTATCATCGTAGATGGCAAAGTCGCGCGTCAGCCCCAGCTTTTCGGCGTTTTGGCGCAACAACCGCACCCCGAACGAGTGAAACGTGTGAATCCACACATTGCGGCTTTGGCCCGGGGCCAAGGCTTCCACACGCTCGCGCATTTCTTGGGCGGCTTTGTTGGTAAAGGTGACCGCCAAAATGCGGTAGGGACTGTAACCGTCGGCAATGAGCTTGGCGATTTTGGTCGTCAGCGTTTTGGTCTTGCCCGTGCCGGCGCCGGCCACAATCAAGCAAGGGCCGGCCTCGTAATTGACGGCCTCCAGCTGACGGGGGTTTAAAGAGTCTAAAGCTTCTTGCAAATTCATGGGGGTTCCTACATGGCGCGCCGGCTACTTCAGCCGCAGCTGCACCAACGTTTCAATATGTTCGCTGTGCGGGAAAAAGTCAAACGCTTCCACAGCGGTAAGCTTGTAGGTTTGCGTAAGTACTTTTAAATCCGTCGCCAGCGTGACGGGATTGCAGGAAATATACAAAATGTTTTCCACGCCCGATTCGGCCACCGCCTTGGCGGCTTTGGGATGCATGCCGCTGCGCGGCGGGTCCAAAATAATCAGCGCGTCCCGCTTGTCTATGGGGTGTTGTTTTACAAAATCTTCCACCTTGGCGCAGAAGAACTGCACGTGGGTGACCCCGTTGATTTTGGCATTTTCAATGCCGTTGTAAATGGCCGGGGCGACGCTTTCCACGCACAAACTTTTTTGGCACAAATCCGCGCACGAAAGTGAAAAACTGCCCGCACCGCCGTATAAATCATAAATGACCTTGGGGGCCATTTGCTTGACCAAAGCCCGCACGCGCGAGTACATTTTTTGTGCGGTCCGCGTATTGGTTTGAAAAAAGGATTGCGGGGAAAGTTTAAAAGTGACTTTGCGCTCTTTTTGGCCGTCCGGGGCAGAAAGGATAATTTTTTCCGTGATAAAATCTTGCCCTTTGAGCACGCGCAAGCTCTCCGGCGCGGCGGTGTCGGCCAGTCCCGTATTGACGGCCAGCATAATATTGGCCTGCGGCCATACGCTTTGCACCGCGTCTACAAAAGACGCTTCCGGCACGTCGTCGGTGACAAACAGCACCACCAAAGCTTGGTCCGTATTTTTACCCACGCGCAACATCAGGTGGCGCAACACGCCCGTATGGCGGCGGTGGTCATAATAAGCCAAATTTTCTTTTTTTGCCCACGCCCGCACCGCCTGCAAAAGAGGAATGAGATGCTCGTCAAATAAGCAGCATTCCTCTATATCTACGGCGCGGTCCCAGCGGCCCTTGAGCTTAAAGCCCAGGGTCTGCTCAAACTCCAGCGGTTGGGTTTTATCGCGCTTGGCTTTTTTGTCAAACGGCTCTTTCCAAATAGGCTGGTGGCAAAACCCCAGCTCCACTTTGTTGCGGAAATACCGCGGATCATCGGTACGCGTCACCGGGATGGGCTCGCTCCAAAAATCCTTTAAAATCTCCTGCAAGCGGGCCTGCTTTTTGCCGATTTGTTCTTCATAGGGCAAATTAAGCAGCGCACACCCGCCGCACACATTAAAATGTTTGCAAATATTAGGCATTGATTTTAAACAGGCAAATATCGCCGTCCTTTACAATATAGTCCTTTCCTTCGGAGCGGATGAGGCCGTGCTCACGCAAGGTTTTTTCGTCGCCGTATTGGATTAAGTCATCGTATGTATACACATCGGCGCGGATGAAACCCTTTTCAAAATCACTGTGGATTTTGCCCGCCGCTTGCGGCGCCGTGCACCCCACCGGGATCAGCCAGCTGCGCACTTCCACTTCCGGCCCGGCCGTAAAATAGGTGCACAAATTCAGCAGCTTCATACCCTCGCGCACCACCTTTTCCAGCCCGGTGTAATCATTGCCGGTTTCAGCCAAGAAAGCCTTTTTTTCCTCTTCGGAAAACTCGGCGATATCGGCTTCAAATTTAACGCATAATTCCACAAACCCGGCCCCGGTTTCTTTGGCGTAGGCGGCCACCTTTTCGGCATTGGCGGCGTTGCGTTTTTCGGAATTGTTGCCCACGTACAGCACGGGCTTGGCCGTTAAAAATTGGTATTCCTTTAATACTTCCGGCTCTAAATGCAAAGAGGATACCGGCTTGCCGTTTTCCAGCGCAGCTTTGATTTGCTTCATATTTTCAAAGGCGGCCACGGCCTCTTTTTTGCCGCTTTTGGCATTGGAGCCCAAGCGGTCACAAATTTTGTTGGCGGTTTCCAAATCGGCCAGCATCAGCTCGGTATTGATGACCTCTATATCGCGCAGCGGGTCCACGGAGTTCATCACGTGGGTTACGTTTTCGTCTTCAAACAGGCGCACCACGTGAATGATAGCGTCTACCTCGCGGATATTGGCCAAAAATTTATTGCCCAACCCTTCGCCTTGGCTGGCGCCTTTGACGATGCCGGCAATGTCTACAAATTTAATAAACGCGGCCGTTTTCTTGGGCGGTTTGAACATTTCAAACAACTTGTCCAAACGTTTGTCCGGAATAGGCACAATGCCCACATTGGGCTCAATGGTGCAAAAGGGATAGTTGCTGGCTTCCGCTCCGGCGCAGGTTAATGCATTAAAAAGGGTGGATTTGCCCACATTGGGCAGGCCGACGATACCGATTTCCATGGAAAAGCTCCTTCAACGGGGAATATACAGGTGCTGCAATAGATATATTTTAGCATTTTGAATTATCCTAAGAAATTTTTTCCCAGATGAATGAAATTTTAAAAATTTTTCATCTGTTCAAGAATTTGCTAAAATATATGGGTAAAGTCCCGTTCGTCTAGCGGTCCAGGACGCCGCCCTCTCAAGGCGGAGATCACGAGTTCAAATCTCGTACGGGACGGATTTTGATACCCAGCCCGGCGGCTGGGTTTTTTATTTCTCCCGTACGAGATTTGAAGCAACCAATAAGCCTTCCACTTTCCAAACGACTTCCTTTGGCCCGCCGTCGTTGGACGGCAGGGGCCGGAGCCGTACCGAAGCGTTTGTCTGAGCCCGCCTTGGGGGCAAGTTAACGCGTAGGCCGGACCCGCCGGGGAACGGGGCCACGGAAGTCTAGCTTTTTGGTTCCTTTTTTGCAATGAAAAAAGGAACATCCCCCCGATGAGGGGGCGTACGGGACGGATTTTGATACCCAGCCCAGCGGCTGGGTTTTTTATTTCCCGTACGAGATTTGAAAAAACCAATAAGCCTTCCGCTTTCCAAACGACTTCCTTCGGCCCCCTTTTAATTAAAATTATGCTGCGTCGGCCCCGCTAAATTTCATAAAATATATGAAAATTATTCTAGGAGGAGTTATGGAGCTGCCTTTGTATCAAACCGTATTGCTCAGCGCGCTCATTCTGCTGGTGCTGGTGCTGCCGCTGTCGGTGCATAAAGTGGAAGAAAATTTGGAAGCCTTTTTATTTGTCTGCGGTGCTTTTGCCGTGACGGTTACCCAGCTGTGGAGCTGGCACTTGGTACAAACGGCGCTGACTGACCCGATTGAAATCACCCTGGCCGTATTTGTGGCGGGACTGCTATTTAAAAAGTTTCACAAAGCCTTGCAAAGCCTGACGCAAAAAGCCGTCAATAAAATCGGCTTGCGCACGGTCATGGCGGGCACAGTTTTGCTGCTGGGGATGACCTCCAGCGTCATTACGGCCATTATCGCCGCGCTGATTTTGGCCGAAGTCGTCGTCCTGCTGCCGCTCAACCGCAAAGGGCGCGTTAAACTGGTGGTGTACAGCTGCTTCTCTATTGGTTTGGGCGCCGTGTTGACCTCTATCGGCGAGCCGTTGGGCACCATTGTGCTCTCCAAACTCAAAGGCGCGCCGCACTTTGCCGATTTTTGGTTCCTGCTGGAGCACTTGGGCTGGTATGTACTGGGCTTTAATATTTTGCTGGCGTTCTTGGCCAGCCGGATCAACGATATAGAAAAAGAAGCCGTCCAAGAAGAAAAACAGGAAAACGCCGGCGAGCACAGCCTCAAAAACATTGCCTTGCGCGCCGCCAAAGTGTACCTGTTTGTAATGGCCTTGGTGCTGCTGGGTGACGGACTCAAACCGCTGGCAGAACAGACCATTTCGCACCTGTCGGCCAATGCGCTTTACTACATCAATATGCTCTCGGCCATTTTGGACAATGCCACCTTGGCCGCCATTGAAATCACCCCGGAAATTTCCACCCGCGATTTGACCTTCCTGCTGATGAGCTTGATCGTCTCGGGCGGGATGCTCATCCCGGGCAACATCCCCAACATTATTTGCGCCTCCAAACTCAAAATCACCAGCAAAGAGTGGGCCAAAATCGGCGTGCCGTGCGGCGTAGCTTTGTTGGTGGTGGCGTTTGCGGTGCTGCACATGGTACTGTAAAACAATTTTTAAATTCACTAAGGAGAACGTATGAAAATCCATTCCTTTACCGTGCAACCCAATTTGCCGGACAACATTAAATTTTTGGAAGAACTGGCCAGCGATATGTGGTTTACATGGAATTGGCCGGCCATTTTGCTGTTCATGCAAATTGACCCCAAATTGTGGACCGATTCCCGCCGCAACCCCAAATGGATGTTGGGCTGCGTGCCGCAAAAACGCTTGGAAGAGCTCAGCCGCGACGAAGCCTTTGTGCAGCAAGTCAACAAAGTCAAAGAAGCCTATTACAATTACAAAAACAATCCGCGCACGTGGTACAAAGAACACAAGCAGGAAAAGGGCGATATGCTCACGGCCTATTTCTCTATGGAATACGGCATCGGCGAGGGCTTGCCCATTTATTCCGGCGGCTTAGGCATGCTGGCCGGGGACCACATCAAATCCGCCAGTGATTTGGGGATGCCCATCATCGGCATGGGGCTTTTTTACAAAAAAGGTTACGTGCAGCAGCTGCTCAACCGCGAGGGCTGGCAAAACGAAGAATACCCCGACAATGACTGGGCGCACATGGCCGTGGAACACGTCTGCGACAAAGACGGCAAAGAAATCATCGTGGATGTGCCGCTGGGCGCCAATGAAAACGTCAAAGCCTGCGTGTGGCGCGTCAACGTCGGCCGCACGGATTTGTATTTGTTGGACACCAATTTGCAAGAGAACACCCCCGCCCAACGCCTCATCACCGAAAAGCTCTACGGCGGCGACCGCGAAAACCGCATCCGCCAAGAAATCGTGTTGGGTATCGGCGGTGTGAAGGCCTTAAACGCCATGGGCATGCACCCCACTGTGTACCACATCAACGAAGGACACAGCGCTTTCTTGCTCATCCAACGCATTATTGATATAATGCGCGAGCGGAAAATGGATTTTGCCCAAGCGCGCGAAATTGTATGGGCCTCCTCGGTCTTTACCACGCATACCCCGGTCATCGCCGGCAACGAACACTTTGACCCGGTGCTGGTGCGCAAATACATGCAATACTACGCCGAACAAATGGGCATCAGCTGGGAAGAGTTTTTGGCCTTGGGGAAAGAAAAGGCCGACTCTGCCACCTTCTGCATGACGGTGCTGGCCCTGCGCCTGACCGCTTATGCCAACGGCGTGGCCAAATTGCACGGCGTAGTCAGCCGCGAAATGTGGCACAACTTATGGCCCAGTCTGCCCGTGGACGAAGTGCCCATAGACAGCATCACCAACGGCATTCACAGCTCGTCTTGGGTTTCGCACGAAATCAATGATTTGTACCGCAAATATTTGTACAACGGCAACCAGTTAGACGAAGTGGACCCGTCGGAAGCCGCCTTGTGGGACAAAGTGCATGACATCCCGGATGAGGAACTTTGGGCCGTGCACGGTCAGCGCAAAACCAAACTCATCAACATGGCCCGCAGCCGCTTAAAAGCCCAGCTCAAACGCCAGGGTTTTGACATCATGACCATCAACAAAACCAGCCGCGTGCTCAAACCCGACGTGTTGACCATCGGCTTTGCCCGCCGCTTTGCCACCTACAAGCGCGCCACCTTGCTGTTTAAGGATTTGGACCGCTTGGACAAAATCGTCAACAACCCTTTGCGCCCGGTGCAGTTCGTATTTGCCGGCAAGGCGCACCCGGCCGACACAGCAGGCAAAGAGTTTATCAAAACGATTTACAATTTGACGCAAAACGACCCGCGCTTTAAAAATAAAATCGTCTTTATTGAAGATTACAACATGAACATTGCCCGCTATATGGTGCAGGGTGTGGACGTATGGCTCAACAACCCCATCCGCCCCATGGAAGCCAGCGGCACCTCGGGCATGAAGGCCGCCGTCAACGGCGCGCTGATGTTGTCTATCTTAGACGGCTGGTGGGACGAAGTGGGCCCGTGTGATTTCGGGTGGTCTATCGGCGGGGCAGAAAAATACGCCTCCGACGCCGAGCGCGACGCCGTGGAAGCCGAATCGCTCTACAACCTGCTAGAACAGGAAATTGCCCCGACCTATTACGCCAAAAACGACAAGGGCTTTTCTTCCGGCTGGCTGGCGCTGATGAAGAAATCCATTCACCAAATCGCCCCGGTGTTTAACACCAACCGCATGGTCAAAGAATATTACGAAAAATTCTATGTGGGGGCCAACAACTTCGGCCAATTGCTCAGCCAAGACAACAATGCCGCTCAGGTAGCGGCGTGGCGCAAAAAAATTGCCGACAATTGGTTCCGCGTCAGCGTGACCGACATCACTCCCGCTTTTGACAAAGCGATTTTGATGGGCGACAAGGTGCATTTCCGCGCTCGGGTTTTCTTGGGGGCGCTCTCGCCGGAAGACATTCAGGTGGAGCTCTACTTGGGCACCCGCGGCGCCTTGGGCGGCATCCAAAAAGAGGATGCCGTGGACATGCATGTGGCCGGCAATGACGGGGATGCGTACATCTATGAGGTGGAAATCTCTCCGTTTAACAGCGGCCGCCAAGATTACGCCTTGCGCATTTTGCCCGCGTGTGACAAAGTCCCCAATGTGCTGACGCCGTTCTTCATCCGTTGGGAAGAGTAGGTTTTACAAATACCCGGGCCGGAGGAAACATCCTCCGGCCTTTTTCACTATGCTAAACATCGTATTAATCAACCCGGAAATTCCGTTCAACACCGGCAATATCGGCCGCTCTTGCGTGGCCACGGGCACCCGGCTGCATTTGGTGGGGAAATTAGGCTTTAAAATAGAATCCAAAGAAATCCGCCGCAGCGGGCTGGACTATTGGCCCAATTTAGATTGGAAACGCTACGAAACCTGGGAGCAGTTTTTGCAGGAAAACCAGCCCGCCCGCGAGCAGCTGTTTTTTCTGTCCACCAAGGGGACCACTCCGTATTGGGATGCGGCATTCCCGGACGGAGCGTACCTGTGCTTTGGCGCCGAATCCTGCGGGTTGCCCAAAGATTTTTACCACACTTACCAGGACCGCCTGTTTACGATCCCCATGACGGGCCCGGTGCGCTCCCTCAATCTGTCGTCCTCGGCGGCCATTACGCTGTTTGAGGCACTGCGCCAAAACCGCAAAACGTATTTGAAATAGCCACAAAAAACGCCCGGTGTTTCCGGGCGTTTTTTTGTAAACAAATCCACAAGCTTAGAAATCCCATCCGCCCCCGCTGCGCGCGGCAGAAGCGCCCAAGGCCTTGCAATAGCGCTCGTCCCCGGTGCAATAGCGTTCCACCACTTCACCGTCTTGGTTGACAAAGACAATGCTGTAGCTGCGGCTGATCCCGGTGCGCGTCAACGTCACATCCACTTGAGAATCGTCCCAGTCATAAGACGGAGTGAAATATTTAGCCGTGCTGGTGGTGTTGGCCACATCTTGCACAAAGGTGCTTCCGTCACGTCCAAAAGCCGCGCTCCCGTAGCTGTTTTGGTTTTTAACATAATACACATTGGCGGCATCACTAATGGCGGCGGCGTTTTGTATGGCCTCCATGCCGCGGCCCTTCTCCATGGCGGTCTGGTACTTCGGCAAAGCCACCGTCACCAACACCCCCACGATAATCATCACAATCAGCAATTCCAACAAAGTAAAACCCTTTCTGTTTTTCATAAAAGCCTCCTTTGGCTTATTATATAAATTTCCGCGCTCGTGCGTACAAAGCGCACACACGCCCCGGATTTTATAGAATAAAAGAAATGAACGCCCGCAAATTGTTTTGGATTTTGTTTCTGCTCAATCTGTTTAACTACATAGACAGACAAGTGCTCTTTTCCGTCTTTCCGCTCATTCAGCAGGAACTGCAGGTAACGGACTTTCAATTGGGCACCTTAGCCTCCGTCTTTATGCTGGTGTATATGTGCTATGCCCCGGTGGTGGGATTCTTTGCCGACCGGCACCCCCGCCAATACTGGATTGCCGCCAGCGCCATGCTTTGGAGCGCGGCCACTTTCTTAAGCGGGTGGGCCAAAAACTATGGCTCTTTGTTGGCGGCGCGGGCCTTTATCGGCGTAGGAGAGGGCGGCTTTACCACCATTGCCCAGCCTTTCTTAGCGGAGCAATACCCCAAAAGCAAACGCGCCACGGTGCTGGCTTATTTTGCTTTGGCCCTGCCCGCAGGCAGCGCCCTGGGGTATTTAATCGGCGCAGCCGCCGGAGCGGCGTGGGGGTGGCGGGTGGCTTTTATGCTGGTCGGCGCGCCCGGCTTTGCGCTGGGGCTGCTGACGTGGTGGCAAGTAAAAGACCGCGAACACCGCCGCTTGGACAACCGCAAAAAGCCCGGCTTGAGCCAATACCTGCTGTTACTGCAAAATAAACCTTTCCTGTTTTTATGCTTTGCCCATGCCATGCAAACCTTTGTCTTGGGCGGGTTGAGCGCGTGGATGCCCACCTATTTCCACCGCTTTTTTGAGATGGGCGTAGGTACGGCCGGCACCGTTTTCGGCGCGGTGGTGATTGCCGGGGGCGCTTTGGGCACGCTCATCGGCGGGCGCTTGGCCGATTGGTTGCTCAAAAAAACAGACCACGCCTATTTTGCGGTCATTTTGGCCAGTTTTATTTTGTTTATCCCCTTTGCCGGGGCCGGCGTACTCAGCCACCGCACGCCCTTTTCGCTGATTACGTTCTTTGTGGCCATTACCCTCATCTTTGTACCGCTGGGGCCAATCAGTGCGGCCTTGGTGGCGTTAAGCGGGCGCAAAGTGCGCTCTATGGCTTTTGCGTTCAATATCTTTTTAATCCACGCCTTGGGGGATGCCCTGTCCCCCGCGCTCATTGGCAGTATGTCCGATGCGGTGGGGCTTAAAATGGCCGTGCTGGCCTGCATTGGCATTTTATTGCCGGGCGGACTGTTTGTCTATTTGGCGGCCAAATATGCCCGCGCCGAGGGCCGCCTCATCCGCTACTACGCGCAAGACTCTTTGGCAGAATAGCATAAGAAAGGGGCCCCGGCAAAACCGTCGGAGCCCCTTTGATGTTCACTGCAGATTTTTATTTTACCGCATCAAACCCGGCTTGCAGCGCTTTTTTATTGAGTTCCAACATTTCGGGCTTGGCGCGTTTATACACTTTCTTCATGGCGTGTTCCACACTTTGCAACGCCACCGCACCCGTCAGTTTAATAAAAGCACCCAAAGCCACCAGGTTGGCAATGCGGTCCATACCCAGTTCTTCGGCAATTTTGTTGCACGGCACGCAAACCACCTGAATATCCGTGCGGGTCGGGCGGGAGTTAATCAACGAGCTGTTGATAATCATCAAACCGCCCTTTTTGAGCATCGGCTCAAATTTGGGCAAAGACGGCTCGTTCATCACGATGACCGTATCCGGGGCCGACACAATAGGCGTATACACTTCCCCGTCGGACACCACCACCGAGCAGTTGGCCGTGCCGCCGCGCATTTCCGGCCCGTAAGAGGGCAGCCAGCTGGCGTTTTTCTTGTCTTCCACGCCGGCTTGTGCCAGCAAAATGCCCGCGGAGATGACCCCTTGGCCACCAAATCCGGCAATTCTGATTCCTTGATACATTAGTTGGCCCCCTCGTCTTTAAAGACACCCAGCGGATATTGCGGCATCATTTTGGTGCGCACAAATTCCAAGGCTTGCGGCACGCTGGCGTGCCAGTTGGTCGGACATTGGCTGAGCACTTCCACCATAGAAAAGCCTACGCCGTTGACTTGGTTTTCAAAGGCTTTTTTAATGGCCTTCTTGGCTTGCATAATGTGCTGCGGGCTGTCCACCGCCACGCGGGCCAAATATTTAGAACCCGTGATTTGCGCGAGCATTTCGCACATATTAATCGGCCAGCCTTGCAGCTTGGGGTCGCGCCCTTTGGGGGCGGTGGTGGCCACTTGGCCGACCAGGGTGGTCGGGGCCATTTGGCCGCCCGTCATGCCGTAAATGGCATTGTTAATAAAGATGACGGTAATATGTTCGCTGCGCACGGCGGCGTGTACAATCTCGGCCATGCCGATAGAGGCCAAATCCCCGTCGCCCTGGTAAGAAAACACAATGGCTTGGGGTTTGGAGCGTTTCACGCCCGTGGCAATGGCCGGGCCGCGGCCATGCGCGCCCTGTACCATATCACAAGCAAAGTAGCTGTCTGCAAACACCGCGCAGCCCACCGGGGCCACCCCGATAACGCGGTCGGCAATGTTTAACTCGTCAAACGTTTCGCACATCAAGCGGTGCACGATGCCGTGGCCGCAGCCCGGGCAATAGTGCATCGGCACATCCGTCATGCTGGCGGGTCTTTTTGCAATAATCGTCATAAATCAGTTGCCTCCTTTGCGGTCGCCCTGCACGCCCAACGCCAAATCGCGCTGGCAATGGTAGGTGAACCCTTCCGCATGGTCCTGCAGGTCAAATAAACCGTCTTTTTTGCCGTTTAAAATGGAGCGCACGGCGGTCAGAATGGTTTCACCGTCCGGCTGCCCCCCGGCGGGGTAAGCGTTCAAATAAACGGGCGTTTTGCCGTTGACGGCCAGTTTGACGTCTTGCACCAGCTGGCCCAAGCTTTGTTCTACGCTCAGCACGGCCTTGGCTTTGGCGGCCAATTCGCCCAAGCGTTGCATGGGGAAAGGCCACAAGGTAATCGGGCGGAACAAGCCCACTTTCAAGCCCTCTTCTTTGGCTTTGTTCACGGCCTCCAAGCACGCGCGCGAAGACAAGCCATACGCCACCAGCAGTACGTCGCAGTCTTCGGCGTCGCGTTCTTCCCAACGCGGCTCGGTCTTTTCAATCAAACCGTAGCGTTTGGCACGCTCCACCACATCGGCAATCAAATTATCGCCTTTGTAAGAAAAAACATTGTTTTTCTTGCGGCCGTTTTTATGGATATCTACCGCCCAGTCAAACTTGCCCAATTGGTTGGGGTCCACCGGGTCAAAATGGAAAGCCATACTTTCCATCATCTGCCCCAAAATACCGTCGGCCAAAATCATGCACGGCATGCGGTATTTTTCGGCCAAATCAAAAGCCAGTTTGGGGAAGTTGCCCAACTCTTCTACAGAGTTCGGCGCCAAAACGATGATGTGATAATCGCCATTGCCGCCGCCGCGGGTGGCTTGGAAATAGTCGCCCTGCGCCCCGGCAATGCTGCCCAAACCCGGGCCGCCGCGCATAACATTGACAATCAGGCACGGCAAATCCGCACTGGCTAAATAGGTAATACCCTCTTGCTTAAGGCTCACGCCGGGCGAAGAGGAAGACGTCATACTGCGCGTGCCGGTAGCGGCCGCGCCGTACACCATGTTAATAGCGGCCACTTCGCTTTCGGCCTGCACAAAAGAGCCGCCGGCGTCTGCCATATAGGCAGACATATATTCGGGCACTTCGTTTTGCGGGGTAATGGGATAGCCGGCAAAAAAGCGGCAGCCGGCGCGAATAGCGCCCTCAGCCAGAGCTTCATTGCCTTTGCGTAATGTTTTTTCTGCCATGTTAAACCTCTTTAAATTATTTTTCTACGGTAATGGCCACATCCGGGCAGACCATATAGCACATCGTGCAGCCGATGCAGTTTTCGGGGTGAATCATCTCGGCGGGGAAATAGCCTTTTTTGCTGATGGTGGTTGCCTTGCCCAAGCATTTTTTGGGGCAGGCGCTGACGCACAGATAACAAGCTTTGCAGCGGGTGGCGTCTACGGTAATTTTAGGCATGCGTAGCCTCCTTACTCATTCTCATACTCTTATTTAAAGTATATGTTTTTGCGGGGGTGAGGCGCAATAACCCAAAAGGGGCTAGGCCTCCGTACAATAAAAAATCCCCCGGAAACCGAGGGATAAAAAGCCAAAAAGAAATGCCGAGGGACAGGATCGAACTGTCGACACCTGGTTTTTCAGACCAGTGCTCTACCACTGAGCTACCTCGGCATTACTGTAATATTATAACAAAATATAACCGGTTTGGGAACACCTCGTATTAAATTAATAACAAGCACACTCGTCCCCTACATCCGGGATATTGAGTAACTTGGCATAGTCAATACTGGCCTTCTCCCCCCAAGAATACCCCTCATCCACAGTCTGCGAAAGGACATATGTACTATTCTTCCCATGATCAGGATCTTGGCTATCATACAAGCAAAGACAAACCTGTTCCGGCTTATAGGCGGCTACCGGACCATAATACCCATTCCACGGATCAAAATTGTCATACTCAAAATATTTGCTTTGGGGCCCTGCTTTATTAAATCCATAACTTTCCCACGTACTACAATTCCCTTCGGCCAAAATACAAGCATCTTTGGCCTGTTTGATTGTTTTTAACATGATAAAAGCTTCGGCAAAGCGCGCCTTAACAACTGCCTTTTTGTATTGCGGCAGCGCCACCGCGGACAAAATACCGATAATAAGAACAACGACGAGAAGTTCAATAAGCGTAAAGCCGCCTACATATCTTCTCCTTGCGTCATTCCCGAAGGAGCGGCGGCCCGCAGGGTTCGGGAATCTCGTTGTGTTTTTAAGAGGCTGAGATCCCCGATAGAAACATTCGGGGATGACGACATTAA
>CAVHDF010000032.1:0-17187 GCA_963634865.1 Eggerthellaceae bacterium
GAAAATTTTATTTTTTATGCTCCGCAGGCCCGCGGGGCCTTTTGGTCCTTTTCTGCCCCGGAGAAAAGGATATAAAAAATGCGGGAGCCTCTCCCAGCGCTCCCGCATTTTCATCTTTTCTACTCAAAACAATCTTACGCTTCTTCGCCTTCCAACATTTTCTCTTCAGCAATGGCGGCGCGTTTGCGCAAGTGGTGCACCAAAATCTTTTTGCGCAAGCGCAAAGATTTGGGCGTCACTTCCACCAATTCATCCGGAGCAATGTATTCCACGGCCTGCTCCAAGCTCATTTGCCGCGGCGGCGTGAGCGTGTAGGATTCATCGCTGGACGAGCTGCGCATATTGCTTAAATGTTTGGCCTTGCAGGGGTTGACCACCAGATCATTGTCGCGGGAGTTTTCCCCCACGATTTGCCCCGCATACACCTTTTCGCCCGGGCCCAAGAACAGCTCGCCGCCGTTCTCCAACGCAAAAAGCGCATAGGCGGTGGTTACGCCGTCCTCTTTGGCCACCAGCACGCCGTTGTGGCGCAAGGGCGGCAAATTGGCCTTGGGATAAAACCCGTTAAAACTGTGGTGCATAATGCCCGTGCCGCGGGTGCCGGTCAAAAATTCATTCTTAAAACCGATGAGTGCGCGCGAAGGAATCAAATATTCCAAACGCAAGCGGTCTTGCCCTTCGGCCACCATATTTTCCAACCGGGCGGCGCGCTGGCCCACCAAGGTAAACACCGCACCCTGGTGCTCAGATTTAATGTCCAACACCAAATATTCCATTGGCTCTAAAATCTGGCCGTTTTCCTCTTTGTAAATCACTTCGGGGGAAGACACCGCCAGCTCAAAGCCCTCGCGGCGCATATTTTCAATCAATACGGTCAGGTGCAGTTCCCCGCGGCCGTATACTTTAAATTTACCTTCACCCTCCAACGGTTCCACTTTCAAGCCCACGTTAGTTTGGGCTTCTTTTTCCAAACGGTTTTTGAGGTGGCGGCTGGTTACAAATTTGCCCTCTTGGCCCGAGAACGGACTGTCATTGACCATAAAGTCCATAGACATCGTCGGTTCGTCAATGGCCAGCGGCGGCAGCGGTTTAGGGAATTCGGGCTGGCACAGCGTATCGCCTACGTCCACGCCCTCCAGGCCCGCGATAGACACAATGTCTCCGGCCATGGCGCTTTCCACTTCTTTTTTGCCCAAACCTTCAAACATTTCAATTTTAACGGCCTTGGCCGGGGTCTGCGTGCCGTTTTGGTGCATCAGCAAGACCGCCTGCCCACGGGTAATTTTGCCCGCCAAAATGCGGCCAATCCCCACGTGGCCCAAGAAATTGTTATAGTCCAACATCGTCACCTGCATTTGCAGCGGCTCATTGGGCATGGCCACAGGGGCGGGCACATGCGAAATAATGGTGTCTAACAGCGGAGCAATGTCTTTGCCTTTCTCTTCCATTTTCACGCTGGCCCAGCCTTCGCGGCCGGAAGCGTACAAAATGGGGAAGTCCAGCTGTTCGTCCGTCGCACCCAACTCCATAAACAGGTTAAACACTTCGTCCACCACTTCGCTGGGGCGCACGTGTTCGCGGTCCATTTTGTTGATGACCACAATCGGCCGCAAGCCCAAGGCCAAAGCCTTGCGCAACACAAAGCGGGTCTGCGGCATGGGGCCTTCCACCGCGTCCACCATCAAAATGGCGCCATCCACCATGCGCAGCACGCGTTCCACTTCGCTGCCGAAGTCGGCGTGTCCCGGGGTGTCTACGATATTAATGGTATGGTTTTTATATTTTACGGAAGTGCATTTGGCCAAAATGGTAATGCCGCGCTCACGCTCCAAGGGATTGGAGTCTAAAACGGTTTCCTGCGCTTGGTCTTCTTTTACGTTAAATTCGCCCGCCAATTTGAGCAGCGCGTCTACGACGGTCGTCTTGCCGTGGTCTACGTGGGCGATAATGGCCACGTTGCGTACGTCACTTCTTACATTATTCATACTGTGCTTACTTCCGTATTCAAATTTCCACAAAAAAACCCGCCGCTTGCACGAGGGCTTCTCTTGGCGGGTCATCCCGCTTGTCTTTTCACATTTGTAGATAGATATATTTTATCATTTTTTCGCGTGCGTACGGGGCCGGGGCGCAAATTCTGACGGAAAAATCTTTTTTTATTATAATACTGGTATGGACAGACTTTTGCAACTGATTTTGGGGATCGGGCTGCTGTGGGTGGCATACGCCGTGCTGGCCCGGTGGGATTACACCTCCAATGCCAAGCGCGAGGAAGAAAAAGAACGCCTCAAGCAGGCGGGGCTTTCCGTGCAGTACTATTTCGTCCCGGCGGGGCGGCTGCTTATGCTGACGCTGCTAAGCGGCGGATTTTTTGTGTTTTACTGGTCCTATAAACAGTGGCAAGCCGTGCGCGCGGGCTACAAAAATTCCGCCAGCACGCCGCTCAACTACGGCCCGCTGTGGCGCGCGGTGTTTACGCCTGTTTCTTTTTATCAATTTGCCGCTATTTTAAACCGCACCTGCCGCTATCTGCGCCGCCCGGCGGCGTGGCCGGCTTGGTTGTGGGGCACGGCGTTTTGGGTGGGCGCAGCGGCGGCCTGCGTGGGCAGACTGGGCTTGGGACGGTTGCTTGGGGTGGCGGCCTTTTGCGCGGCCCCGTATGTCTTGCAAAAACACATTAATATGCTGCCGAAAGAGTTGCCGCATTTTCGCTTGAAATGGGCGGAAATGATGTGTGTGCCCGTGGGGTGGCTGTTGTGGGCGGCGGGCTATATCTTGGCGCAGAAATTCTAATTTTTACAATATAGCAAACGGGGCAAAACCTTTTTAGGCTTTGCCCCGTTTTTCTGTTGCTAGATTTTACGCTTTTTTAAATTGCGCATTGTAGAGCGCGCGGTAGGCGCCGTTTTCCAGCTTGAGCAGCTCCTCATGCGTACCTTGCTCCACAATTTCCCCGCCGTTGAGCACCACAATTTTGTCTGCATTAATCACCGTAGACAAACGGTGCGCAATCACAAATACCGTGCGGTTCTTCATCAAATTATCCAGCGCCTTTTGCACAATGGCCTCAGACTTGTTGTCCAAGGCGCTGGTGGCTTCGTCCAACACCACCACGGGGGCATTGCGGATGAAGGCGCGGGCAATGGCCACGCGCTGGCGCTGCCCACCGGAGAGCGTCAGGCCGCGCTCGCCCAGTTCCGTGTCCAGGCCTTTCTCCAAGGAAGCGATAAAATCCTCCAAGTGGGCGTTTTTAACGGCCGCTTGCAAATCCGCCTCGGTGGCGCCTTTTCGGCCGATTAAAATATTTTCGCGAATGGTGCCGGAGAACAAGAAATTATCCTGAAACACCACGGCAATTTGGTCACGCAAGGACGAGAGCGTCATCTCGCGCACGTCCTGCCCGTCAAAGCTCACGCGGCCTTGCTGCACGTCGTAAAAACGCGGCAGCAAATTAACCACCGTGCTCTTCCCCCCGCCGGAGTTGCCCACCAAGGCCAAGGTGCTGCCCACGGGCACGGTCAGGTTGATGTTTTTAAGCACGGGCACGCCTTCTTTATAAGAAAAGCTCACGTTTTCAAATTTAATTTCTTTTTTGACGCCCTGCAAGGTATGTGCGTCGGCCGGGTCGGTAATCTTGGGTTGAATAGCGAAGATTTCAAAAATACGGTCAATGGCCAACAAGGCTTTTTTGATGTCTACGTAATCGTCGCCCACCGTTTTAAGCGGCGTATACAAAAGCAACAAGGCGGCTACAAACGAGGTAAAGTTACCACTGGTGATGACCCCTTTGACGATGAGCGAGCTGCTCTGCCAAATCACAAACGCCAACCCCAGCGAAATGATAAAATGCATCAGCGGAGAGAGCCACCCCGTGTGTTTGACAATGCCCATATTGAGGTTAAACACCCGCTCCATCAGGCTATCAAACATAGAGCGTTCGTCTTTTTGCAAATTGTAAGCGGCAATGGTGCGGTTGCCGTTAAAGGCTTCGTTATAGGCCTTCATAGCCACCGAGCCCACCTGCACGGTACCGCGCACCAACTCTTCCATTTTGCGGCGGACAATGTAAATAGGCACAAACGCCACCAGCACGGCCCCGACGGCAATCACCGTCAGCTGCCACGAGTTGTAAAACAACACGCACACCAAAGACAAAGAAGAAAACACCTTAGAAATGACCAAGCGCAAATTGTTAATCAGCCCGTTGCAGGCGGTGTCTGCGTCGGAATTGTAGCGCATCATCACGTGGCCCGAATCGTGGCAATCAAAATAAGCCGTATCCATAGCCAGCAACTTGGAAAACAATTTCTTACGCACGTCCAGCGTGATTTTATTGCCCACCCAGGTGGTCATGTATTTGACAGTGTAGTTCAAAATACTCTGCACCAGCACAAAGGAAATAATCATCAGCGGAATATAGGCGGCAAAAGTGGCGTTTTTCCCCACCAACACATCGTCGGTATACGGTTTTAAAAACAGGGCCACCACCGAGTCCAACGCGCCCACCGGCACCGCCAACGCCACCCCCAAACACGCCCGGAACCAATACGGTTTAATAAAGGGCCACATCCGTTTGTAGTTGACATACAGGGAGTTACTAAAAATCAATTCGTCTAAAAATTTGCTGATGGTTTTTTTCATACAAAACCCACTCTGAGAGGAATTTGGCGCACGCGGGCGCTTTTTTTATTATAACAATTCTAAAGAGTTTGCGCGGCGAAGTTTGCCCCGCAGCCGCAAGAGTACTTGCAATGCAGGTCCGTATTTGCTAAATTAATCAAACGGCGCCACGCAAGCGCTGCACGATTTGAACGGATAAAGGAGTACCTGTTATGGTAATAAAGAAAAACAGCAAAGACGCTTTGACCGCGGCTGAAATTAAAGAAATCAAAAAACATTTGGAAGAGCTCAAAGCCGACGCGGAAAAACGCCTCAAAGACAAAAAAAATATGGATATGCCCGAGAACGAAGTGGGCGACCCGATTGACGTGGCCAGCCAAAGCTTGGACAAAGAAATTTTGTTTGAACTCTCCGGCAACTCCCACAACACCATCGGGCAAATAGAGGCCGCCTTGCGCAAAATTGAAAAGGGCATTTACGGCCGCTGCGAGCTGTGCCGCCAGCCCATTCCCAAAAAACGCATTAAAGCCTTGCCCTTTGCGCGCTATTGCGTGAACTGCCAGCACTCCTCCGAGCGCAACCACGGCTAAACTTTTTAGGCACCAAAAACCCCGCTCTCCGGCGGGGTTTTTCTTTGGTTTGTTAAAGATCTATAAAGACGGATAATACACCGGGGTCTTGCGCACGTCTTTGGCGCGGGCTTTGATTTTGTACCCCGTCGGGCCGACGCCAATGCGGAAATCCTTGCGGTCCAGCACGGCCTGCGTGTCTCGCTGAAACTGCACCGGGTCGCCAGACAGAATAGACAAACGCAATAAATCATTGGTATAGCGGCCAAATTGCACGCGGTGCACTTCCTCTAAATAACCGATTTTTTCCACATGCTCTTGCGCACGGGTAATCATACGCTGCTGCACCAAGGAACCGGCCCCAAACAACTGCTTGTAAAAATAGCCGCCAAAAGCCAACAACAACACAAGCCCCGTCACCGACAGCAGGGCCTTTTCCCCCCAGCTTTTTTGACGGGCTTGCAACACCACCGAGCCGGCCAAATAATCCTGCAGGGCGCGGTGTTGGCTGTCTATAAACGCCAGCAAAAAGCCGCACATCAATAAAACCGCGCTGATATAATACCCTATGGCCCGGACAAACGCCTGCGCCAAATTCAGCGGTTCCCCGTCACTCAGGCGCACGGCGCGCACGCCCACCAAGGCCTTGCCCAGGGTATTGCGACCGCCGCTGGTAAACAGGGTTTCATACAAAATAAAAGGAACATTGACCCCGGCAATCCACCAATACAACTGCTGCAAATCCGGCGAGATAAAACGCAGCAAAATCATCAAAAACACTTGGTAGATAAAGAAAACCAGTCCCGCGTCTATCATCAGCGCGACAAAACGCTCCAGCACGCCTGCGACGGCGGGCTCCGGCGTTGGGGCAGCGGCCGCGGGGACCGCGGATTCATCCTGCATAATATTAATGCGATAGGGTTCGTTCATTTTATTCTCCGAAAAATCTTACCAGTATTATAACAAGTTTTGCCCCCGCTGCAACAGCTAAAACGGGCGCACCCGTTATGGATGCGCCCGTTGCGTTTAAAAGCGCTGCTTAAGCGGCAATGCCAAACTTGGAGAAGATGACATACACCGCAATGGTGCACAGCACAATGGCCACGCCCATCGCCCAGCCCTTATTCCACGGCGTGGTGTCTACGATGTGCAGGTCTTTGTGGTCATCGTAATTATTGGCCGTCGGGCACAGTTTGGCCGTGATATACATAAAGGCAATGGATACCACAAACAAAATGGCCATCACGTGCAAGAAGTGCAGATTCTTCAGCCAGCCCAACACCGGCACGGCCGAGGTCCAGCCCATGGGGATTTGAGTCAACCCGTATACCACGATGAAGAACACCAACGTCACCTTGGCCGACCAAGCCGGAGCCGTCTTGTTGAGCATACCAAAGATAATCAACGTAAAGATAGGCACATTGTAAAAGCCGTTGACCATTTGCAAATAGTTAAACAGCCCCGAGGGCGCCTTGGCAATCAGCGGCGCCACACACATAGAGAACACCGCCAAAATAACCGCCACCACTTTGCCCGCACGCACCACTTGTTTATCGGTGGCGTCGGGTTTGATATAGGGCTTGTATACGTTAAGCATAAACAAGGTAGAGGTGGAGTTCAACGCCGCGTTAAAAGAGCTTAAAATGGCTCCAAACAACACCGCGGCAAAGAAACCCGTCAGATAAAAGGGCAATACTTTGTTGACCAACATGGGGTAGGCCATATCGCCGATTTGCAACGGATTGTCTTGGAAAATGTGAAACGCCACAATGCCCGGTACAATCAAATACAACGGCCCGAACAATTTAAACACCGCCGCTAACATCAAACCCTTTTGGCCTTCCTTGAGGTTTTTGGCCGCCAACGCGCGCTGGATAATGGTTTGGTTGCAGCCCCAATAAAACAGGTTGACCAAGAGCAGCCCGGTAAACATAGTCAAAAAGGGCACCGGGTCGTTGGGACCGCCGATGGCGTTGAATTTTTCGGGGTGTGCGTCAATGACGGTTTTCAAGCCGCCCAGCATATCTCCGCCGCCCACATACATCAAGGCAAAAATGGGAATCATCAACCCGCCGATAATCAAGCCGATGCCGTTGAGCGTATCGGCAATGGCCATAATGCGCAAACCGCCGGCCAAGCTGTAAATCACGCCCAGCACCCCAATGGCCACCACCACCACGACAATCGCCGTCATATAGCTGATGTGGAACGTGCCCATGATGTCAAAAATGCCGCCCATACCGATAGCGCCGGAATAAAGCACCGTGGGCAGCAAAATCAACACATACCCCGCCAAGAACAAAAAGTTGACTATCTGCTTGGTGGCGGCGTCATAGCGGTCCCCGATGAAATCCGGAATCGTGGCGTAGCCCTTTTTGAGGTAGCGGGGCAAGAAGAAAAAAGCCACCACAATCAACACCACCGACGCGCCGATTTCGTAGCCCATGCCGGACATATTAAACATATAGCCCTGTCCGTTCAAGCCCACCATTTGCTCGGTAGATAGGTTAGTCAGCAGCAGCGAAGCGGCAATCACCCACCCGGTCAGACCCCGCCCCGCCAGGAAGTATCCCTCCTGGGAAGAAGTGTCATTCTTGCGCGTGAGATAATAAGATATCCCCAGCACAAGCGCGGTAAAGCCTATAAACGACATGATCGTCAGCAACATCCGTCCTCCGTCCTATGATAAGATACACATCTACAGCTGCGGCGGCGTGAGCCGCCGTTTCCTGCCAAAGCGGTGTGGGGCGGGCGCCCCAAAAAGGACTTGCTTAAATTTGCATTAACGGCTATACTGTCGGTATACTCTCATTTTAAAAATAAAATGTGCGTCCGTCAATTTTTTTTGGAGGAGGAGTTATGCTGATTTGGTTTTTGTGTGGTTTCACGTGTGCGGCTGCGGCATTGGTGGTGGCGGCTTATTTTAAGTTTATGGCCTTGCGCAAGGCGGTTTTCCACGCGCGCATGCGGCTGGAAGCATGCCTAAAAATGCGCCGGGAGCTCATCCCCAGTTTGGCGCTGTCTGGCGCGGGGATGCAAGGGTTGGAGCGGGACTTTGTTTATGCGCTCAGTCATTTGAAAGACCAGCCCAATTTGGCCGGCGGTTTAAACCGGCGCATCACCGAAGAGGCGGAAATATCCCATAGTTTGCAAAAGCTTTTTGCCGCCGCACAAGACCAAGCGGAAAAGGACGAACACTTTGCCCACTTGCAAAAGGGCGTGGCGTCTGCCGAGCACAAAATTGAGCAATGCAAAAAACGCTATAACAGCGCCGTGCGGGATTTCAACACATTAAGCGCGGTCTTTCCCTTAAACTGCATTGCTAAACTCATGGAATTGGAACCGCTGGAATATTTTGACTTTGAGCCCAGCCTAAAAAAGTAGTTTCTTCTTATGTGAAAACGCCGCCCCGGATGAGGCGGCGTTTTTTTATGACTTATACAATCAGTAACCCCGGTCCATTTGGCGCAACTTGGCAATGCGTTTTTCCACCGGGGGATGAGTGGACAACAGACCTGAGAGAAAAGAAAACAAGCCCACTTTGCCCAGCGGATTGGCTATGCACATGGCCGCCATGCTGGCATGCGCGTCCAAACTCTCCACGCGCGGGTCCTTGGTAATTTTTTCCAAGGCGCTGGCCAAAGCCGCGGGGTGGCGCGTAAGCAACGCAGCCGAGGCGTCGGCCTGATACTCCCGCGTGCGCGACACGGCCAGGCGAATCAGCGGCGCAATAACATAACCGTATAAGGTAAAGGCAATGCCCAAAAAGAAAAAGAGCGCCGCCCCGCCGCCCTTGTTTTTGCCCGAGCTGCGCGAGGAGCTCGCCGCCAGGCGGAAACAAATCTCAGCCAAAAACGTAAAGAAAGAAATCCCCGCCACCGTGATGAGCATCAGGCGGATATCGCGGTTTTTGACATGGGACAACTCATGCGCAATCACCCCCTCCAGCTCGGCGCGGTTGAGCCTTTTGACAATACCCTTGGTCAAGGCGATAGAGGCGTGCTGCGGGTCCCGCCCAGTGGCAAAAGCGTTTAGAGATTCGTCATTGATAATGTAAATTTCCGGCAAGGGCAACCCGGCCGTAATGCACAGGTTTTCCACCAGGCTATAAATCTCCGGCTGGTCCACCCCGTAAATACGCACTGCGCCCGCGCCGCGCAACAACAGTTGGTCTCCAAAATAATAAGAGATAGCCATCCACGCCATGGCTCCCAGCCACAGCCAAGGCAACACCTGCAGGGCCATGTCGCTGGCCGGGCCCAAGGCCCGCATGGCCACCGAGGTCCCCGACTGCAACTCTTGCGCAGTAACCGGCGTACCCAAGTAATGCCACAGCCAAATGGTCAGAAATCCCAAGGCGGCAAAAGAGAGCGGAAAAAGCAAAACAAGCAGCCAGGTTCGCCGCTTGTTTTGCGCAATAAAATCGTAGGTCGTCGCCACGAAAAGCTCCCTTAGAACTTAACGGCGACGGGCTTTTTGGCAGCTTCCGCTTCGGCGGCGTCCAATTCAAAAAACTCTTGTTTTTCAAAGTGGAAAATACCCGCCACCGCATTGCTGGGGAAGAGCTCTATTTTGGTATTGTACGCCAACACATTGCCATTGTAAAAACGGCGGGCGGCCTGCAATTTATCTTCAGTGTCGCGCAGTTCGCGTTGCAATTCCAAAAAGTTTTGGTTGGCTTTGAGCTCAGGATAGTTTTCGCTTAAAGCGAACAAACTTTTGAGCGTACCCGTGAGTACATTTTCAGACTGGGCGGCCTGCGCCAACGTGTCATGGGGTTGCATGGCCATGTTGCGCGCTTGGATTACTTTTTCCAGCGTACCGCTTTCGTGCTTGGCATACCCCTTGACCGTCTCCACCAAATTGGGGATGAGGTCATAGCGGCGTTTCATTTGCACTTCAATGTCACTCCACGATTCGCGCACGTAGTTGCGCAAGCGGATGAACGTGTTGTACGTCATCACAAAATAAATCCCTACCACCACAACAATGATTAAGGCTATGCCGATTCCACTCATTTTTTTCTCCTATTGTTTGTCAGTTTCATTGGGCTTCTTGTTATTGTACAACATATAGCGCGAAGTTTCATACAATCCCAGCGCCATTTCCTTCATGTACTGGTAGCGCGCGGGCTGCTCTTTGGACAAATCCCGGTTAAAGTCGTCCGCACCGGGGCGGTACAAACCGTCTTTGCCGTCGGTGCCCAAGATTTGGTAGTAATACTCACCCTGCACAAAGCCAATCGGGTGCGGCTCCTGCGCCCAAGCGTAAATGAAGGCGCCCGGCTCGCGGTGGTCATTGAGCGCGTCGCGCCCCACAGCCTGCGTATAATACCCGCGGCCCAAAAAGCCCATAATGGTGGGCATAATGTCCACCTGGCTGGCGGTTTGGGAAATGACCTGCGGTTTTTTGACGACAGGCCCGGTCAAAATCAGCGGCACTTGGTGGTTAATCAAGTTCCACTCCACATATCCGCGGGGCATATTTTCAGATTCCGGGGCCGAAAGGCCGTGGTCACCGAAAATGACGAACAGCGTGTTCTTATAATATTCGCTCTTTTCCGCCAGGCGGAAGAATTCACGCAAGAAATGGTCCGACAGGCGCAACGAATTGTACTCCGCCGTGCTGACAAAGCTGCGTTTTTTGGCCAATTCTTCGGTCATTTTTACATCCCGCTCAAAACCGGCATTGTCATCGGGAATGGTATACGGGCGGTGGTAGCCGGCCGTTTGAATGACAGCAAAGAACGGTTTTTGGGTCTTTTGTTGGTCCGCCTCTAAAATGCGGTTGGCCTCGCGGAACAAGTCCAAGTCCGAAATACCCCATACGTCATTGCGGTGTTCGTTTTGGAACTTGCCTTCCTCGTACATATGAATGTCCGTCAGGTTGTGCTCAATCACGCCGCGGATATTGCCCCAGCTGCTGCTGCCGCCGATGAAGAAATACTTTTCATAGTCGGTCAAGGCATTGGCCACCATGTGCTGGTCCACAATAAACGGATTGCGGGAGCTGGTCTTAATGGCGCTCACGTCGGGGATGCCCGTCAGTGTGGCAAATACCGCGCGCGCCGTGGCCGAGGTGGGCGTAAAGAAATGGTCAAACAAAATGCCTTTATCGGCCAAAGATTTGGCAAAGGGCGTGGGGTCCAAATCCGGGTTGGTAAACGAGGACTTGTTCCACGCAAAGGACTCCATAAAGATGACCACCACGTTATAATTTTTGGGATGAGCCGCCGGCGCAATGGTGCGCACATAATTAAGCGTTTGGGCGTCGGGATGATCCACCTGCAGGTATTTGGCCACTTGCGGGTAATACTTGCGCGCGGCCTCTTCATTATACTCTTTGGACTGGGCAAAGCGGTACGTGTCAAACAAGTTCACCGCCGGATTGAGGGTCAAATTGCAAATAAAGTTGTTGGTGGAGTGATAAGCATTACTCCAGCGCAAGGGATATTGGCTGATTTGGCCAAACATCAGCGCGCCCGTGACCAACAGCCCGGCAAAGAACCAGGCCAAATTGCCTTTCCAGCGGTATTTATCGTCGCGCGCGAAGGCGTAGGTCAGCACTTTTTTGGTGAAGAAATAGCCCACCACGCCCCACACCAGCAAGCCCAACAAAATCCACACCACCGGGTAAGTTTCCCACATCATTTGGGCCGAAATCAACGCGTTTTCGGAATATTTAAACACCGAGGCGTTTACCCGCATGGAAATATAGGCATAGTGGGCAAAATCGGTAAAGTACACCAGCAGCACCGCCGCTTCCAGCAGACCATAGAGCCAGCACATACCTTTTTTGATATACGAAGCCTTATGCCAAAACGCCCGCACCGTCAGATACAGCCCCAGCGGAATGGCCACGGCCCCGGCCAGGCGGAAGTCAAACTTGGCGCCAATGTAAAAGGTGGTCCACAATTCGTGGTAATGCGCCGGGGTCAGCGCCCCGCGGAACACATACAAAAAAATCACGCGCAACAGCCCAAACACCAGCCAGTTGCTTAGCAGAAAAATAAAATAAGCTTGTATCCAACGCGGCACGACTATTTTTTTCATACGGCCTCCCAAAAGTTCTTGCTTATATTTTATCAAAATGAAAGCCTCCATACATAGAAATCAGCCCTTGGCTGCCGCGGCCCAAAAAAGCTAAAATATATGCGTTCAAAATTATTTTCCCCTCGGGGGACAAGGAGAAAGCAACATGAAGAAAATCATTTTGCCCGTACTCGCGGGCTGTCTGATGCTCTCGGCCTGCACCACGCCGGGTAAACGCACCGCCATTGGCGCGGGCGGCGGCGCGGCCGTAGGCGCTTTGGCCGGGGCGATCATCGCCAACAATACCGGCGGCAAAAGCGGGCAAGGGGCCGTTTACGGCGCTTTGGCCGGGGCTGCGGCAGGCGGCTTGCTGGGCAATTACTACGACAAACAAGCCCAAGAATTGGCCCAAATCGCCGATGTGGAGAAAGTAAAAGACGCCAACGGCAAAACCATCCGCTTGGTCATTACGCTCAAAAACGATATTTTGTTTGAAACGGGCAATGCCGCCCTGTCGGCCGACTCGGTCAGCACCTTAAACGGCTTGTTGCGCGTATTGAAAAAATATCCTAAAAACAACATCATCGTGGCCGGGTATACCGATTCCACCGGGACCAAGGCCGTCAATGACAACTTGTCTATCCAACGCGCCAAGGCCGTGTATGATTACCTGATGGCCAACAACTTGCGCACCAAGAGCATCCAATACACCGGTTACGGCTCGGCCAACCCGGTGGCGTCCAACAACACCGCCGCGGGCCGCGCGAAAAACCGCCGCGTAGAGCTGCTCATCACCGCCAACGAAAAAGACTTGCAATAATGCTTTTTTTGGCAAGACAAGACCCCGCCCTTTGCGGCGGGGTTTTTTTATGTACAGCAGGGTCTAAATTTGCTATGTTATAACTATGCCACAGACCCAAAATAACCAAATCAAAGCGCTCATTGAACTGCTGGGGCGGGAAACCGGCCCGCAGGCGGTGCTGCTGCGGGAGGAATTGGCGCGTATCGTCAAGGAACAGCCCGGGCAGCTCCATTGCGTCATAGAGCAAGATTTCCATTCCGCCGTGCCGCACGCTTTGGTCACCACGTTGGAAGAGGTCTGCTGGGAAGAGCTGGCCGCCAACATCGCGCATTTTGCAGACAAAATTAATCCGTCTGCCGAAGAAGGGCTGTGCATTGTCACCCGTTTTGTCAACCCGGCCGTCAACCGCGATGAAGTCCCACGTGACGTAGACGGTTTGGCCCAAGCGCTGCGCCCGCTGCTGGCCAACTGCCCCGGCGAGGCGGATATTTGGCAAACCATGGGCCGTTTCTTTTTCCGCTCGCAGGGGTTTGCGGTGCTGCCTGCCAGCCGGGACATCAAAGACGTTTCCTTTGGGCGTTTTTTGCGCAAGAAATGCGGCTCAACGCTGTGCATGGCCAGCCTGTATATGTTATGCGCCGAACGCTTTGGCTTAGACGCCGGCGTGGTGGATTTGGCCGGGCGCATTTTGGCCTGCCTAACCCCGCAAGACGGCACGGAGCCCCTGTTTGCCGACCCGCTGGACCAAGGCAAACTGCTGACCCTGGCTGACTGCAAAAACTACATTGATTTGCGCAATTTGGAATGGAACGAGGCCTTTGTCACGCCCTTGTCCTCGCGCGCGCTGCTGCGGCGGTTTTTGGGCAATATGATTTTTATTCTGCATAAACTGCGCGACGAACGGCGCTTGGCTTACCTGCGCCGCTATATGGACCTTTTAAAAAATTAATTAGCGGAGGGATTGTGGTTTACTACATCTATCTCATCTTGGCCGTACTGTGTTTCATCGGCGAATTGTTTTCTATGGACTTTTCGCTCACGTGCTTTGGTGCGGGGTTGTTGGGCGCGTCGGGCGTGTCGGCCTTAGGCCTGGGGCTGGGCTGGCAGGTGCTGGTGTTTATCGTCGTGGCGGGGGCCTTGTTTGTGGGCATCCGGCCGCTGGCTTTAAAACACCTCTACCACGGCAGCAAGCACGTTAAAATGAATGTGGACGCGCTGATCGGCCGCCGGGTCAAGGTGCTCACCGCCCCGGACGCAGAAAACATCGGCCGCGTGCAAACCGACGGGGACAACTGGCGCGCGCAATTTGCCGCCCCGGCTGCTGCGGGCGAGGAAGTGCAAGTGGAAAAGGTGGACGGGAACACCCTTTTTGTCGTACCCATTCAAACTCAGGAGGGAAAATAACATGGAATTATATGTCGTATTTTTGGCGTTTATCGTCGTCTTTGCGGTGATCCTCATCGCCAAAGGCATTAAAATTGTGGACCAAGCCCAAGTGGTGGTGGTAGAACGCTTCGGCAAATTCCACGGCGTGCTGTACCCGGGGATCAACTGGATTATCCCCATTATGGACAAGCCGCACATTATGGAATGGCGCAAAAACCGCGAATTTGTAGACAGCATGGGCCGCGCCCGCGTCATCCCGTATATGGAAGGGCGCTCCGTCATTGACCTGCGCGAAACCGTATACGACTTTCCGCGCCAGAGCGTCATCACCAAAGATAACGCCACCATTGAAATCAGCGCGGTGCTGTACTTCCAAATTACCGACCCGGTCAAAGCCTCTTACGAGGTGGAATCACTTTCCGAAGCCATTGAGAAACTGACGCAGACCACGCTGCGCAATATCTTTGGCGAATTGGAACTGGACCAAACCTATACGGCGCGCGAAAACATCAACAGCAAGCTGTTGGTCACGCTGGACAACGCCGCCAACAAGTGGGGCGTAAAGGTCAACCGCGTGGAATTGCAAGACATTATCCCCCCCGTGGCTATCCGCGAAGCCATGGAAAAACAGATGAAAGCCGAGCGCGACCGCCGCGCCACGGTGACCGAGGCGGAAGGGTTAAAAACCTCCCAAATCTTAAAGGCCGAAGCCGTGCGCGAAGCGGAAATCAAAAAGGCCGAAGGGTTGAAACAAGCCGCCATTTTGCAGGCCGAAGGTGTGGCCGAGGCCAAAATTAAAGTGGCCAACGCCGAGGCCGAAGCCGTCAAAATTATTGCCGCGGGCATTGGCCAAAGCGCCAACCCGGCCAGCTATCAAGTGTCCTTAAAATACATTGAGGCCTTGACCAAAATGACCGACGGCAAAGACAATAAAATCGTCTATATGCCCTACGAAGCCAGCAATGTGCTGGGCGCCGTGGCGGCCATTAAAGACTTGACCGGTGGCGCACCGCAGAAATAACCGCGCGATCTACAAAGTTTAACCGGGGATAAAACACCACGTTTTATCCCCGGTTTTTTGTAGTAAAAGCAAACCAGAAGCAGGGCAGAAAAATCCCCGGGTGCCTAAGCAACCCGGGGATTTTCATAAAAAACCTAAGTAAAGCTTACTGACAAACACAGCTATTGACGTCTATAATACAATCATCCTTGGTAACATAAGGACCTTCATTGGTTTTTACCGTCATGGTGTATCCCGGTGTGCAGGACCCACTAGGCAAAGACCCAAAGCTGCCATCACTGCAGTTTATCCCACCAGCGACATAGCTATCGGTCACAGTGCAAGACCATGTGCCACTACCACTGCCGCTGCCACCATCACCGCTGCCGCCCGAGCAGGTATTTTTCACAAATTTCGTAGACATTTTGCCATATTGGTCCTCTACGCATTTGTACAATTCACAATTACCTTGGTAGTACTCTTTAAATCCGGTGCAGCGGCTCCACGCCCCCCATTCTCCCGATTTGGAGCAGGTGCGCGTCTTTCTGCCCGTTGTATCCGAACCGCAACCGCAAACGCTGGTTTGAGTTTGCCCCTCGGAGCAGGCAGAGGTATCGTCCTCATCACAATCAGACGCATCCACAAGGCGCCAATACCAGCTGTCTCCCACGGAGTCGTATAAACACGAATACTGCTTTTCGGCTGTACCGCCGTTAGCAGCATGGCATTGTTCATATTTATTTTTGCGGTACCCCTCACACGCGCCCCAGGCGCCCCACTCCCCGGTGGCGGTGTTGCAGGTACGGGTTTGGTGCCCCAGGTCGTCTTGGTTCCCCGTGTCGCAACCGCATTCGCGGGAGCTCGCCCCAGAGCAACCACATGTGGCCGGAGCAGAGCAGGTACTCCACGCGCTCCAAGTGCCTGTTGAGGTATCGCAGGTGCGGGTCCGTGTGCCAGCGCCTTTGCAGCCGCAGGTCTCCACGGCACTGCCCTGGCATTTTATTTCCCCGGCACAGCTGTCCGCAGGAGTGGCCACGGCCGAGCAAGCGGGATAATTTTTGTTTAAACTGCTGCAATAGTCCCCCTCGCAGCACAACTGGCCGTTTTGATAAGCGGGCATGGTGATACTATAGCCCTTGGCCGAGGTGGCTTTGGCACCGGTCGCCGTCAGCGAATAGCTGTAATTTTTGCTATTGTTGGCCGAAGCGACAGCCTCCATTTGCCCCAAATCCATTTGGTAATGTTTGCCCTGTACGCAGCGGTATTCCTGCTCCGTACGCAACGCAGAAAGAATGTCCTCCGCCTCAGTAGTGCGGCGCGTTTCCAGCACGCGCGAGAACTTCGGTACGGCCACTGCCGACAAAGTGCCCAAGATGATGACCACCACCAAGAGCTCCGTCAGCGTAAAGGCTTTTTTAAGCCCGCGTTTTGTGTGCATTCAAAAACCCTCCTAATTGGCCCGTAGGCGCATTTTTAATACGCCCGGCCTTTTTTTGCTAAATTTTATTTTACAATAAAATTTAGCAAAAAAAAAACATTAGGCAAGCATTTTAAAAAGGCCTGCCCACTTCTAAGACGGCAAAGCAAAAATAAACGGCAAAAACAATGCCTTCCATAAAACGTCGTCATCCCCGAAAGTTGTAATCGGGGATCTCAACCGCTTTCGCCGTTATCAAATTGGGGTCATGCTGAGGTGTCTCTGCTCAGCATCTTCCATTTTCCCCGTTGTTTATTTAATAAAGGCAACGACAACTACTAGAAAAATGGAAGATCCTGAAC
>CAVHDF010000033.1:0-16088 GCA_963634865.1 Eggerthellaceae bacterium
TCGGGGATCTCAGCCTCTTAAAAACACGACGAGATTCCCGAACCCTGCGGGCCGCCGCTCCTTCGGGAATGACGTAGCGAGAGGACATATAGGCGGCTTTACACTCATTGAACTTCTCGTGGTCGTTCTCATCATTGGCATACTCTCTGCTGTGGCATTGCCGCAGTATACCAAGGCGGTGGCCCGCAGCCGCATGGCGGGACTCATTACCCTGGCCTCGTCCGTGGCGCAAGCAGAGCAGCGGTATTTTATGGCCAACGGGGAATATACCGTGAACGCGGAGGAGTTGGATCTTTCCTTGCCCGCGGGCTTTGTCCAGACAAGCAGTGGGACGGAATTGACCCATTACTCCGATGGTACTACCCGAATTGTTTTTTATAAGGACGGGAAGGGCGGAGGGCCCCGGGTGAGCGTTCATCATACCAAAATCCCCAGTTTTGTTTTGTGGGGCTTTGACCCAGCGGGTGCGGAGGGGAAACGTTGTGGGGTAGAAAAAGGTAGTAGCCAAAAAGAATTGGGGGTGAGTATTTGCGCCACTTACGGGGAGTTTTGGACAGAAAACCCTACATACATTTACTACCACATCAACTAAAAAACGGGCGCTTTTAAGCGCCCGTTTTCGTATGGTTTTTAGTTATTTAATCTCTTTGAGTTCCACTTCAAAGGTTAAATCTTTTCCGGCCAAGGGGTGGTTGAAATCCAACGTGATTTCTTTGTCCGTGATTTCTTTGACCACCGCGCGGAAAGTGTGTCCGCCGTTGCTGGCGCCCACCATATCACCCACCTTCAGTTGGTCCGCGTTCATAATGGCCTCTTTGGGCACGCGTTTAATGGCCTCTTGCAGCACCGGGCCATAGGCTTTTTCGGCTTTGATGTGCACGGTTTTTTTATCGCCGATGTTCATCTGTTCCAGCTCTTCTTCCAATCCTTGGATAATTTGCCCCGCCCCGTGGGTGTATTCCAGCGGGCCGCGCCCGGCGGAGGTATCCTGCACCTTGCCGTCTACGGTCAGCGTGTAGTCAAATTTTACTTTTGCACCTTTGTTAATCATTGCTTTCTCCTTGTGCCGCAGGTCTCCCCGGGACTTTTTTATTGTAACATTTTCCGCCGCTAAATAGGGAAAATGGCGCACGGTGGCGCTTAGCTTAGTTGCGCTCCTCGCCGAAGATATTGTTGAGCTGGCGGTTGACGCGGTAAAACGTGGCGCATTTGGGCATGTCCTTTAAGCGTTTGGCGCCAATGTAGGTCATGCAGCTGCGCAGCCCGCCCAAGAGCGCCAAGAGCGTAGGCTCTATGGGCCCGCGGAACGGAATTTCCACCACTTTGCCCTCGCTGGCGCGGTATTTCTTCATCCCGCCGTAGTGGGCTTGTTGGGCATATTCCGAGCTCATGCCATAGAACTTTTTAAACTGTTTTTCTTCCATGTGCAGCGCGCAGGTTTTGTCGTCTATCATTTCCACTTCGTCCGTCTGAAAATGTTTGACGCACAGCTCGCCGGCGCTTTCCTCGTGCCCAGCCAACATACCGCCCAACATCACAAAGTCCGCCCCGGCGCAAAAGCTCTTGCACACGTCGCCCGGCACCGTGCAGCCGCCGTCGGCGCAAATCATTCCGCCCACGCCGTGGGCCGCGTCGGCGCATTCAATGACGGTGGAAAATTGCGGCCGTCCCACCCCGGTCAGCTTGCGCGTGGTGCAGACCGAGCCGGGGCCAATGCCCACTTTCACAATGTCAGCCCCGCTTAAAATCAGGTCTTCCGTCATATCTCCGGTGACCACATTGCCCGCCATAATCAGGCATTCCGGCCAGGTCTTGCGCACCTTTTGCACATAGTTGACCAAATACGGAGAATACCCGTTGGCCACGTCTATGCAAATATTGTGCACCAGTCCGCTGGCCATGACGGTTTTTAATTTTTCGTAGTCCGTGTCCGACACGCCGGAGCTGACAAAAATCAAATCATTGTTGCCAAAGAGTTTAGCATTGTCTTTTAAAAAGGCCAGCAATTCCTCGGCGGCGTAGTGTTTGTGTAAAGCGGTAAACAAATGCTGCTTTTGCATTTCCCGGGCGATCTGCATGGTGCCCGTGGTAAACATATTGGCCGAGATGATTCCCGTGCCTTGCAGCGTGCGCGGGCACCAGCGGAAAGTATATTGGCGCAGGACGTCCACTTCCGAGCGCGAGGACAGCGCCGAGCGTTTGGGGCGCAGCAGCACATCGCAATAATCCAGCTGAATATCGTCTTGAATTCTCATAAAATCTCCGCCCGGGCAAATTTAGGTACCCCTTTCCGGGCCGCTAGATATCATAGCAAATTTGGCGCGCGGCGGGGCAGTTGGCAAAGGGGCAAGATTTAGTTATAATAAAGTGAAAACTATTTTCATACAAAGGGGAATATACTATGCGTATTTTTCAATCCGGCCCCCGGGCGGGGTTTACCTTACTGGAAGTGCTGGTGGTGGTGCTGATTTTGGGCATTTTGACCGCGATTGCCTTGCCGAACTATCGCCGTTCTTTAGAGCGCACCCGCGTAGCGGAAACGCAGACCTTGCTGCGCGCTATTTACGACTCGCGCGAGCGCGGCGCCATGGAGCGCAATTATGATTCTTACTCCGTGATGCCTTCTTCGTCCAAATTTGGTTTTAACAAGTTGGACATTACGGTGAAGGGTACCTTTTCGGGTACGAATAAAACGCAGCTTACGACGGCCAATTTCCGTTATGACATGAGCTCCACCCCGCTGACCGCCACGGCGATCAAAGGCGACTATACCGGGGCCAAAGTGTCTTACGACGGGCAGCAGTTCACCTGCACCAACGGGACCTCCGGCGAGGCGCGCAAAGCGTGCACCGCATGGGGCTCCTCTACTTGGAACGAGAGATAATTATGAATAAAAAAGGGTTTACCTTAATGGAAGTGCTGACGGTGGTGTTGATTATCGGTATTTTGTCCTCTGTGGCCTTGCCGCAATACCGCAAGGTGGTGGAGAAGAGCAAATTTACCAAGGCGCAAGTCATGGCCAAGGCGATGTATGACTCGTGCCAGCGGCTGGTGGCTGAATGGGGCGTGGATAACTATTCCTCGTTGCCTTCCAATGTGCGCAGCTTGGGGCTGGGACGGTTGGACATTGGCTCGCCCTCTTTGCTGCCGACGGGCTTTACCTGCAATGCCAGCAACGGGCAATGCCGCGGCAGCGTCATTACCGGGGCGGGGTTTGAATACACCCTGAATAATGACTGCAGCGTAAACATCGTCAAAAAAGAAGGCACGTACTTGGCCAATTTTACCTATAGCGGCACGGAATTTACCTGCACGGAAACGACCGCCGCGGGCGAATCCTGCGCCATTTACGGGCTGGATTAGGGGGCATTATGAAGAAAGGTTTTACTTTGGTGGAAGTGTTGGTGGCGGTGCTGATTGTGACCATTTTGATCACCATGGCCATGCCTATGTACGAGCGCACCGTGGAAAAATCCCGCGTGGCGGAAGTGAGCATTTTGCTTAAAAAGCTCAGCGAATCCAAGCTGCGCACCATGGACAATAAAGACATCATCACCTACAACGGGCAATTTGGTTTGTCCCAGTTGGATTCGGATGTAAAGAGCAGCAAGGATTTTACGTACTCTTTGTATCCGACCTCGTATCCCAACGCGGTGTGTGCCGTGCGGGCCCGGGGCGACCAGAAAGGGACCATGTTTTTGTACTTGGGTGAGACCGCGCCGGACTATTGCGACTGCTCCTCCTCTTACTCCGCCAGCAGCGTGTGCGGCGGCTATTGCAGTGAGCACCGCCTGCTGTTCTGCGGCGGCACCGAAGCCCAGTGCGACAGCTACAGCATGACCAGCTACAGCACGGGCAGATGCTCTTTGTAAGCTTGCCTTTTCGTTAAAATACCCCGGGTGCTTTTCGGCCCGGGGTATTTTTTATGGAGCAAAATTAATTGATTTTGCTGTGTGGGGGGACATCGGCCGTAATCCACTTATTGGCGCCAATGACGCTGCCCTCGCCGATGGTGACCGGGCCCAAAATGGTGGTTTCTGCATAAATGATGACGTGGTCGCCCAGGTGCGGGTGGCGCTTGATGCCCTTGACGGGGTGGCCGTTTGCGTCTAAGGGGAAGCTCTTGGCCCCCAAGGTGACGCCTTGGTAAATTTTGACGTTTTGGCCGATGACGCACGTTTCGCCGATGACTACGCCTGTGCCGTGGTCAATAAAAAAAGACGGCCCGATTTGCGCCCCGGGATGAATGTCTATCCCGGTCAAACTGTGGGCGTGCTCGGTCACGATACGCGGCAAAATCCGCGCGCCGCGCTCGTGCAAAAAGTGCGCCATACGCTGATACGCCACCGCCCGTACGCCGGGGTAGCACAGCAAGGTTTCTATCTCATCTACGGCGGCCGGGTCGCCCTCGTAGGCGGCGCGGACGTCGGTAAAAATCAGCTCTTGCAGTTGCGGCAATGCGGCGATAAATTCTTGCGTTAAATTTTGCGCGGCCTGCGTGCAGGCGCGGCAGTTGCCCTCTTGCCCGCGCAACAGGCAAATGGCATTGATTAATTGGGTTTGCAGCTGCCGGGCATATGTGGGCAGCAGGGCGGCGGCGTTTTCCGTTTGGGTGAGCGGGTATTGGCACAGCAACGCATAGAACCCGTCAAACAGACGCACAATGTCTTGCGCTTGCGGGATAAAAGGCCGTTGCGCCGCAAAAGTGCGGTCAAAATTTTGTTGGAGCTGGTCAAAAATGAAGCGGTGCTGGGTCATAGGCCGCTACATTTTAAAGTCTTCGCCTAAGTAGAGGCGGCGGGCATTGGGGTCGTTAAGCAAGGTGTTTTGGTCACCCTCTACCAAGATTTTTCCGTCGTAAATCAAATAAGCCCGTTCCGTCAGCGGCAGGGTTTCGCGCACGTTGTGGTCGGTAATCAATACGCCCAGGCCCTTGTCTTTGAGTTTAAAAATCATATGCCGCAGGTCCGACACCGTAATGGGGTCAATGCCCACAAACGGTTCATCTAACAAAATGATTTTGGGGTTGCTGATCATGCAGCGGGCGATTTCCATGCGGCGCTTTTCTCCGCCGGAGAGCGTCCACGCTTTTTGCTTGGCCAGCTTGGTCAGGCCGAACTCGGTCAGCAGTTCGTCCACGCGGCGTTTTTGTTCTTTTTTATCATCCAAAATGCGTTCCAGCACGGCCAGCAAATTTTCCTCTACGGTCAGTCCCTTAAAAATGGTCGGCTCCTGCGCCAGGTATCCCAGCCCGTGGCGCGCCCGTTCGTACATGGGCAGCGGGGTGACGTCTTCGTTGTCAATAAACACGCGGCCCTGCGTCGGGCGGATGAACCCCACCATCATATAAAAGGTGGTGGTTTTCCCGGCGCCGTTGGGGCCCAACAAACCCACAATTTCGCCGGATTTAACGTGAATATCCACCCCTTTGACCACCATGCGGTCTTTGTAGGTTTTAATGACGTGTTCGCTGCGCAGTTGCATAAAGTATCCTAAAAATTAATTGGCCTTGGACTGGTTAATTTTATCCGACACGGCCCACCCCTGCACCCGCCCGCTGAGTTTGATTTGGCGCGTGGCGGTTTGCGCGGTGACCTTGTCTGCTATTATAGCAAATGTGCCGTCCTCGGTTTTGCCCTGGGCCAAGGGCCGCCGCCCGTAAGCGTAGGCCATTTGGTTTTTGCCGTCGTATTCCAGGGTGTCGGCTTGCAAGGTGTAATCGGCATTTTTTACTTCAGCATTTCCCTCTAACAGTGCATAGTTGTCCTGCTGGCGGGCGGTAATGCGATCGGCTTGCAAGGTGCTCTCTTCCCCAGCGGCGTCTTTGTACGTAATAAAGGCCGCGCCGGAGAGAATATAAATTTTTTGCTGGGTATTAAACTCCGCCTTTTGGGCCCGTGCGGTAACGCGGTCGCCGGCGGCGGTTTGATAAGTCAGGGTAATTTGGTTTTTGCCTTGGGCCGAGGCTTGGCCCTGCCCGGTGGCGTAATTGTAGCGGGCTTGGTCGGCCTGCAGCGCATAGGCAGTGCCGTCTTCGTCGGTAGTGCGGGCAAACACGTGGCCCCGGGCGGTAAACAAATTCTTTTTGCGCTGGGAGAGGGCATAGTCGGCGCGGAAGGCGTAAGTGCCGTTATCGTAATGCACGTTTCCTTCAAATTCTTCTTCCTCTTTGGCGGTGTAGACGACCCAGCGGTCGCTGGAAACCACGCCGCCCAAAACGGTCGGAAATTCTTTGGCTTTGTCTTTCTTTTCTTTGAGTTGTTGGGCCTTTTGTCCTGCGGCGGTTTGCGCGGCGTTTAAAGCAGGGGCCGGTACGGTCAGGGGTTTTTCTTCGTGCAAAGAAAAACAGCCACCCAGTACGGCGCACGCGGGCAAAAGCCACACAAACCGCTTCATGCTTTCACCCCGGGCACTTGTTTTAAATCATTGGGTAACTGGGTGCTTTGTTTTTTAAATTCAATTTTAATCAGCTTGGAGTCCGTTTCAATGCCGCCGCGGGCGGTGATTTTGGCCGGGCCGCGCACGACGACGGTCTTTTGGTCGGACCAAATGCGGTCTTTGTCCACGTCGTAAAAAAAGCGCTCGGTGGAAAGGGTCACGTTTTCTTTGAAGGAGCGGACTTGCGCGTGTCCCTCTATGCTGACCAGTTTTTTAGAATAGTTAAAGGTGCCGCGGTCACCGCTGACCTGGGCGCTGTCTTGCCCGTTTTCGCGCAGCAACAGGCGCGGATTGTGCAGCACGGCGCTGTTTAAGTCGGCAAAGTCCACCTCGTCGGCGCGCAAAATCCATTTCTTTTGGCTGTCCTTGGATTCAAAGAGGGACACATTTAGCGCCCGCTGCATATCGCCGTCGTCGGGGGAAAAGGACTCTTTTCCGCTGCAGGCGCCCAGCAAGGCACATCCCAAAAGAAAGGCCGCTACTTTTTTCATGCTTTTTTATCCAGTAAGGCAATAAATTCAATGAGGTCCTTTTCGTCAATGATGCCCACCACTTTGCCCGTTTTGTCCAGCACGGGGATATTGTCTACGTGGGTGGCGTGAATCATTTTGGCTGCGTCTATGGCGGGGGCCGTGTCTAAAATATGGTACGGGTGACGGGTCATCACATCAGAGATTTTTTTGTTGATGACGCTCTCGCCGCGTTGCAATTCCCGGCGCAAATCTCCGTCGGTAAAATACCCCAGCAGCTTGCCTTTTTTGTCTACGATGCTGGTGGCGCCGGCGGCGTTGCTTTGCGTCATGACCAGCAGCGCGTCCTTGACAGTGGCTTTTTCGCCGATGGTGGGGTTGTTTTTGCCCTTGCGCATCAAGTCTTTTACTTGTTGCGTCAGCAGCTTGCCCAATGAGCCGCCCGGGTGGAAGAGCGCAAAGTCGCTCTTTTCAAAGTGTTTGACTTTCATCAGGCACACGGCCAGCGCGTCGCCCACGGCCAGCGTGGCGGTGGTGGAGGCGGTGGGGGCCAAGTTGTAGGGGCAGGCCTCGCGGTCAATGTAAATTTTAATATGAATGTCAGACATCAGGGCCAGTTTGGAATTTTCGTGCCCGGTCATGGAAATAATGGTCAGCTTGCGCCGCGCCAGCGAGGGTAAAATTTTATTGATTTCTTCCGTCTGGCCAGAGAAAGAAATGGCCAAGATGACGTCCCCGCTCATAATCATTCCCAGGTCACCGTGCAGGGCTTCCACCGGGTGCACAAAGAAAGACGGCGTGCCCGTAGAGGCCAGCGTCGCCGCGATTTTGCGCCCGATGAGGCCGCTTTTGCCAATGCCCAGCACCACCACGCGCCCCTTGGTTTGGGCGCAGGCTTGCACGGCTTTAAAAAAGCCCTCATCCAAGCTCTTGCGCGACAGGGCCAACGCCTTATGCTCTACATCCAGTACGTGACGGGCGGTTTTAAAAATATCTTGTTGATCCAGTTTCATTGCAGTGCCTCTATTTGTTCAGCCACGGGGTGGTTTCGGCGGCTGGAGTTTTCTTTTGGTACGGCGCGGGCAAGCGTTTGCCCGCATAGGATAAAACAAAAAACGCCAAAATGCACAGGGCCAACAGCCCGGCCAACACTTTTAAATGCCACTTCAAGGTGGGGGTGAAGGGTTGGCTCATAAGGCGTTAAAAGGTTTTGACCAAAGCATCCAACCGGCTCAGCTGGCGGGTCATTTGCGTGACCTGTTTCATATCCAGCGAATTGGGCCCGTCGGAAAGGGCTTTTTCCGGCTGCGGGTGCGCTTCAAAAAACACCCCGGCAATGCCCAGCGCCGTGGCGGCCTTGGCCAGCACGGGGGCCATAGCGCGGTTGCCCCCGGTGGCGCAACCCAAGGCCCCGGGCTTTTGCACGGAGTGGGTGGCGTCAAAAATCACGGGGTAGCCAAATTGTTTCATAATTTCCAGCGCGCGCATGTCCACCACCAAATCGCCGTAGCCGAAGCATTCGCCGCGTTCGGTCAGCAGGATGTTGTGGTTGCCTTCGGACTCAATTTTTTTGATGATTTGCTCCATGGCGCCGGGGGCCAAAAACTGGCCCTTTTTGACATTGACGGCCTTGCCGGTGGCGGCGCAGGCCAACACCAAATCGGTTTGGCGGCACAAAAAAGCGGGGATTTGCAATATGTCGGCCACGCGGGCGACCTCTTCGGCCTGCCACGGTTCGTGCACGTCCACCACCAAAGGCAGCCCCGTGAGGCGTTTGGCCTTTTCTAAAATAGCCAAGCCCTTGGCCAAGCCCGGGCCGCGGTAGGCGCTGAGCGAGGTGCGGTTGGCCTTGTCAAACGAAGCTTTTAAAATATACGGGTGCCCCGTTTTGGCGATGATTTTTTGGAGCGTCTGCGCGGTGGTTATATAATGCTTTTCACTTTCAATCACGCAGGTGCCCGCCATAAACACCAGCGGGAGTTTGTTGGAAATTTTAATATTGCCGATTTTTACCGTTTTTTGCATACCTACATCATAGCAAATTTCAGGCGTTTTCTATAGTGCAATTCTGCTTAAAAATGCACAGTGTAGGCGGGGCGGTCCTCAATTTCGGTATCCGGGCCTTCGTCGCGCCCGGTCCAGCCTTGGCAAAAACTCTCGCCCGCGCCGTTGGTGGGCACGCAGGTTAACGTCATAAAATTGTCCTGCGTGGCCAAGAAATATTGGATATGCTGCGAGGGATTTTTTACATGCAGTTCGCCTTCCCAGCAGACTTCATCGCCCGGTTTGATGCGGCAGACCAGCTTCAGCGTAAAATATTTGAGTTTGCCCTCTTCGTTGACGCGGCGCTCGTAGCGCGCGGCGCGTTCGGCCGTCATATTCTGGCGGTTGGCCATGCGTTTGACCTGGTTCCACCAAATGACCGCCTCGGTGTTGCGGGTGGTCTGCACCGCATTGAAATAATACGGCACCGCCAGCCCGGTTAACACGGTAATGATAATCACGCAGACAATCAGTTCTATAAGTGAAAAGCCTTTCTTCATTTGGTTTCCTCCAGCAGGCGGCGGACCAAGGCGGTGATTTCCTCGTTGCTTAGCCGCAACCCCAAGGACCACGCCGCCGTTTGCAAGGTATTTTGGCAAATGCTTTCCCGCCGCGCCGTCATCTCGGCAATATTGTAATTTTCGTCCAAGCGCAAGTAATCCTCCAGCACCGTGGCGGCTTTGGCTTGGTATAAAGAACGCAGTCCGCGGGCATTGGTTAGCTTGAGGCGGAAGTACAGCGGTCCGCCAAAAGAGAGTTTATTAAAAAAGGCTTCCGCCCGGCGGAAGAACGCCACGGTGCGTTGGGCCAGTGCGGCAAAGTCCAGCGCCCGGGTGTCGTGCCCGTTAAATTGTACGGTTTGGGCGGCGTCCCACTTGTCCATGAGCAAGCCGTAACTGTTGAACTCCACCATGCGGTGGCGGCTGCGCCCGTCTATCAACGCCGCACCGTCTTGCACGGGCTGCAAGGTCATGTTTGGCGCGTGGGCCAGCTCCGGCGCGCACGCGGCGATGAGCCGGGGCAATTGGCGGTAGTCGGTCAGCGCCTCTTGCGGGTACAGCGGCAACAGCGACAGCGTGGCCACCGTCAGTCCGGCGGGGGAAATGTTTTTGGTCTTTAAGTAATTTTCAAAGTGGCTTTCGGCTTTGTCGTACAAAATGTGGCGCAACCGTTCGGATTTTTTGCGGTGGTTGAGCAGCCAGGGCAATTTGTCCGGGTGGACCAAAATTTCCGGGCGGCTGCTTTGCCCGGTGCGGATGTAGGCGCGTTTGAGTTTGCCCACCAGGTGCGGGGTCAGGTTGCTTTGGGGGATGTTGACCACCACGAACATCCGCTGTCCGTCGGGGCTGACGCAGATGTTTACATCCACAAACACCACCGGGTCAATGTAAGTTTGGATAATATCCTCTATGGTGTTGCGCATTTTTTCGTGGTAGGCGATGCCCGTGAACGGGGGGCGGGGTTTGTCGTTTTTATCGTCGTTAACCCCGATGATGACCGTGCCGCCCAGGGCATTGGCAAACGAGGCGATGAGCTTGGCGAATTTTTCTTTGTTTTTGGGCAAGAGGTATTTGTAGTCCAGCTGTTTGCCCTCGGGCACTTGCTTTTGGCAAAAGGCCACAATGTCTTCAAAGGTTAAATCGTGTACGGGTTTATCAAAAAACATAAAGCCTCCCGGCGCTTGAGGCATTTGCGCGGTGCGTGTATAATATTTATTATAATAAAAACAGGCGTTTTTTAAAGACTTCATTTTAAGGGCAAGGGCTATGAATAACGGCAATCTCAATTTGACCCCGTGGGTGACGGAAAAATTTATTTCCGCCGCGCCGTTGGCCGCCGCCCAGGCGTTGGGCGCATTGGCCACGCACGAGGCGGTGCTCCTTTTAAAACCGCTTAAGGCAGAGAGTGTGATTGCGTGTTTAAACCCCATGGATCCCGCCGCCGCGGCCGCCATTTTGCGCAGGCTGCCGGCGCGTCAGGCGGCGCATGTGCTTTCGCGTTTGGCCCTGCCGCAAGCGGTGAAAATATTTGAAGCTTTTTCCCAACCGCAGCGCGAAAAGATGAAGACGCTTTTGCCCGAGCATATCGTGGCCGCCTTGGCCGGGTTTAAAGCGTGGCCGCAGGGGAGCGTCGGCGCGCAGATGAGTGGTGATTTTTTGACTTTCCGCACCGAGGCCAAACTGACCGATTTGATTGAAAAGCTGAAAACATTGCCGCGCAAAAAATTGCCCCCCGCCTGTTTGGTGTGCGCCAAGGACGGCACGCTCAAAGGGTTTATTCGCACGGCGGAACTAGCTTTTTACGTGCCCACCAGCACGGCTGGCTCTGTGATGACGGAAGCGAAAGCCTTGGCCCCGCAAGCTGTTTTGGCGCAAGCGCGGGAACTGCTTTTGCAAGGGCAGCCGGTGGTGCCCGTGGTGGATGAAAAAGGCCGGGTGCTGGGAGTGGTCGGCGCGGAGCAGTTGCCGCCGCCGCAAGCCAAAAAGCGCTTTGGTTGGTTTTAAGATTTTTGCATAAGGTTTTTGCTTCCCCGCTGGTTTGTATGGCGGGGATTTTTCTTTTTGTCGTCGTAGAAGTTGGCAACTCTTTTTAAAACACTTGCACAATGTTTTTTTTTTGATAAATTTTGCGTATAGGCAAAATTTATCAAAAAAGGAACCCCACTATGAAAAACTTCTCTATGGGCCGTTTAGGCGGCTTTACGCTCATTGAATTGTTGGTCGTTGTCCTTATCATCGGCATACTCTCCGCCATAGCACTGCCGCAATACCGCGTGGCGGTGGCCAAGGCCCGCTTTACGCAACTAGTGACTTTGGCGACGTCTATCGTACAGGCGCAGGAGCGGTATTTTTTGGCCAATGGGGAATATGCCTTGGACCACCAAGCCTTGGACATTGCCCTACCGCCAGCTAAGTCGGTTACTTCCGGCAATGACTGCTCTGCCAAGTTTTATTACGGCACCTTTGAAATTTGCTTGTTCAAAGAGGATAATAGGCCTTTGGCAGTGCAAGGGTGGATAGAGAATGAAGCGGTTTCTTATGTGGTTAATTACCAAGGCGGCACCCGGGAGTGCCGGGCCTACGAGCCGGACAAAAAGCTGGGGGCTCAGGTCTGTCAGTCCGCCGGTATGCGCCTTACGGCCTCTAAGACCGGGTACGACATTTACCAATAATAATCTTCTGACAACAAAAAAGCCCCGCTCAACCGAGCGGGGCTTTTGTCTGTCTGTTTTTAGTTCAAATAGAACGGCGTGCTGAGCGCTTGGGTCAGGTGGCTTTTTTCCACCTTGTAAGCGTTCTCCATTTCCGCTTCCAAGCGGCTGGGGGGGATGTTCCCCAAGGACATGACCTTGGCGTGGAAATCGGCCAAAGAGAACTTTTTGCCTTGTTTCTTTTGGTATTTGGCACGCAGGTTTTTCAACGCGTCGTAACCGTAAATGTAGCTGATGGCTTCCCCGGGTTGCGCGGCGGAGCGCTTGAGCATATTTTCGGCTTGCGCTTTGTCAAAGCCGTGCTCTTCCGTCAACCAGGCTAATGCCTCGGCATACGTCATTTGGCGGGTATGCAGGCGCAAGTCCAACAAGGCCTCCATGGCGCGCACATAGTCGGCCCAGGCCAAGAAAAGTTGCTCCTCATCGGTGATGATGTAGCCGCGTTCATTGGCCACGTGTTGGGCATATACTTCCCAACCGTTTTGCAAGGTCGGCACGGAGTACATTTTGCGGAACGAGGACAACAGCGGTTGGCTGTAGGCCGCGCGGTAATACACGCCCGGCACCAGTTGCCCCGCCATGAGCAGCTTTAAGTTAAATACGTTGAAATCCCGGTCCAACATTTCTTGCTTGGTGATTTCATTGCCGGCGGGCAAACGCAGCAGGAAGTCGTTTTCCGGGTTGCTTTGCGTCCCAAACGGGGGCATAAAGCGGTAGGCGTTAAAATAGGCGTAATAGCCTGGCATTTGGCTTAAGTGAAAGTCCACGCCCGACGTGGGCAGGGTGCTGTCTTGGGCGAAGAATTTGGCCAAATTGCCCGCTTCACTGGTGAGAGATTTGATGAAATCTTGGTTCTTTACGTCATGCACGATGCGGTGGGCAATGGCGTAAAACTGCGCCGCATTGACGGACGGAGCTTGCCCCTTGGACTTTTTGGCTTTGGGGGCGGGGGCCGGCTCCAACGGGGTCACCGTCACGCCGTCGGCCGTTTCTTCGCCGGGGACTTGGATGTCTTCCACCACCATTTCTTCTTGTTGCACCGGCAGGGCAAACATTTCCAAGGTTTTGGCCAATTGCTGTTGCGCAGCGACGAGGTTTTTGGTCAAATATTTTTCCATGGGGCGGAATTTTTGGTCCACAAAGTAGCGGTTTTTGAGCACAAAGGCAAAGTCTTTTTCACCCAGGCGGAAGTCTTGCTCTTGGTTTTCTTGCGCCAAGCGTTTGAACAAATCAAACATCTTTTTAATGGCTTTCTTGGCCTCGGCGGCGTCGTTGCGGGTTTGGGCGCGGCTGACGTCGTCTTGCGCGCGGGCCAAGAGGTATTGGGCCAGCTCGTCAAAGGACAAATAAGCGTAGTAGGCTTGCTCCATGGCCAACTGGCTCAAAAAGGACGAAGGCGTAGATAAATTCTTCTCCGCCTCATCGGCCACTTTGGGCAAGGCCTGCATGCGGGCGGCCAGGTCCCGGTCCTGCAAATCCCGATAGGTCAAGTTCTTAATGAGCAAATCGTACAGAGCGTCAAACGCCTGCGAATAAAGCAGCGGGTTAGAGGCGTTGCGGTCAGAGTTGAGCGCCCATTTATCTAGCGCCAAGCGGGCTTGGAGCATATCGTAGTCCGTCTTTTTTTGCTCAGACAGGTTTTTGCGCCGGACTTCTTTGAGGGTTTCCTCTACAATATTATAAGCGCGCAGAGCTTGGGCGTCGCGTTCGGTGTCGCGCTGGTCCAGCTGGCTGTCGGCCGATTCAAAGCCGATGCGGGTGGCCGCCTCGGGGAAGTAGGACAATTGCAGGGCCGAATAGCGGTTGGCCGTTTCGGTCAAGGCATTGTCTTCCATAATGGCGTCAATATTATCAAAGTCGCCCAGGTCTATGGCTTGCGCCGCCGGTGCGGCAAACAAGCAAACACTGAGCAAGGCACAAAGTAGTTTGTTCATGTGGGGACCTCGTTGCATAAAGTGAATGACAAAATTATTATAGCTAATTTTGCACGCGCGGGGATGAAAACATTTTTATGCGGGGAAAAATATTTTTTGCGCCGGCGGGATAAAATATGTTAAAATAACTTCACAAGGCAGTACCCCGGGCAGAATCCCCGCCCCTCTGCTGCTTATTATTTGCTATAATCTCTTTAACCGGGCCATTAGCTCAGCTGGTAGAGCAGACGCCTCTTAAGCGTAAGGTCGTGAGTTCGAGCCTCACATGGCCCACATTTTAATATATAGGACGGATGGCGGAATCGGCAGACGCGCACGCCTTAGGAGCGTGTGGGGTGACCCTTGAGGGTTCAAGTCCCTCTCCGTCCAAATTTGTCTATATTATAAGGAGCTTGAAGATCATGTCCATTTTCAAAACCGCCGCCGAAGGCGAAGTGAAAACCAAACAACTCAGCAAAGAAGGATGCCGCGTGAACCTAAGCGTGGAAGCGGCCCCGTCCCTCATCAGCAAGGCGTTCCAAAACGCCGCCGTGCAAGTGCAGTCCCGCGCCCAAATGCAGGGCTTCCGCGCCGGGAAAGTCCCCATGGATTTAGTCAAACAAAATTTTGCCGGACACATCAAAGAACGCGCCTTGGATTTGGCTATCAAAAGCGCCATTTCCGCCGCGTTGGACCAAAGCAAATTAAACCCGGTGGCCCTGCCCTCTTTGACCAAGGCCGATTTCAACACGTTTGCCGACGGCAAAGCCTTTTCCTTTGAAATGGCGGTGGACGTCGCCCCGGAATTTGACGTGAAAGATTACAAAGCCATCCCGGTCACCAAAAAAGCCGAAACCGCGACCGACGCCGAAATCAACGACCAATTGGAACGCATCCGCCAAGGCAATGCCCGCTTGGAAAGCGCCCCGGAAGGTACCGTTATTGACGACAAAGTGTACGCCGTGGTGCAGTACAAGGGCAAACGCAACGGCACGGAAGATTACAAACTCTCCGCCGACAGCGAACTGATTGATATGGCCGCCCCGCAAACCATGCCCGAGCTGGCCAAAGCCGTGTTGGGCTTGAAAAAAGGCGACACGAAAGATTTTGAAGTAAAAGAAGGCAATGATACGCTCTCTTTCCACGTAACGGTGGACGACGTAAAGACCAAATTGTTGCCCAATTTGGATGATTCCTTTGCCAAAGACATGGGCTTTGACACCTTGGACGCTTTGAAAGCCCGCGTGAAAGAAGGGCTCAATGCCGAGGCCAAAGAAAACTCCGCCCGCGACTTTGTAAACCAAATTGAAGAGCACTTGGTCAAAATGAACAATTTTGCCTTGCCCGAAACCTTGGTGCAAGAATATACGGACAATTCGCTCAATAACTTTGTGCGCAACGTCACGCAGCTCAAAGCGGACCAATTGACCGCGGAACAAAGAAAGAGCTTTGAAGACCGCATCCGCCCCACGGTGGAGAAGGACTTGCGTATTGGTTATATCATCCACGCCATTGCCAAAAAAGAAAATCTGCAGGCCACCGAGGCCGATTGGCAAGCCGAGCTGGACAAGAGCTTGACCGCCAATGCCAAGAATAAAGAAGACGAAAAGAAAATCCGCGCTTTCTTTGAAGAACGCAAGGAGCACATCCTGGCCACTTTGAATGAGCGCAAAGTGTTTGACTTCCTCAAAAAAGAAGCCGTTGTAAAATAACTTTAAAATTGCTATGCTAACTGTCCCGCGCGGTGAACGCGCGGGGCGGTATGGTCGCCTTGTCAGACGGTACACGGGGGCCAGCAGCAGTGCCAATTTTGCCGAAAAGGCAGTTAAACTTCTTGTTTTAAGCGATTAAGACAAATAGTTTAACCTCAGGGGCGGGCGCATTCACGGGCGTCCGCCCTGATTTTTATGTCCTTTTCTCTGGGGCAGAAAAGGACCCAAAGGCCGCCGCGGAGAATTCCTACTTTTCTCCAGGGCAGAAAAGTAGGCAAAAGGCCCCGCGGGCCTGCGGAGC
>CAVHDF010000034.1:0-16004 GCA_963634865.1 Eggerthellaceae bacterium
CAAAATTTACCAAAAAAGGAAGGCGAATATGAAAAATCGTTCTACGGGCCGTTTAAGCGGCTTTACGCTCATTGAGTTGTTAATCGTCGTTCTCATCATCGGCATACTTTCTGCCGTGGCTCTGCCGCAGTATCAAAAAGCGGTGGACAAAAGCCGCTATGCTACATTGATGCCAGTAGCTACGGATGTGAAAAATGCGCAAGAAGCTTTTTTTATGGCCTCAGCGGAATATACTGATGATTTACAGAACTTGGACATCCAATTACCTGGCACCGTCAATGGAAACAAAGCCGAATTTGGTGACGGTGTGAAAGTGGAAGTCTCTGCTGACGGCACCAACGACTATGTATCTGCCAGCAAAGACGGCTTGGATAACAAATACGTAATGTATTTTGCGCAAAGTGCTAACTTCCCGCAAGAAATCCATTGCGAAGCCCTGACCAGCAGCGAACGTGCCAAACAATTGTGCTTAGGCATGGGTGGCACGGAAGTGGGTGCAAATGGTGCGTATACGGCGTATGTATTGGAAGGCTCGGGCAGCGGCACGTTAAGCGGCGGCTCCACGGGCGGCAATGAGGGTGGAAACACCGGAGAGACCGGGGGCAGTGAAAGTGGTAACACGGGCGAAACGGGTGGCTCTACGGGCGGTTCGTCCAGCTGGGAGGATTTGGTCGGAAAAGTAATCAATGACTGCATGGATTGCTCAGCGACAAAGGATGGGCCCGAAGTGGACACCAAAAAGGAAAATGGAGACACTCTTTTGTGGAGATTTAACTTGGATGGCACTTTGGAACATGTCTTGTATGCTGGGAATGGAAATTATTTTGTCATTGAAGTGGATCCCGTGAATGGGGGGTATTCGCTGAGAACAACAGGAGCTGGTGATTGGGATTACTCTGCCACAGTGGACAAAGACGGCAACATTACCTCTTCGGCGTGTACATGGGGTTCCTGTCCCAGTGATCCCTTTCCTGTTTCTTCTTTCCCCACCAATATCAAAGATACCAACCGTTGCAGTTTGTTTCCGACAGCCACTGGTTGTTAACTTTAATCGCACAGTGTGGCAACGAAAGTCATTTATAAAAATCCCCCGGGTCTTAAACCCCGGGGGATTTTCGTCAGTGGTCAAATTTTAAATAACGCCATTTTAAAGGCGCTTACCGCCAGCAGGCTGTGCGGCTCGCCTTTGGGCATGAGCAGCATTTCACCCGCGTGCAGGGTAAATTTTTGGCCCGACACGGTAATCTGCGCTTCCCCCTGGGTCACCAGCACCACCGCATCCACCGGCGCGCTGTGGGAAGCAATGTTCTGCCCTTGGTCAAAGGCAAACAAGGTCAGCGACGTGTCGCCGTTTTCCGCCACGGTTTGGCTGACAATGGCGTGCGGCTGAACGGTTAAAGCGTTTTGCAGCGAAATCACTTTTTTAGCAAAGACGTTAGACATAGGCCCTCCTTTCTTCTTAGTCTATCAAAAAAACGCCGTCGCGGCCACCGCCGAAAAAGATTATTTTGCGGCAAAAAAATCCCCGGGGGTTGCCCGGGGATTTGGGTGAAGTAAAAACTTATTTCACGCGGCCGGCGGAACCGAATACGTTCTGGTTCTTTTCGGCGTACATTTTGATCAATTCTTCGCGGGCCGGGCCCAAGTATTTGCGCGGGTCAAATTCGCTGGGTTTGGTGGCGAAGATTTTGCGGATGGTGGCGGTCATGACCAAGCGGCCGTCGGAGTCCACATTGATTTTGCACACAGCCATTTTGGCGGCTTTGCGCAATTGTTCTTCGGGCACGCCAGCGGTGTTTTCCAATTTGCCGCCGTATTCGTTGATTTGTTTGACGGCCCACTGCGGTACGCTGGAAGAACCGTGCAACACAATGGGGAAGCCCGGCAAGCGTTTGGAAACTTCTTCCAAAATGTCAAAGCGCAGCTCCGGCAATTTTTCGCCCGGTTGCACTTTAAATTTGTAAGCGCCGTGAGAGGTGCCAATGGAAATGGCCAAAGAATCCACGCCCGTGCGTTTGACGAAATCTTCCACTTGGGCCGGATCGGTGTAGGTGTGGTGCTCGGCGGACACTTCGTCCTCAATACCGGCCAACACGCCCAATTCGCCTTCTACGGTCACATCGTGCTGGTGGGCATATTCCACCACTTTTTTGGTCAAGGCCACGTTTTCTTCGTACGGCAAGTGAGAACCGTCAATCATCACGGAAGAAAAGCCGTTGTCAATGCAATCTTTGCACAGTTCAAAGCTGTCGCCGTGGTCCAAGTGCAAGCACAAGGGCACCGGTTTGCCGATTTCGTTCATCATTTCCACCGCGCCGCGGGCCATCCAGCGCAACAGCGTGGAGTTGGCATATTGGCGGGCGCCTTTGGAAACTTGCAAAATCACCGGGGACCCGGTTTGCACGCAAGCCGTGACGATGGCCTGCAACTGTTCCATGTTGTTAAAGTTATAGGCCGGAATGGCATAACCGCCCGCCATAGCGTCCTTGAACATCTCTCTGGTGTTAACCAGACCCAGCTCTTTGTAAGATACGGTCATGAAGCTCCTCCTGAAAAATATACTTATCAAACCTATTTTACAAATTTTACGCGCTTGTGCCTACTTTTGTCCAACGCAAAAGGGACTAGAGTCTAAAACTTGCCAAAAGGGGCGTTTGTGAGTATAATGTATATACTATTGCGCGCGTATAGGGAGTAAAATGGACTTTTCTAATCTAAAAAAATTGTGTGAACTGGGGGGCATTGCCGGACGGGAAACCGCCGTGCGCCAAGAGATCGCCCGCCAGTTGCAACCCTTGGCCCAAGACCTTCACACCGATGCGCTGGGCAATTTGCTGGCCTATCTGCCGGGGAGCACTTCCCAAAAAATCGTTTTGTGCGCCCATATGGACGAAGTGGGGCTGATGATTCATTATATCGCGCCGGGCGGATTTTTATATTTTGTTCCCGTGGGCGGGATTGACCCGCGCACCCTGCTGGCCCAACGCGTTACCGTGCATACGGCCCGGGGCCCTTTGACGGGTGTCATCGGCACCAAGCCGGCCCACATTACCCAACCCAAAGAACGCACCCAAGCCGTGCCGCTGGAAGAGCTGTTTATAGACGTGGGGCTGCCCGCCGAGGCGGTGACGCAGCGCGTGGCGGTGGGAGATTTTGTTACCTTGCAGCGCCCCTTTGAATCCTTTGGCGACGGACGCATTTGCGCCAAAGCGTTAGACGACCGCGTAGGCTGCTTTTGCTTGCTGGAGGCCTTGCGCCGGGTGCGTCACCCCAAGGTGGGGGTGCATATCGTTTTTTCCGCGCAGGAAGAAGTGGGTTTGCGCGGGGCGGGTACGGCGGCCTTTGGGCTGGATGCGGATGTGGCCTTGGCCGTGGACGCCACGGGCGCGGCGGACATTCCCTCGTGCCGTCCGCAGGAGTATTTAACCCGCTTGGGCGGCGGCGTGGCGGTTAGCGCATTGGACGCGGCCACCATTACCCCGCAATGGCTGTTGGAAGCGTTGTTGGCTTTGTGCCGGACCCGGCAAATTCGCTCGCAGCTGCGTATTGCGCCGCGCGGCGGAAATGACGCCGGAGCCCTGCACCGCAGCAAGACGGGCGTGCCCGCGTGTGCGCTGTCGGTGCCGGTGCGCAATATTCATTCCAATGTGGAAGTGGCCGACGAGCAAGACATCGCCGCCACGGTGGATTTGTTGCAGGCGGTGTTGGAAAACGGATTTCAAATCAAGGAGTAATCAATCATGACGAAAACTTTTACCCTGGCCCCCAAACGTGGCGAATATGTGGACGTAACCGATTTATTGACGCAAGAGAAGTATCAGCTGCCCGCAGCTGATTTGGCCCAGTTGGAAAAATTAGACGCCGCCTATCGCGCGCTGGTGGCCATTTTGTATAACTTTGTGCCGACGTCCGGGCACCCGGGGGGGAGCATTTCCTCGGGGCGTATCGTCAATTTGTTGTTGTATAAATTTATGGCGTATGAGTTGGCGCACCCGCACCGGCAGGACAATGATATTTTGTCTTACGCCGCGGGGCACAAGGCGCTGGGGTTATATGCCCACTGGGCCTTGCGCAACGAGTGCGTGCGCATAGCAAATCCGTCCTTGTTGGCTGAAGAAGAAAAGGACCAGCTGCGTTTGGAGGATTTGCTGGGGTTCCGCCACAACAAAGCCCAAGGTACGCCGTTGTTTACGCAATTTCACAGCAAGGCCTTAGGCGGCCACCCGGAGCCGGTGGTGCCGTTTGTGCGCACCTCTACCGGGGCCAGCGGCGTGGGGGATGCTTCTGCGGTCGGTTTGGCTTTGGCGGCGGCGGACGCTTACGGGCGCAATTGCCCCACGGTCAACATTTTAGAGGGCGAAGGCGGCATGACGGCCGGGCGCGTGAGCGAGGCTTTGGCCTGTGCGGCCACGGCGCAGCTGCGCAACTTGGTGTTTCACTTGGACTGGAACGAAGCCTCCATTGAAAGCAACCGCGTGACCAACGACGGCCAAGCCCCCGGTGATTATGTGCAGTGGACCCCGGTGGAGATGCTGCGCATCCACGATTTTAATGTGATTTACGTGCCTAACGGCCACGATTTCCAACAGATTTACGCAGCCCAAAAGAAGGCCATGGAATTTAAAAATCACCAGCCCACCGCCATCGTGTACCGCACAGTGAAAGGCTGGCATTACGGCATTGAGGGCCGGGCTTCGCACGGGGCGGGGCACAAGTTTTGCTCGCCGGAGTTTTACGGTGCGTTGGCGGAGTTTGAACAGCTTTACGGCGTGCCATTCCCGCGCTTTGAAGGGGAGAAAACGCCGGAAAACATTGAAAAAAATTATTGGGCCGTCTTGCAGACCGTGCGTCACGCCTTGGAACAGGAAAAAGCGGTGGCTGCTTATGCGGCGCAAAACATCCGCGACCGCGCGGCCGACTTGCGCTTTATGGGGCGCGAAGTGCGCCCGACCTTGGGCGACGTGGAAAAGATTTACACGGGGTTTGACCCGGCCCGCCCGCCGGAGGAATTTGCTTTTCAACCTGGTCAGGGGTATACCACCCGCGGGGTGTTGGGCAATGTGCTGGCCTATTTGAATAAACAAACCAACGGCTGCATTTTGGCGGGCTCGGCGGATTTGTACGGCTCCACCAATGCCGGCAATATCGCCAAGGATTTCCCCAAAGGCTTTTTTAATACGGTGACCAATCCGCTCAGCCGGGAGCTGTCTATCGGCGGTATTTGCGAGGACGGCATGGCCGGGGTGTGCAGCGGGGTGTCCAGCTTTGGGCGGCACATTGGGGTGGCCTCTTCGTATGCGGCGTTTTTGGCTTTTGCCCATGTGGCGGCCCGCTTGCATGCCATCGGCTATCAAGCCGCGCACGAGGTGGGCGGCAAGCCCAATACCTTGGTGCTTTTTAACGGCCACGCGGGCGTGCCGACCGGAGAGGACGGCCCCACGCATGCCGACCCGCAAGCTTTGCAGTTGGTGCAGGATAACTTCCCCAAGGGCGTGGGCATTACGCTGACCCCGCTGGAAGTGGATGAAATTTGGCCGCTGGTGACGCGTGCGTTTGCGTTGCGCCCGGCGGTGCTGAGCCCGTTTGTGGTGCGCCCGTCGTACAAGATGATGGACCGCGCTGCACTGGGCGTGGACCCGGCCCTCGCGGCGACCCAAGGGGTGTATTATCTGATGAAACCCCAAGGCACCCCCGACGGCGTGATTTTTGTGCAGGGCGCCGGGGCGGGGCGGATTTTTGTAGAGGGCGTTTTGCCGCAGCTTCAAAAAGAAAACGCCAACGTGGCGGTGATTTATGTAACCAGCCGCGAATTGTTTGAACTGTTGCCGCAAGCGCAGCAGGACAAACTGGTGCCGCCGCAGTGGAAGCAAATCGCCACCGGCATTACCGATTTTACATTGCCTACGCTGGATGTGTGGCTGCATAGCGACCAAGGCCGCGCCTGCGCGCTGTTCCCTCACAAGCGCGGGGTGTTTTTGGGCAGTGCTTCGGCCGCTAAAGTGTATGAAGAGGCGGGCATGGACGCCCCCGGCCAGTTGCGCGCCGTCAGAGAATACCTGGCGCTGCGCAAACAATCCAGCTGGCAATAAAGGATATCAAGGAGAAAAAAATGGCAGAAGAAAAACCTTATTTAACCGGAAGAACGTATATCTTCAGACTCCCCAAAGGCAAAGACTTGTTGGAATCGCTGGCGGATTTTTGCCACGATAACCAAGTCAAATGCGGCATTGTCAGCGTGGTCGGCGCGGTGGAAAACGCCACCGTCAGCGTGTATGACCAAACCAAAAAGAAATACGACAAAAAAGTCATCACCGAGCAAATGGAAATTTTGAACCTCACGGGCAATATCAGCATCCAGGACAACCGCCCTTGCGTGCATGCCCATGTCACCTTTGCCAATAAAGAATACCAAGTCACCGGCGGGCATCTGTTGCCGGGCACCAAAATCTTTATTGCCGAGGCGTACATCCAAGAGCTGGTGGGCGAACCCAAAGTGCGCCGCATGGACAAGGTAACCAAGGTGGCCCTGTGGGGCTAAGTCAGTTGTAAAAAATGTTTTTGAAAAGGAGCCCGCTGCGGGCTCCTTTTTTGTGGCCAGAAAAGTTTGCCCGCTCCCGGGCGGGGAATGTTATAATGAAAACAGGGGCCTGGCCCCGTCCATTTTATTTGGTGGGAGAAATGAGTATGCACCTGCATTTTACCTTGCCTTACCGCACCCGTTGGGGGGAACAAATCAAAGCCGTGCTGCACGTGTCTGGTTTGGGGCAACCCAGCCGCCAGCGCCTTTTGCCCTTGCGCACGTTGGACGGCATGACCTGGCAGGCCGATTTAGAGCTGGACTTGCCGCCCGGGGCGGAGCTGATTTATCATTATCAGGTGCAAGAGAACGGCCGCCTCAAACGCAGCGAATGGCGCGCCGTGCCGCGCAAGCTGGTGGCGGGCCCCAGTTCTGCCGCGCATTATGATTTGCATGATTTTTGGCGTGACGCGCCGGATTTGGCCCCCTTGTACAGCACGGCGTATACCTGCGCTTTCCCGGCGCACGATTATCCCAATCTGCCCGATGAAACCTTTGAGCAGACCTATATTTTGCGTGCCTCGGCCCCGCAGGTGCAGCCGGGGGAAACTTTGTGCCTTACAGGCAGCGCCCCGGCCTTGGGGCAGTGGGACCCGGCCCGGGCCGTCCCCCTGCGCAAAAGCGCTTTGCATGAGTGGAGCGTGTCGCTCCACGCGGCCGAAGTGCCCGCCGGGACGGAGTTTAAATTCTTAATTTGCTCTGCCAATCGTGCGCCCCGGTGGGAAGAGGGGGAAAATCACCGCTTGAATTTGCCCGTTCCTCCGGCGGGGCATGCGGGGGTGCTGTCGGATTTGCGGCCTGTTTTTGCCCGTACGCCTTGGAAGCTGGCGGGCACGGTGCTGCCGGTGTTTTCCTTGCGCTCCGAGGGGAGCTTTGGCGTAGGAGACTTTGGCGACATCAAACGGCTGGTGGATTGGGCGGTGCAAACCGGGCAAAAGGTCCTGCAAATTTTGCCGATTAATGACACCACGCTCACGGGCACTTGGACGGATTCTTATCCGTACAATGCCGTGTCGGTGTATGCGTTGCACCCGATGTATGTTAATTTGCGCGCTTTGCCCCCGCTTAAGGAAACCGGTGAGGCTGCCCGGCTGGAGCGGGAACGCGTGCGCTTGAATGCCTTGCCGCAGGTGGATTATGAGGCGGTCAATAAGGCTAAACGGAAATATCTGCACTTGTCTTTTGTGCAGGACGGGGAACGGGTGCTGTCGTCGGAGGAGTTTCATCAGTTTTTTGAGCGTAACCAACGCTGGCTGGTGCCGTATGCGGCGTTTAGCTATTTGCGCGACCGTTTTGGCACGCCGGATTTTACGCGTTGGCCGCTGCGCTTTAGAGCCTATGACTCCGAGCAAATCAAAGCATTGTGTGCGCCGTCCGGGGCGGCATACGGGAGAGTTTCCTTTTACTATTACGTTCAGTACATTTTACACAAACAGCTGCTGGCCGCTGCGTGTTACGGACGGGAAAAGGGCGTGCTGCTCAAGGGGGACATTCCTATTGGCGTGTCGCGCTTTAGCGCGGACGCATGGGCCGAGCCCCAGCTCTTTCATCTCAATGCCCAGGCCGGAGCCCCGCCGGACCCCTTTTCGGCCACGGGGCAGAACTGGGGCTTTCCCACGTATAATTGGGAAGCCATGGCTCAGGACGGTTACAGTTGGTGGACGCGGCGCTTTGCCAAAATGGCGGAATATTTTGACGCATACCGCGTAGACCATGTGCTGGGCTTTTTCCGCATTTGGGAAATTCCGATGCACAGTGTACAGGGTTTGCTGGGGCAGTTTGCCCCGGCCTTGGCCTTAAGTAAAGAAGAAATAGAACGCTGGGGCATTCCTTGGCAAGAGTCCTATTTGAAACCCCGGATTGGCGAGGAGCTTTTAACGCAGCTCTTTGGCGCGCAAAAAGAAAAGGTCTGCCGGGAATTTTTGCGCCGCACGCCCGAAGGGTGGCAAATCAAGCAAGCTTATGACACCCAACGCAAAGTGCAGCAGTTCTTCGCCCGGACTACGGACGAGCAAAAGTTGCAAATCCGCGACGGATTATACAGCTTGCACAATCAGGTGCTGTTTGTGCCGGACCACCGCCGCGCCGGGCTGTATCACCCGCGCATTGCCGTGCTGGAAGAAGCGGTGTTTAAGGCTTTGCCCGCCCCGCAGCAAGCGGCGTTTACGCGGCTGTATAACCACTATTTTTACGAGCGAAACAATGACTTCTGGGCGCAAGAGGCGCTGAAGAAATTGCCCGCTTTGACGCAGTGTACCCGCATGTTGCCCTGTGCGGAGGATTTGGGAATGATCCCCGCCTGTGTGCCCGGCGTGCTGGAGCAGTTGAAAATGCTGACGCTGGAAATCCAGCGTATGCCCAAAACCCCGGGGCAAACCTTTGCCGACCCCGCGCGCTACCCATGGCGCAGTGTGTGCAGTATTTCTACCCACGACATGAACCCGCTGCGCGCCTGGTGGGAAGAGGACCCGGCCTTAACGCAAGATTTTTACAATCACGTGCTGCAACGCCCGGGCCCGGCCCCGAAGCAGGCCCCGGCGGATGTCTGCCGCCAAGTGGTGCAGATGCATTTAAACAGCCCGTCTTTGGTGTGCGCGCTGTCCTTTCAAGACTGGAGCAGTTTGGATGAGGATTTGCGCGTAGCCGATGTGCAGAGTGAGCGCATTAATATACCCGCCAATCCGCGGCATTACTGGCGCTATCGTATGCCGCTGACCTTAGAGGCGTTAAAGTCTAAGGATTTTTTCAACCGCACTTTGCGCGAGCTGATTGCCCAAAGCGGCCGCTAGAAGCAAAACACAGGCGCCGCAGGCGGAATTGGTATAATAAACCTATGCAAGAAAATAATACAGGCACCTATAAATACGACGCCAAATTGGGCAAGGTGGTCAAGGTTTCCTCGGCCGTGCCTACCCGCACCAAAAAGGCTCCCGACGGCCCCTGCGGCGGATGTTGCGGGTGCTGCCATCATGGGCATTAAGCTTTCCGTCGCTGAAGAAGACAACCGGACCGCTCTTTCGCAGCGGTTGCGGGCGGCGTTTTTGTTTTCGCTGGGCGGTTTTTTGGTGCTGCTGCGCCGGATTTTTCTGCCCCACTTTTTAGCCGCGGGCGTGTTGTTTGCCCTGCTGGGGTATGCGGTATATCAGACCCTCTTTTTTATGTTGCCCGGACTGCTGGCGTGGGCGGCGGTGGGACTGATATGCAGCGTGTGCGGCGGGTTGGCTTTGGGGTATGGGCTGGCCATGGCTTTTCTGTTTACCTTGCGCGCCGTGGCGGAAAGCGCAGAAGATTTTTTATACGCGTGGTTTGCTTCGCTGAAGGAGCGGGTCTGCCTGCACGTAGAGCGCATGGAAGAGGGCGTGGCCAAACAGCAGGCGCGGGTGATTTTAGAGAACAGCCTGCGCGAAGTGGTCGCCCCGTTAAGGGCCTACCGGCTGGGGCGCGGTCCGGCGGTGGTGGCGGGGGTGTTTTTATCGCTGCTGACCTTTGTGACGCGCTCGGTATTTTTGGCGCGGCTGGCCAGACTGTCCGGGGCGACGGTTAATTTTTCGGCTTTGTTTGCCAGCCGGGCCACGTTGGTGGGCGCGATATTTTTAAATTTGCGTTGGTTGGCCAGCTTGCTTTTGTGGGTGTTATACCTTGGCGGAGCGGTTACTTTTATTTTATGTTTGATGTGGGTGTGGTAGAATGAACTATTTAAAATGGAGTTTATGCATTGGGCTGTTGTGTTGCGCGGGGCTGCTGCAGGCGCAAAGCGGCACGCAGCTGTTGCGCCGCGCCAAGGCGGAAACGGACCCGGCCCAGCAAGTCCGCCTGCTGACGCAAGCCGTTAAAAAAGCGCCGAATTTGGCCGCTGCGTGGCATTACCGGGCGGATGCCTATTTGGCCTTGGGTAAGCACAAGCAAGCCGTGGCCGATTATACCCGGGCCCTGACATTGACCCCCAAGGACCCTTTCCGCTATTATGCCCGCGCGCTGGCGTATATGCAAGAGCACAAATATTCCTTGGCGTTGCCGGATTTATCCAAGGCCATTTCTTTAAAAAAGGACTACCCGGATTTTTATCTAAACCGCGCGCGCTGCGCCAAGGCCTTGGGCCAGTATACGCTGGCGGTGGCCGATTACAAAAAGTATTTGTCCCGGCGCAAACAAACGCCCGCCGTGGCGCAGGAGCTGGCGGAATCTTATATTTATGCGTATAAGTACGAGCAGGCCGAGCAGCCCTTGCAGTGGCTGATGCAGCAGGACCCATCCGCGCCGCAGAGTTATTATTTGTTGGGGCGCATCCGGCATAATCAGGGGCGGTTGGATGAGGCGGTGTCTTATTACAGCAAGGCCGTCAACCGCGCAGAAGACTTTGCGCCGGCTTACCGCTATCGGGCGGCGGCGTTTAAGGATATGGGGGAGTCTGAAGCGGCGGCGGAGGATTACAGCAAATTGGTGGAGCTGACGCCGGAGCCGATTTTTTACAATCGCCGCGGGCTGGTGTATGAAGAAATGCAACAGTGGGATAAGGCTTTGGCCGATTATACCAAGACGATTGAGCTTTCGCCCAAGTGGCCCATCGCCTACAACAACCGCGGGTATGTGTATTTGAAACAAAAAAAATATGCCGCCGCCCGGGCGGATTTTGAGACGGCGATAAAATTAGACGACACCTTGCCTACGCCCTATATTAATTTGGCGGGGTTGTATTGGTTGCAGAAAAAGGACCGGCGCAATGTGTACCGCCATTTGGAAAAGGCGCTCAAGCGCAATTTTAAAGATTTTGATTCTTTGTATGACGAGGACCGCAAAGGCTGGATGTTCCAAGGCATTAATAAAACAGCTGAGTTCCGCGCGGTAATGTATCAATGAAACAACTTTTTGGGGATGTGTTATTGGCGGGAGCCGGCGGCTTTTTGGGTGCATCGGTGCGGTTTTTGGTCTGTGTGGCGTTGTCAGCCTGGGGCGGAAAATGGGGCTATGCCTGGGGTACGTTTACCGTCAATATCGTGGGGTGTTTGTTCATTGGGTATTTAAGCCCGTTTTGGCTGTCGGTACAGCACCCGGCCCGGGTGTTTGTGTTGGTGGGCGTGTTGGGGGGATTTACTACATTTTCCAGTTTTTCTGCAGATGCCTTGCGTATGTTGCAGGACGGCCGCGCCGGCGCAGCGGCCCTGTATGTGGGGGCCAGCGTGCTGCTGGGCTTGGCGGCGGCATGGGGTGGGTTTGTGCTGCACGGTTGGATGTTAAAGTAAAATTTTTTTGTGAAATTAGTTGCCAAATAAAAAACCCCGCACCAAGCGGGGTTTTAAATTTGCGCCCGGCGGGAGTCGAACCCACATTTCCAGCTTCGGAGGCTGACGCTCTATCCATTGAACTACGGGCGCGAAAAAGTCAGCTATTTCTTATCTATTTTATCATATTCCTTACCGCTTTGTTTGCACGATTGCAGACTCATAAAATAGAAAATCTATAAAAGTTATTTTGAACTTTTTACACGAGCTAGCGAAATATTGTTATACTAAAGATAGTCCCTATTCCCGGAGGAACCCCCATGTATAAGAAATATTTGTTGTTGGTTGCGTTGTGGATGTTGTGTGCTGTACCGGGCTTTGCCCAGTTGCAAAAATTTTGTATTCCCGGCATCGCGCCGACGCGCCATGTAACGTCTATGGAGCTCTCTCCGTCCACCACCGTGATAGATAACAGGGGCGGCGTGTCCATAGATACTCTGACGGCCAAAATGTATTATGCCTTTAACCCGGATTACAATGTGGGGGTGGAAGTGCCCTTTTCCCGTTATGAGGCGCCGGGGGATTCCCACAATGGCTTGGGGGATGTGTTGCTTTCGGCGCAGGCGGTGCAGAACAGCGAATATTTTGATTTCGGGGTCAAGCTGGACAGCTATTTGCCCACCGCCAACGACGACAGTTTGGGCACGGGCAAGTGGCAGCTGGCCCCGGCGGTTTTTGCCGTTTATCCCGTGAACCCCAACTTCTTTGTGGCTGCGGGATACAAACAGACTTTTTCCGTCGCCGGGGACGGTTCGCGCGATAACATCAACTACGGCCGCGTGCGGTTGCTTTTTTCTTATATGAGTGATGTGCAATGGTGGATTACCTTTGATCCGCAGTATTACATCAATTACAAGCACGCGCACGAGGCGGAACTGGTGTGGGAGAGCGAGCTGGGTGTGATGGTCAACCCCGGCACGGCGCTGTACATCAAACCCGGTGCACATTGGGGAGGCAACTGGCGCTCGCGCGATTGGACGCTGTGCATGGGCTTTAAGATTTTATACTTATAAAAGACCGAGTTTCCCGTCGGAAAAAATAAAAATGCAAAAAATATTGAAATGAAAAAATAAAAATGTTAAAATAATTAGGTAGTCAAAAACAAGTTGTTCTGATTTCCGCGCCCATAGCTCAATGGATAGAGTGTCAGCCTGCGGAGCTGAAGATACAAGTTCGATTCCTGTTGGGCGCACTTTTAAAAACCCCGAGTGAAAACTCGGGGTTTTTTGCGCGACCAACCGAACTTGTATGTCGTTATTTACAATACGGCCTTGGGCGCACTTTTAAAAACCCCGAGTGAAAACTCGGGGTTTTTTGTGCGACCAACCGAACTTGTATGTCGTTATTTACAATACGGCTTTGGGCGCACCATATAAAACCTGCCGAAAGGCAGGTTTTTTTGTGCGCAAATAAGGCGAACTTGTACGCCGTTTCTTACAATACGGCCTTGGGCGCACCATTTACCGACGATAGTGTAGGGACTATTGTAGGGACTTTTAAAAACCCCCAGCCTTTGGCCCGGGGGTTTTATAAGAATTTTTATTCTTGGGCGCCGGCCTGCTCTAACAGGTGAACCAGCGGTTCATTGCCCGCCTGTTTGGCAATTTTCAATGCGCTCAATCCCAGCTCAGGCTGCTTGATATTCACATCCGCTCCGGCGGAAATCAGCACTTGGGCCAACTCCGCATTGCCCATAGAGCACGCCACCATCAAGGCGGTCATGCCCGCGTCATTTACCTCGTTGAGGTTAGCGTGTGCGTTGGCCAAGATTTTGACCGCTTCCACATTTCCGGTGGAGCAAGCAAACAGCACCGGGGTGCCCACTCCGGCCACCTTGGCATTTACGTTGGCCCCTTGGACAATCAACTCTTGCATGCGGTTTAAATCGCCCGCCATCAGAGCCATAAAAAGTGGCGTAAAACCCGCCGCATCGGCTTGGTTTACATCCTCAGTCTCTGACGTAATGGGGGGAATCGGCGCAGGGCGGGAGGCCAGTTCCTGGGCGCCGGCCTTTTTGAGCAATTCTACCACGCCGGCATGTTCATGGGTCTTGGCCAGTGTCAGCGCGTTTTCCTCCACTTTCCGGCCGTTTATTTTCCTTTTTGCGTTCACATCGGCCCCGGCTTCCAACAGCAATTTCACAATTTCCTCATTGCCGATGATGGAAGCGGTGATCAAGGCCGTTTCACCTGTGTTCGGGTTGGTATCGTTGGCGTCGGCTCCGGCTGCCAACAGGGCCCGGACTTGCGGAACCAAATTTAGATTGATAGCCACCAGCAAAGCCGTTTCTCCTTCCGGGTTTCTGTAATGAACGTCCGCCCCGGCTTTAATCAATTCCTCTACCGTCTGAGGCTGGTTTTTAGACACGGCTTCTAAGAGCGGCGTGTTGCCCGCCGCGTTGGGCGTGTTGAGGTTTTCCGGCTGGGGACTTTCTTTGGCGGCGTGGTTAGCAGGTTCTTCCCAATAGTCAGTGTTGGCATCCGTCGGCGGAAGGCCGTTTTGTGCCAAGTTTTGGGCGGCGTCTGGGAACTGCTCCAAAGACTTTTGCTGATATTCTTGCCAGTCTTGCGCCGGAATCATTGCCATTCCCGGTTTGGTGGCAAGTTGCAAGAATCTTTGGAAAGACACATCCCATGTTTTTGCTTGGAACTGGGAGATGAACTCTTTCTCGTTGGAAATTTGGCTAAAGACATACAGTTCCACTTTGCCGTGGGGCAGCAGCGTCAGCAGGAGAGCATCCCATTTTCCGTCAGAATGGAGTATTTTTTCCACTAAGATTTTGCGGGGCAAAGAACCCTCTAAGATATACACTTTATTTTCTACAATGGAATACCAAGCAGCTGCCACTAAGTACGGCAGAGGTTTTTCATTCTCTAGTCTAATGCCCAAATCTTGCGGAGAACCATTTTTTTGAAAAATGATTTGGTAGTTGTAGGCCGGCCCCTCCTCATCGGGAGTCAGCGTGAACTCACCGAAAAGCATTTGAGTGGGGTACAGTTTGGGCGCCAGGAAATGAATGGCATATTCTGCAACGCCTTGCTCTTCCTTGTTTTGTTGGCGGATTTCTTGCTCAGATAACCCCTTTTTTAATTGTTCTGCCTTTTTTTGATAATTGGCTAAAAATTTTTCCCGGAGTTCGGGAAAGCCTTCGGCGATTTCATCCAGCTCGTCCCAAAGTTCCTGTTTAGCTTCGGCGAATTCTTCGTCGCTTTCGAAACTTTCTCCCGTTTTTTTCTCAAACTCTTCTCTGGACATAGCGTCTATTTTTTTCAGCTGGTTTTCTACGGCTTTTTTAAGGTCATAGGGATGGGCTTTCTCATAACGGACCACCTCGTCCAAGATTTTACCGACCTGCTCCGGGTGCTCATTCAAGAAAGGGGACAAACGCATTCCGATATACGCAAATTGTTCCATGGCCAGACGGAAGTCCGTAGAACTCGTCTCAAAATCAAATTCAGCCAATGTATCAGAAAAGTGAGCCCGCCAGGAAAAGAGGTAAAACCAAAAGAGTTGTTGCTCTATGGTTTCACCCAGCACGGCAGCCCCGTACTGCCATAAGGCCTTGGCTACGGGGATGCAACTTTGTGTTTCTAAAAAATCCTCTTCCACGGGGCCCTCTACGCCCCAAATCCGGCTGATCAGCTGTTGTTTAATTTCGGGGGTAGCGTAGGGGAAGTCCTCTTGTGTGGCGGGGGTACCCACGCACCCGGTTTGAGAAGTCAATAAGGCAAGAACGGCAGTCAGACAGGTTATTTTTTTCATGATTCTCTCCTTGGGATAATGACAGTTTATTATAGCATAGAAACATTCCAATATAATTTGGTTTGATAACGGCCCAAGCGGTGGCAGCCCGCGGTGCTCCGGGGCTGCGTTCCATGCCCGCATTCCCGTGGTTGCGGTCCTCGGAGCAGCCGGGGCCGTCCTATTCATGCCGTCATTCCCGCGGTGGCGGCCCGCAGGGTCGGGAATCTCAGCCTTATTGCAGTTCGCCTTTTGCCGTTATACAAAACAGGGGTCATCCTGAAAAGTTTTTGTTCAGGATCTTCCATTTTTCCAGTCGTTGTTGTTGCCTTTATTAAATAAACAACGGGGGAAAATGGAAGATGCTGAGCAGAGACATCTCAGCATGACCCTGATTTTATAAACGG
>CAVHDF010000035.1:0-15045 GCA_963634865.1 Eggerthellaceae bacterium
TTTTTCATAGTGGGGTTCCTTTTTTGATAAATTTTGCCTATACGCAAAATTTATCAAAAAAAAAACATTGTGCAAGTGTTTTAAATTAGGTTGCCAACTTCTACGACGACAAAAGCAAAAAAATAAACGGCAAAAACAATACGGCAAGGCTGTTATAAAAATTAGGGTCATGCTGAGACGTCTCTGCTCAGCATCTTCCATTTTCCTAAGTCGTTCATTTAATAAAGGCAACGGCAACTACTAGAAAAATGGAAGATCCTGAACAAAAACTTTTCAGGATGACCTCTTATTTGATTAACAACAAAAAACGAACAACAATAAGGCTGAGATTCCCGATTACGACCCTCGGGAATGACGACATGGATAAGGGCCATTTCGCCGTTTGTACAGCGGACATCGGAGCGTTGATAAAAAATAAAATTTACAACAAAAATCCGCCTTTTGTCTGAGCCGCTATGAAGCGGCGAGTTAAAGGCGGACTAAAGAAAATTTTATTTTTTATGCTCCGCTGGCCCGCGGGGCCTTTTGCCTACTTTTCTGCCCCGGAGAAAAGTAGGGATACTTCGCAGCGTTTTTGAATTCTTTTCTGAAAAAGAATTTCACTTCTTACGGTTGGCCCACACCTCATAAACGGCGGGCAGCACGGAAATGACCACAATGGCCACGATGACATAATGAAAATGTTTTTGCACCAAGGGCAAATCGGCAAACCAATATCCCCCGCCGATAAACAGCGCCACCCACAGCGCCGCACCGAGGACATTGTAAGAAATAAAATGCCAGTAGCTCATCTTGCCAATGCCCGCCACAAATGGGGCAAAGGTGCGGATGATGGGGATAAAACGCGCCAGGATAATCGTCTTGCCGCCATACTTTTCATAAAACGCATGAGCCTTGTGCAAATGATTTTGATTGAGTAACCAGCTGTCCTTGCGCGTAAACCCTTTCGGGCCCAACCAGCGGCCGATTTCGTAATTGGCGCTGTCCCCCAACACGGCAGCAGCAAAAAGCAGCGGCGCCAGCAGCCACAGGTCTATCGGGCTGCCCGCACGCGAAGCCAAAGCTCCCGCCGCAAACAGCAGCGAATCCCCGGGCAAAAAGGGCGTTACCACCAGCCCCGTTTCACAAAACACCACCAAAAACAGTACCCCATAGAGCCACGGTCCCAAGGTGCCGGCCCACGCGTTTAAATGCACATCCAAGTGCAAAAAAATATCCCACAAACTTGCCAATAGTTCCATAAAATTATTTTACCAAAATCCCCTCTTTTTCGGCCGCAAAAAACCGCGCCCGAAAGCGCGGTTTTGCAAAATTTCCGGCGGTATTTATTTTTCCAACCGGCCCAACCGGCTTTGCGCGCGGTCGGCGTAGCGGTCGGTGGGATAGTTGATAATCAGCTGCTTGTAGGTCTGCGCCGCCACGGCGGTTTTGCCCTGTTTTTCGTAGCTGTAACCCAAGGTGTACAAAATTTCCGGCGCTTGGTGCGTCTTGGGGTAGTTCAAGCGGATTTTTTCCAACGCCGCGCTCTGCAAAGGCAAGGCTTTCAAACGCCGCTCGGCCAACTCCGCCGCCGCCGTTAAGCTGGAGACATACTTGTCCTCGTCGGCGGAAAATTCTTCTGCGGTATTGAGCAAGGTGTCATAGGCCGCCTGGTATTCTTTGGTCTTGGCCAACACATCGGCTTTGCCGCGCCAAGCCTCATAGGCGGCCGGCTGCGCGCCCAAATCGGCAATGGCTTTTTCATAATAAGCCAAGGCGGCGGCATAATCTTTGCGGTTTTCTTCCATGACGGCCAAGTGTTTGTACACTACGCCGCGTTCGTTGGAAGTGGGATATTCTTTCAGCACCCGGTTGTACAGAGCCACCGCCACTTCATACTGTTTCAAATCTCCGGCGTACACATCGGCCGCCATACGCAAACTGGCCGCTTTGTACGGCGTATTGGGGAACAGTTCGCTGACTTTTCTGTACTGCACCAACGCGGCATAATAATTGCCGTTTTGGCGCAACCAATCCCCATACAACAGAGTCATTTTGTCCTTGGCGCTGTCCTGCGGGTAAGCGGTGAAATAGGCCTCAAACAATTCCGTGACCGGCTCGGCAATTTTTTGCAAGTTGCTCTTGACCAACACCTGCAGCAGCTGCGCATGCCGTTGCTGGCGCGTGGCGCCCTCGCTGGGGACGGCCAGCAGTTTCAACGCCTGGGCTTTTTGCTTGCGGTTGAATTCGTCCATGGCTTTCTCTACATTAGAGGAAAGCAAGGCCGTGTCATTTTGAGACGGAAAGAAAAAATGCACCTGATACAAAGCCACCAACGCGCGGTCTTCTTCCTGCGCGCGCATATAGTTGTCCACCGCCATCAGCAAGGCGGTCTTGGCTTCCGGGTCCTGCGGATGAGCGGCCGCCCACGCACCGGCTTCACGCGCCAAAGAAGCGGCAAAGCTGCGGTCCTGCCGGGCCGTCTCCGCCTTTTCCAGCCCCATGCGCTGCAAGAAGGCCAGCTCGGCGTTTTGCGCGGCAAAAGTCACCCCGCCGCATAAGCACAAAATCAAAAACAAACCAATCTTTTTCATGTACGCTCCTATCTGTAATTGGTAAACTGCAAATCCAAACCAAAATCTTTTTCGCCCAGCTTGCCGATGGTGGCCTGCAGTTCGTCTTTGGACTTAGAAGACACCCGCAGTTGGTCGCCCTGAATGGAAGCGGCCACTTTGAGTTTGGCGTCTTTGATGTATTTGGAAATTTCTTTGGCTTTGTCTGAGGGAATGCCCTGCTGGATTTTGATAATCTGCTTGGCATTGCCGCCCAGAGCGGACTCCACCTTGCCCTGCGTCAAATTCTTTAACGCGACCCCGCGCTTGGCCAAGCGCGTAAAAAGCACATCGCGCAAAGCGGCCACTTTGTATTCGTCGGCAGACGTCAGTTTGAGTTCATTGTCTTTTTCGTTGAGCTCTAAAGTAGAGTTGGTCCCTTTAAAGTCATAGCGGTTGGCAATTTCTTTGCTGGCGGCGTTCACCGCTTCGCTGATAACGTTCAAATCCACCTTGCTCACTACGTCAAAACTATAATCGGCCATAAACAAACCTCCCGGCCCCGCCGGGGCCTTGTGTGTAGTACACATATTATATATTTTTTGTACAATGGCTTTATCGGCAGGTGCCGCGCAGGCGGTCCCCGGCCGTCTATTCCATGGAGGCATACACGCCGGGGTTTCCCCCTCCGGCCTAAACGCTTATGAACATCAAAATTCGTCTGACAGCAATGAATTTCCTCCAGTTCGCCGTCTGGGGTGCGTACCTGACGTCTATGGGCACGTTCCTGGCCGGGGCCGGGCTGGCTGAAAATATCGGTTGGTTTTATGCGATGCAAGGTTTTGTGTCGCTGTTTATGCCGGCGATCATCGGCATCGTAGCAGACCGCTGGGTCCCCGCCCAAAAGCTGCTGGGCTTGTGCCATTTGGTGGCGGCGGCGTGTATGGCCGGCGCGGCGTACTTTGGTTCTCTGCCGCAAGTCAGCTTCGCTGCGGTCTTTACCATGTACTCGCTGAGCGTGGCCTTTTATATGCCCACGATTGCGCTGTCTAACTCCGTGGCTTACACGGCGTTGCGCCAAGGCGGTTTTGACACCGTTACTTCCTTCCCGCCGATCCGCGTGTTCGGCACGGTCGGTTTCATTTGCGCGATGTTGACCACCAACTTCACCGGCTTTCAAACCACCTTTGCCCAATGGTACTTCTCGGCCGTGTTGGGCGTGTTGTTGGGCGTATATTGCTTCTCTTTGCCGCAGTGCCCCACCTGCACCGAAAAGGCCAAATCTTTGGCCGAAGCGTTGGGCTTGAAAGCCTTTGCTTTGTTCAAAGAAAAGAAAATGGCCATTTTCTTCATTTTCTCTATGCTTTTGGGGATGTCTTTGCAAATCACCAACGCCTATGCCAACCCGTTTATCACCGGGTTTAACCATTTGGCGGGCTTTGCCGGTTCTTGGGGCGCGCAAAACGCCAACGCGTTGATTTCGCTCTCGCAAATGTCTGAAACGCTGTGTATTTTGCTCATTCCGTTTTTCTTAAAACGCTTCGGCATCAAAAAAGTAATGCTCATCAGCATGTTTGCCTGGGTGTTGCGCTTTGGTTTCTTTGGCCTGGGCAATCCGTCTACGGCCACGGGCATTGTGCTGTTGGTGGCGTCTATGATTGTATACGGCGTGGCGTTTGACTTCTTTAACGTGTCGGGCTCTTTGTATGTGGACCAAGAAACCGACCCGGCCATCCGCTCCAGCGCCCAGGGCGTGTTCATGCTGATGACCAACGGCTTTGGCGCGATGATCGGCACCTTGGGTGCGCAGTGGGTCATCAACAAGCTGGTCTACGTACACAGCAACGCCTACGGCTTTTTGGCCGAAGGGCAAGTGTATCCGGCCGATGTGTCCCACAACATTATGGCGGGCTGGAGCCACTCTTGGTTCATCTTTGCCGGGTTCTCTTTGGCGGTGGCCATTGCGTTTGCGTTTATCTTTAAATACAAACACATACCCGCCAAAAATTAGTTTTATCTGACGTAAAAAGCCCCCGCTTTTGGCGGGGGCTTTTTTATGGGAGAATCAATATCTATCAAGGTCCCGTTTTGAAAAAAGGCTCTTAGGGCGCAAGTCCGGCAAGCGCGCAACGCCATGCGCAGGCAGCTCTTCCATTAAGAATTTACGGTCTAGCCAGTGGAGTAAATAAAGCTTCAGCTTAATGGGCGGATGCGCCTCTTGCTCCGTGGTAAACAGAACAAGTAACATCAGTGGAAACCCATCGGGATGAATGATGGGCTCCCGTATGGCCTCCGCGTCTTCTTCCAACCGCCAAGCCGCCATATGCTCCCACAAAATCAGCCCCCGGCCCACCAAAATACCCTCCGGCAACACCGTGCAAACAGGCTTTCTAAAAAAGGCCAACTTAATACAGATTAATTCCAAAATCCCAAAACAAACACATAAACAATACCCTAGAAGGCCCACCGACTCTTCCCCCATAAGCCACATTATATACATCGCAAACGGCGTGGTGAGGGAAAATAAAATCCAGTGCACCGTCATGGGGCGGAGCACCTTTTTTCCTGGCGGAAATTGTTTCATTGGTTCTTCTCCTGCATAATGCCTACAATCATCGGGTCCACCGCGCTCATACCAACAGTGGAAATATTCCCCAAATTCTGAATGGTTTGTTCGGCCGTTTTGCCCACAAAACCCTCCACTTCCGTAATGCCGTAATCGTTCATGGCCATAAAAGCCGCACGAATGGCCGCATCGGTGGAGCTGACCACCTTGAGCGCACAACCGCTTTTGGCTCCGTCGCAAAGCATACCGCCAATATCGCTGATGATGTTGTTAATGGCCAAGGTCATGGCGGGCACGTCCGCCCCGCGCTGCTGATAGACGATCGCCGCGGCGGCGCCCACCCCAGCGGCAATGGCACACCCGCAAATGGGGGCCAGCTCCCCGGTGAACACCTTGACGTAACCGTTTAACAGGTGCGAAAGCGCAATACTGCGCAAAACCGTTTCCTCCGGCACCCCCATTTCTTGGCCGACTTTCCACGGCACTAAAATGGTCACCACGCCCTGGTTGCCCGACTCGCCGCTGCTCATCACCGCCACACTCTGCCCGTCCATGCGCGCATCGGCCGCGCAAGCGGTCAATATTTTGGTGGACGAAATCAAATCCAGCTGCAGCAATTTTTTGCGGACCAATTCCTTAATGTAAAAGCCCACCTTTTGCAAAGTTTGCCCGGCCTCGGCAGCCGCCAAATTCATCTCCACACCCTTTTTGATGTAAGCCAAATCTTGTGCATCGGCCCGGTCGGCGCAAGCGGCCAACTCGGCTAAAGAAGCTTTCTTCAACGCGTCTTTAAAAGCGGTGCAACGGTTTTCCTCCGGCTTGCGCGCGTCCTGCAAGACCCGCCCGCCGCAAGCCAAATAGGCCACCTCGGTATGGCTGCCGGAAATAATACACACCGCTTCTTGCCCGGTCATATCCTTTACCCGGGCCTCTATATAAAAGCCGTGCTTTTCCGGGGCGACTTCCAGCCGGACTTTTTTCTGCGCCACCCATTGTTTGGCTTGGACCAACATTTTTTCATCCGCCCCGCTTAAAATTTCCATTTGCAGCTGCGGCCGCGCAATCAGCAGCCCCAAGGCCGCCGCCAACAAATTACCCTTTTCTCCAGCCGTATTGGGAATACGCACCCCGCAGCCGTTTTTATAGGTCCCCGGGTCCAAACGCAGCAACGCGCTTTGCACCGGGCCGGACAACTGCTCGGCTGCGTACGCAGCGCACAAAGCCACCGACACCGGCTCCGTACACCCCATGGCAGGATAAACTTGGTGCTTTAACACTTCCTTAAGTAAATTCATGCAATTTCTCCGTTGGCTTTTAAACTGTAATGCGTGCCCTTGCCGATGATAATATGGTCGTGCACGGTAATGCCCAACAGGGCGGCGGCGCGGGTAATTTCTTTAGTCAGCGCAATGTCTTCTGCCGACGGGGTCGGGTCTCCGGACGGATGATTGTGCACCATAATCACGGCAGCCGCCTTGGCGGCCAAGGCGTGCTCCACAATTTTGCGCGGCGACACGCTTACGCGGTCCAACCCGCCTACGGAAATAATTTCCGCCCCGATAATCGTGTTACGAACAGACAAATAAATCAATTCCAAACATTCCTCGCTGCACCCCGACAAAGACGCCTTGCAATATTGCAACACCTGCTCCGGGGAGCGGACGGTTACCTTGGCTTTGACTTCTTCCAAAGAATATTTTTTAAATACGGCGCGGATGAGCTTTAAAAATTGCGCGCTTTGTGGTCCCACGCCCGGAACCGTTTGCAGCTGGTCCACGGGGGCGTCCAACACGGCCGATAAAGAACCAAACTTTTTAATCAACGCCCAAGCCGTCGGCTTGGTGTCGCGCCGGGCAATGCAATAGGTCAACAGCAGCTCCAAAGTTTCATGATCTAAAAAATGGTCCAAACCGCCCTCTGCGAATTTGGCGCGTATTCGCTCGCGGTGTCCGTTATAAGAAGGGGTTTGTTTTTCGGTCATAATTTAATTATATGTTTTTTCCGGCGGGTTTTTAATGCTAGAATACAAGAAAGCAACCAGATAGTTAGGGGGAGGAACCTTTTATGCCTTTAAAAATAGCGATTATCGGCGCCGGCCCGGCAGGATACCCGGCGGCCTTAACGGCGGCCCGGCTGGGAGCGCAGGTCAGCGTCATTGACCCGCGGTTGCCCGGCGGCGTTTGCCTGCACTGCGGGTGCATTCCGTCTAAATCTTTGTTGGACGCCGCCCACCGTTTAGACGCCGTACGCAAAATAGATACACTGTGCTCATCCGAAGCAACAGCACACGCCCAAGCCATTTTAAATGAAATTTCTTGGCCCAAAATCCAGCAACGCCAACAAGAGGTGACCCGCAAATTGACGGCAGGCATCCAAATGCTCTTCCGGCAAGCCAAGGTAACGTATTATCAAGGCACCGCCTCTTTTATAGACGAGCATACGCTGCGGGTGGACCGGGCGGGGGAAGAGCTGACCTTGCCTTTTGATTACGCCTTAATCGCCACAGGCAGCACCGCCTTTGTGCCGCCACCGTTTGACAAAATCCGCGAGCACATCCACGACAACAGCACCATTTTTGCCTTGCCGCAACTGCCCCAAGAAATGGTCCTTATCGGCGGGGGCGCCATCGGCTGCGAATTTGCCACCCTGCTCAGCGCCTTGGGCGTAAAAGTCACCCTGGTGGAAATGCAACCCCGCTTGCTGCCTACTATGGATGAGCCCGTCAGCCGCCTCTTGGCCGTGCAGCTGCAAAAGAGAGGCGTCAACTTACTACTGGGCAAAAAAGTAACCGATGCCCACGTGCAAGGTAACAAAAAAGTGTTAACCTTGGACGACGGCGCAACCCTGGAAACGGAAGCTATCTTGGTGGCCATTGGTCGTCAATGTGATTTGTCTGCATTGCACCCGGAGAACGCCGGACTGAAATGGAACCGCAAGGGCTTGGAAGGGGTCCATCCCCACACGCTGCAAGTGGCCCCCACCATTTATGCCGCCGGAGATGTTACCGGCTTGACGCTGCTGGCGCATGCCGCCAGCCGCCAAGGAGTGGTGGCGGTACACAATATGTGCGGGCAACCCCTGCAATATGACAATGACGCTATCCCCAGCGCCGTGTATACCTCGCCCGAAGTGGCCACGGTGGGCCTGACACGGGCCCAAGCGGCGGCGCGCGGAGTAGAAGTCAAAGTGCACAAGGCCTTTATGGCCGCCAACGGACGGGCCCTGACCCAAGAAAGCGCGGAAGGCTTTGTGGAAATCCTCAGCGAAAAAACAACCGGCAAACTGCTGGGGGCTACCTTGGCCACCCCGCAAGCCTCGGAAATTATTTCTCTGTTTAGCGTGGCCTTGGCTGCGCAAATGACCGTGCAACAATTGCAAAATGTGGTGCTGCCGCACCCGACCGTCAGCGAAGCGGTGGCTGACGCTTTAGCCCGATGAAACGCGATTTTGTCATTGTGCTTGTCCGGCCGCGCGACCCCAATAATATCGGGGCCGCAGCCCGGGCCATGGCCAATTTTGGCTTAAACCAATTGCGCGTGGTGGACCCGTACGAGCCCACGTGGCAGAGCGCCGTCAGCGCGGTGGGGGCACAGGATATTTTGCAGCACGCCCAATTATTTGCCACCTTGCCTGAGGCTCTGGCCGACTGCACACTGACCTTGGCCACCACCGCTTTAAAAAACCGCAAACTGGACCAAGATAAGGTACCGCTTCCCCAGTTGCCACAGTGGCTGGGCAACCAAAGCGCGGGGAAAACGGCCCTGGTTTTTGGCAATGAAAAAACAGGGCTTTCCAACGCTGACATTGCCCTGTGCCAAGCCGTACTGCACATCCCCACCACGGCCAAACAACCCTCGGTCAATTTGGCCCAAGCGGTGATTTTGACTTGTTACGAACTCGCCCGCGTCTCCGCCCCGGCGGCAGAAAAAACGGCGGACGGCGCCACCTTTGCCGAGTCGGAGCGGGTGCTGACGGAGCTGGACGCTTTGTTGCAAGCCGTGCAAATAAAAACCGACTACAGCGCTGAGCAACGCAAAGCCTTGTTGCGCAGTTTGCTGCACAAAAGCCATTTATCTAAAAATGATTTGTTTTTTATCAAAACCGTGGCCGAACACGCCCGGCAAAAAATAGAGGAGCACACCCCATGAAACTGCCCGTAGACCCGGCGGATTTATTTGTTAAAATAAAGAAAAAAGCCCGCGCCTTGGGGCCGGCCGGCGCACGGGCTCGTAAAATGTTAAAATATAAGAAACAAAAGCGCACCGCTGAGCCTATGCAACCGAACATTTTGGTCATCAATCCGGGTTCCACCTCTGACGATATCGGGTATTATCGGGGGCAGACCCCTGTCTTTGAAGTGACGGTGCGTTATTCCCAAACCGACTTAGAGCCTTACGACGGCAAAAACGTGACCGAACAGTTGCCGTTGCGTAAGAAAATCATTTTAGATTACCTTATTGACCACCAGGTCCCCCTCAAAGAAATTGACGCCGTCATCGGCCGGGGCGGGTTCATCCGCTCGGTGGAAGGGGGCGTGTACGAGGTCAACGACCAAATGGTGTCTGACCTAGAGACTGGGCGTTACGGCGGCATTCACGCCTGCAATTTGGGCGGTATTTTGGCGCGGGAAATTGCCCAATACGCCAAGTGTCCCAGCTTCATTGCCAACCCGGTGGTCATTGACGAATTGCAACCGCTGGCCCGCTACAGCGGCATGCCGGAAAACCCGCGCATTTCCATTTTTCACGCGCTGAGCCAAAAGCGCGTCGCACGTTTGATTGCCGAAAAACAAGGCCACAAATACGAGCAAGTCAACTGCATTGTGTGCCATGGCGGAGGTGGGATTTCCGTCGGCGCCCACTGCAAAGGCAAGGTGATTGACGTCAGCAACGGCTATGAGGGCGAAGGCCCCATGACCCCCCAACGCAGCGGCACCGTGCCATGCGCCGGGCTGGTGGCCATGTGCTTTTCAGGGAAATATACCCAAAAAGACATCCGTTTAAAAATGCGCGGCAAAGGCGGCCTGGCGGCCTATACGGGCACTTATGACGCCAAAGAGCTGGAAGAATTCATCCAAACGGGCAAAAAACGCCCCGGCTCGCTCATCCGCTGCACGCGCCAACAGGCCAAAGAGGCCTTGGACGCCATGATTTACCAAATGGCCAAAGAAATCGGCGCCATGGCTGTGGTCTTAAAAGGAAAAGTAGATTTTATCGCCTTGACGGGCGGGCTGATGTACAGCAAGTACATCCCGCATCAAATTGCCGGGCAAGTGGGGTGGATCGCCCCGATTTACGTCTTCCCCGGCAGCGAAGAAAAAGACGCCCTGCGCGACGCTGCGCGGCGCGCTTTGGAAAATCCCTCTATAGTTAAACATTATTCATAAGGAGAAAGAAACATGAAATTTAAGAGTTTTGAAGACCTCATCAATCAGGTCAAAGGCAAATCCAACCGTGTGGTGGTGCCCGGCGCCAACAACGCTGAAGCCCTGCAAGCCATTAAAATGGCCGACGACAACGGGCTGATTTCCCACGGGATCTTGATCGGCCCCATGGCCCAAGTCAAAGAGATGGTCCGCGCGGCGGGTTTAAAAGAAGATAAGTTTGAATTCATTGACTGCGAAGACATCCCCACCATGTGCAAACTGGCTGTAGACCAGATTTTGGCCGGCAAAGGCGACTTTTTGATCAAAGGCTTGGTGGACACCAAGTATTACATGAAAGCCATTTTGAACAAAGAAGCCCACTTGGTGCCGGAGGGGGCCTTGTTGTCTCACTTTGTGCTCTTTAGCACGCCCAAATACAAAAAACCTTTTGCCGTGACGGACTCGGCCGTGGTCATCGCGCCGACGTTGGAGCAAAAGGCCAAAATTATTCAAAACGCCGTCAACACCATGCACAAGCTGGGCTTGGAAACGCCGAAAGTGGCCTGTGTATGCCCGGTAGAAAAAGTAAATGAAAAAATCCCCAGCACGGTGGAAGCGGCCACATTGGCGCAAATGAATGCCGAGGGTAAAATCACGGGCTGCGTGGTGGAAGGTCCGTACGACATGTACATTTCCCTCTCCGCCCAAAAAGCCGCCGAAAAAGGCATTACCGGCAAACAAGTGGCCGGCGATGCGGACATCTTGATGCTGCCGGATTTGGACGCGGCCAATCCGCTTTACAAAGCCTTGGCTTTCTTTGGCGACCACATGGAAGCCGCGGCCATTTTGGTGGGGCCGAAGATCCCGGTCATCTTGCCTTCGCGCGCCGATGACCCCAAGGTCAAGCTCAACGCCATTGCGCTGTGCTCTTTCTTAAAAGACCAAAAATAATTTAAACCAACCGGCGGCCGGACCCCTACTCCGGCCGCCCTTTTGTGTGCCCATGTACCAGAAATTGATTGCTTTGTTTAACCGCCACTACCGCCGCTACCACGATTTGCTTTTTTACGTGTTGACGCTGGCGGTCATTGTGCTGACCACCGGGCTGGCCATCACTATCACACGTGATAAAAATGAGCAGGAACTTATTAACTCGCGTGAGAAAGAAATTTTGGTCAGCCAGTTTACCATTAAACAAAAGCCCATTTATGTGGCTTTGCAAGAGGCCGGGCTGGACAACCGCCAAGTGTCGGCCATTGTGGACAAATTAAGCTCCGTGGCCAATACCCGCAAATTACAAAGCAAAGACACCTACTCCATTTCCACCACTACCGACGGACGCTTTGCCATGTTGCTGCTCAACCAAGGGCTTACGCGCTATTTTGTGGCCGATGCAGGCGGACAACTGGTGGCTGGGGTGTCGGATGTGGAAATCCAAACCCGCGTGCGCAGCGCGGCGGGCAAAATAGAGGGCTCGCTGTTTAACTCCATGCTGCAAGACGGCATTACCGTGCCGCTGGTGGTGGATTTGACCGACGCCTTCTCCTGGAACATAGACTTTAACACTGAAACCCGCAACGGCGATGAATTTGCCGCCGTGTGGGAAGAACATTACACCCAAGACGGCACCATCACCGGGCAAGACTTAGTAGCCGCCCTCTACAAAGGCCAGGTGACGGGCGAAAACTACGCCTTTTATTATAATGATGAATTTTTTGACGAGTCGGGCAAAATCAGCAAAAAAATGTTTTTAAAATCGCCCATCAGCTTCCGCGGGGTGCGCATCACCTCCCGCTTTAACCCCAAGCGGATGCACCCCATTTTGCGCATTCGCCGGCCGCATTTGGGCATTGACTATGCCGCGCCCACCGGCACCCCGGTGCAAGCGGTGGCCGACGGGGTAGTTACCTTTGTGGGGCGCAAGGGCGGCTTTGGCAACTATGTGGAAATCCGCCACGCCAACAATTACGTCACCTCGTACGGGCATCTTTACCGCTATGCGGGCAAAACCAAAAAGGGCGCCAAAGTCAAACAAGGCGACACCATTGCCTACGTCGGCAGTACGGGGTTGTCCACCGGGCCGCATTTAGATTTTCGTATCAAAGAAGGTAATAAATTTGTAGACTTTTTAAAGATGAAAAATCGCAACTCCGCGCTGCGCTCTATACCCAAAGAGCAGCGCAAGGACTTTGAAGAGCTCAAAGCGCTCTACCTCAAAGCCTTAAACGAGGCCCGCGCCCAAGAACAAGCGCAGGCCCCGGCCGCCGAAAAGGCGGAGGAGCAACTATGAAAAAAATTGCCATTACCGGCGGCCCCAACGGCGGTAAAACCACCGCACTGTCGGTGCTGAAAGAAACCTTTGGCGCACGCATAGAAATCGTGCCCGAAGCGGCCACCATGATTTTTAGCGGCGGCTTCCCCCGCCAAGACGGCAGCCGTGAACACGTGCACGCCGCCCAGCGCATTATTTTTTACACCACGCAACAGTTGGAGGACTTGGCCGAAAAAACCTCCAAGGCAGACCTCATCGTCTGCGACCGCGGCACCGTGGACGCGGCAGTCTATTGGCCCGAAGGGGTAGAAGATTTCTTTGCCTCTATGGGCACCACGCTGGAAGCGGAAATTGCCCGCTACGACGCAGTCATCCACTTGTCCCCCCCGCTCAAGCCGGAGTTTTACCAGTCCACACGCGTGCGCACGGAAAGCCTGGAAGAGGCCTCTCGCATTGACCGCAAGATTTTGAAAATTTGGGAAAAACACCCCAACCGCATGGTGCTACCCTCTATGGACCATTTCTTCCAAAAGGCCGGCATCATCAAAGATTTTATTGAAACGCTCATCCCCCAGGAGAAATAAAAAATGACGAAAAAGAAAATCGTTTTGACGGGCGGCCCCAGCGGTGGAAAAACCACGGCGCTGTCCATCTTAAAGGAAACCTTTGGCAACCAAATTGCCCTGGTGCAAGAGGCCGCCACGCTGATTTACAGCGGCGGGTTCCCGCGCACGGACAACAGCCCCGTGCACATTGAGCACGCCCAGCGCATTATTTTTTACACCGTGCACCAATTGGAGCACTTGGCCGAAGTTACCTCAGACGCCAAGCTCATCGTGTGCGACCGCGGCTCCATTGACGGGGCGGTGTATTGGCCCAAAGGCCCAGAGGATTTCTTTGCGGCCATGGGCTCTACGCTGGAGGCCGAACTGGCCCGCTACGACGGCGTGATTCACTTGTCCCCCCCACCGGAGAAGGATTATTATCAGGCCACCAATGTCCGCACCGAGACCATGGAGCAGGCCTTTGAAATTGACGATAAAATTTTAAAAATTTGGGAAAAACACCCCAATCGCTTGGTGATTCCGCGCAGCAAACATTATTTTGAAAAAGCAGAAATCATCAAAAATTTTGTGGAGCAACTGCTGCACTAATTTATTTAAGGAGCCGTATTTAGTATGTGGAATCCGTTTAAGAAAAAATCCGCCCAGCCGGAAGGCGCCACAGGCAACCAAGCCGCGCCAGCCGCCAAGGAAAGCATTGAGCAGCGCATTGAGCGCGAAATTGACGCTTTGCCGGGCATGATTAAAAACAAACTCAAAGACCCGCAAATCAAACAGCGTTTTATAGATATTGCCAAACGCATGGAAAAAGACGGCGTGGACTTTAAGAGCATCCGCCAAATGAAAAAGTGGATGAAAGAACACGAGGCCGAGCTGAAAGCCGAGCAGTTGGGCGGCCCGGTGCAAAAGGTGGAAACCGTCGTGCATGAGGGCCCCAAAATCGGCCGCAATGACCCTTGCCCCTGCGGCAGCGGCAAGAAGTACAAAAAGTGCTGCGGCAAAGACAAATAAGTTTTGCAGCACGACGAAATATTGCCCCGGCGCTACGCCGGGGCTTTTTGTATAAAGCACTCCTTAGTACCTGAGTGGAGAATTATTAGTTTGCTAGAAAAGTACTACATAAATAATCAAACTTCGTATCATAACTGCTGCATGATTTTTCCCACTTCCCAGCTTTATTTCTATCAATGAAAAATCCCCAACCGGGGCCTCCTAAACCAGCGGCGTCTTTAGCATCCGATGCCTCCACAGACACACCAGATGAATAAAAATAAATACGGTAGAAGTAATCACCCTTGGAACACTCTGTATAATCTGAGGTACAATCGCCCAAAGTGGTGATATCTAAGTCCAATTCGTTGAGCGGTAAAAATTGCGCTTTACTTGGAAATCCATTGGCCAAAATATAAATTTCAGTGGCAGTTTGCATACTTCGCAGAAGGGTAAAGGCCTCTGCTGCACGGGCCTTCCCTACAGCCCTCTGATATTGTGGCAGTGCAATGGCGGATAATATGCCGATGATAAGCACAACGACGAGGAGTTCAATCAATGTAAAGCCGCTTAACCACACTCTCCTTACGTCATTCCCGAAGGTCGTTATCGGGAACCTCGTCGTGTTTTTAAGGGGCTGAGATCCCCGAGCGTTGCACGCCGCAACCCCGGGGATGACGGCATTAAATAACCGGCCTAAACAGCCCGTAGAACGATTTTTCATAGTGGGGTTCCTTTTTTGATAAATTTTGTCTATA
>CAVHDF010000036.1:0-14848 GCA_963634865.1 Eggerthellaceae bacterium
AGGAACCCTTTTATGAAAAACCGTTTTACGGGCCGTTTAGGCGGCTTTACGCTCATTGAGTTGTTGGTCGTGGTATTGATTATCGGCATTTTGTCGGCGGTGGCGCTGCCGCAATATCAGGCGGCGGTGGAAAAAGCGCGGGCCAGTGAGGCGGTGCAGAATATTGCAACGATAGAAAAACAAATAGAGCTGTACCTATTGGCAAATGGCTTGCCCAGCAGCGGCACGGTTAAATACGAAGATTTTGCCTCGGCACAATTTAATTGGAAAGATCGGCAGTTAGGCAAATTCTTATACACGTATGCGGATGTGGAGCCTCAGGGTGGTTATATTGAAGTGCATTACTATTCTGGTGGAAATAATTTCTATTCTTTTGTTTCCGCCACTTATCCGACGATAAACCAAGATTCCCCCACCGGGATGTGGTACCGCTCGTGTATTACGCAGGAAAACGATTTGGGCCGTAAAATTTGCAAGCAGTTTGAAAGCATGGGTTATCAATACGCCGATATAGAATTATAAAAATTTGAATACAAAGCCCCCCGCTTATGCGAGGGGCTGGTTTGTGTCAGCAAAATCACTTTGCCGGAAAGAACTTGCCGTGTCTATTTAATCAAGGCTGTAAGCCCCGGCAATTCTTTCCCTTCCACAAATTCCATGCTGGCACCGCCGCCCGTAGAAACGTGCGAGAACGCCTTTTGGTCAATCTTGCCCTTCTTGAGTACGTTGACGCTGTCGCCACCGCCGATGATGGAAATGGCGCCTTGTTTGGTGGCTTCAATCATCGCATTGGCGATAGAGAAGCTGCCTTTGGCGAAGTTCGGGAATTCAAACACGCCCATGGGGCCGTTCCAGAAAATCGTTTTGCATTTGAGCAATTCGTCGGCAAACAATTTTTCGGTCTTGGGACCAATGTCCATGCCTTCCATGTCGGCCGGAATGGTGTCGGATTCCACGGCTTGGGCCGTTTCGGAAAATTCCTTGGAAATGCGGAAGTCCACCGGCATCAACATTTTGACGCCTTTTTCTTGGGCTTTGGCCATAACTTGTTTGGCTTCTTCAATTTTGGTTTCGTCCAAGAGAGACTTGCCCACTTCCATGCCTTTGGCTTTGAGGAAGGTGTAAGCCATACCGCCGCCGATGATCAAGACATTGACTTTGTCCAACAGGTTGTTGAGCAACATGATTTTGTCGGACACTTTCGCCCCGCCGATGACGGCTGCAAACGGGCGGGCCGGGTTATTGAGGGCTTTGCCCAAAAATTCCACTTCTTTTTGCACCAAAAAGCCGATAGAGCCCGGCAAATACTGCGCAATGGCGCTGGTGGAGGCGTGGGCGCGGTGCACGGTGCCGAACGCTTCTTGCACGAAAATTTCGCCGTGTTTGGCCAGTTGTTTGGCAAATTCGGCGTCGTTCTTTTCTTCTTCGGGGTGGAAGCGCAAGTTTTCCAAGAGGACGATTTCGCCGTTTTTGGCCGCTTCTACCACTTTATCGGCTTCCGGGCCGACGCAGTCTTTGGCAAAGTGCACGGGCACGCCGAACACTTTTTCCACTTCCGCCGCCACGGGGGCCAGGCTAAATTCGGGCACTACTTTGCCTTTGGGGCGGCCCAAGTGCGCCATCAAAACGACGCGGCAGTTGTTCTCCAACAGAAATTTAATGGTTTTTTCGGTGGCGACGATGCGTTTGTTGTTGTCCACCTTGCCGTCTTTGAGCGGTACGTTATAGTCCACACGCACCAAAACTTTTTTGTTTTTTACGTCCACATCCTGCACTTTTTTAATGCTGTCAAAATTCATATTCTTTCACCCCTTATGTACAGAAAACAAAGGCGGCTTTTGCAAGCCGCCTTTGCTTGTTTGAAACGTTATTTGTTGACCGAAGCCATGTGTTTGATCAAGTCAAGCACTTTGTTGGAGTAACCAATTTCGTTGTCGTACCAAGAAACGACTTTGACGAAGGTGTCGGTCAAAGCGATACCGGCTTTGGCGTCAAAGATAGACGTGCGCGGATCGCCCAAGAAGTCGGAAGACACCACGGCGTCTTCGGTGTAACCCAAGATGCCTTTGAGTTCGCCTTCGGAGGCTTCTTTCATGGCTTTGCAAATATCTTCATATTTGGTCGGTTTGGCCAAGTTGACGGTCAAGTCTACCACGGACACGTCCAAGGTTGGCACGCGCATAGACATACCGGTCAATTTGCCGTTCAAAGACGGAATGACTTTGCCCACCGCTTTGGCAGCACCCGTGGAGGACGGGATAATGTTGCCGGAAGCAGCGCGGCCGCCGCGCCAATCTTTCATGGACACGCCGTCTACGGTTTTTTGCGTAGCGGTGGTGGAGTGCACGGTGGTCATCAAGCCGTCCACAATGCCGAACTTGTCGTTCAACACTTTGGCGATCGGGGCCAAGCAGTTGGTCGTGCAAGAGGCGTTGGAAACAAATTGGGTGCCTTTGACGTAGGTCTTTTCGTTCACACCGCAGACGAACATCGGGGTGTCGTCTTTAGACGGAGCGGACATGACCACATATTTGGCGCCGGCTTTGATGTGGGCTTGGGCTTTTTCTTTGGTCAAGAACAAACCGGTAGATTCCACGATGTATTCAGCGCCGACTTTGTCCCAAGCCAAGTTGGCGGGGTCTTTTTCAGCGGTGACGCGGATGGCTTTGCCGTTGACGATCAATTTGCTGTTGGCAACGTCGGCTTCTACGGAGCCTTCAAATTTGCCGTGCATCGTGTCGTATTTGAGCATGTAAGCCAAATAGTCCACCGGCGTCAAATCGTTGATGCCGACAATTTCAATTTCAGGGTGATTCATCGCCGCGCGGAACACAAAGCGACCGATGCGGCCGAAGCCGTTAATACCTACTTTTATGGTCATACGATACATCCTCCATTAAGTTTTAAAACTACTCGTCCTTATTATTCTACAAAATTTTGCGTCCGTCGGCGCGTTTTAGCGGCTGCGGCCGCGGCCCAAGGCTCTTAAGACTTCCAAATACAGCCACACCAACGTAACCATGAGCGAAAACGCGGCATACCACTCCAAATATTTCGGTGCGGTCACTTTGCTGGTCAGCGTATCAATGAATTTGAAGTCCAGCAAAAAGTTCAGCGCGGCAATAACGCAAATGATGATATTGGCGACTAAGTTTGTCGTGGTGTTTTCTGTAAAATAGCTAACGTTCACACCAAAGAGCAGGAGCACCAAGCTGCCCGCATAAAACAAGGACACCGCCCCCGTAGCAACGATAACGCCGACAGAAAAACCGCGGGTGACGGGGATAATTCCCGTTTTGTAGATAAAGAGCACAAGCAAAAACACCAGCAGCGTAATCGTTATAGCCTGGCTTACAATGCCGTGGTGAAGCACATTAAAAGCAGCAGAAATCATTCCCAAAACCAACCCTTCCCCAAAGGAATAAAAGGGCGCAAGCAGCGGGGCCGTTTTTTTGGCAAAGATGACGGTCATGGCCAACACAAAACAAACCAAGGCTATGCGTATCGTAAAATTTCCCCAAGTTTGGTAATGCTGAAAGCCCAGCACCCCCCCTATCATGCACAGAAACAACAAAAAGAAAGATTTGTTAATGGTGCCTTGCAGGGTCATAACGCCTTCGGAGCGTTGGGCCCGGTTGATTGCTTTTTCGTACGCTTGTTCGTTAAAGAGCGGGTTTCCGCTGGCCATATTTTTTCTCCTTATTTTTAAGATACCTATATTGTAAAATATCTGCCCCGATTTAGGCAATAAAAACGCCCCGGGGGTTGGTCGGGGCGCTTGAAAAAACGGGGACGGTTTATTTGTATTTGTCAAAATAAGTTTCGTTCACCATTTTCTTTTGAATTTGGGCCCAATCCTTAGGCGAGCGTTTTTCTACGGAGTTTTTGATAAAATCCACAGAGTCTTGGGTGAAGAATTGGTACCAGCGGCCGGATTGGCGGGAATCCTCTTTGACGTCGGTTAAGTTAAAGCCCAGCAAGAATTCCTCGGTGGACAGCTCCGGGTTCAGGCCAAAAACCGGGTCTCCCGTGTCCCCGTCAATAAACTTGAGCCCCAGTTTAAAGCATCCTTTCTCCGTGCAAACTTGGCTGACTTTTACGTCGGCGCATACGCGGCTGGAGAGGCAGATGCGTTCGCGGCTGAGCTGTTGTTTAGAGAAGGTATTTTTCAAAGACTGCGGGTCTTTGGGCACAAACAGGTTGACCGCCGGTTTGGGCTGAATCACTTTGGCCAAGTTTCCGTTTGCCGGGTTAATGTAAATCAAAATCAATTTATCGTAGCGGTTGTAGAAGATATCCTTGCGTTGGATGACTTCTTTACCGATGGTGATGTCCATAATCCAGCGGGTTACTTTGCGTTTAGAGACAGACGCCTCTCCGCTGCCGCCGCCGGACTTATACAAAGTGCCGTATTCGGACAGCCCTACGCAAGACATAGAGGCCAATAAAAAGTGCGAACTGATGCGCACGGCCGGGCACTTTTTGACCAGCGGGTCGTTGCGATCTTCAATGCTGTTTACAAATTCCGCCCCGACGGTAATTTTTAAAGGAATGATATTTTCCCGGGCGTTGGTGGAAGGCGACATCAGCAGTTCTTGTTGTTTATTAAGCAAGGCCTGTTCCACCGCTTTTTCAGCAGACACGGCCCACGCCGCACCCGACGAGAAAGCCAAGGCGGACAGGGCGCACAAGGCGGTTAATAATTTTTTATACATGGGATTCTTCTCCTTGCTCAGTCAAACAAAGCGGCTGCGGCCTGGTCCAAGGTAATGGGGGCCTTGCCTTGTTTGAAGAGCTCTCTAAATTGCACCTGCAATTTGCGGGTTTTGACTTTCATATTCAAAATACACAAATCAACTTGGTCCGGCCCGGTGGCATGGCGATACGTCAGGCCGACGGGGCAGACACTTTTTTGGCTCTTTTCTGCCGGCTCGGTGTAGGTGGCGGTGCGGCCAAATTGGCGTAAAGAAATACGCAGCCCAAAACGCTGCGTGGGCACAGCGTAAAAGGAATGCGCCGCCAAGGCCACGGTAACGTTCATCTCGCCGTACGGCAGGTCTTTATAATCACACAAAACGGCCGGTTTAGACACCCAGTAATTCGTACCCGCTTTGAAATATTTAAAAATGGCGCGGGCGCGCGCTTTCTGCGGCAGTTCAAACGCCGCCGGCGCTTTGAACAAAGATTCTATAACGGCCAGTTCGTGCAGCAAATCCTCGTCTACTTCCGTTTTGGGCCGAACTTGTTGCTTGGACAATTCCGTGGGCCACACCGTGTTTTCGCTGGGCCAAACCTGGCTTTCATTGGGCCATGCTTTATTCTCATTGGGCCACGCTTGCGTTTCATGGGGCCACACCGGGTTATTTCCCGGCCAAACCGCCGTCGGCGCGGCAAAGGCCGTTCCCGCGGTTAAAAACGATACTACCAAAATCAGAGCAAGTATTTTCTTCATGTTTTCCCCTAGGTAATTTCCTACTACTATCAATGTAGCAAAAAAATCCGCTCTCCGACAAGGGCCCTAGGGCTTAGCCCCGGTTAGGTCTTTGGACCCATAAAAAAGGCCCGCCATAGCGGCGGGCCTTTTATGCAGCGGTTCAAATTACATCATGCCGCCCATGCCTCCCATGCCGGGCATGGCCGGACCGTGGGAGTGGCCTTCTTTTTCGGGGGCGTCTGCCACCAAGGCTTCGGTCAGCAGGACCGTCGCCGCAATGGAGGAGGCGTTTTCCAACGCGGTGCGCACCACTTTGGCCGGGTCTACCACGCCGGCTTTGAGCATGTCGCCGTATTTGCCGGTCTCGGCGTCAAAGCCGTCGGCTTGGCCTTTCATGGACAAGACCTTGTCCACCACCACTGCGCCATCCAAACCCGCGTTGACCGCGATTTGTTTGAGCGGAGCCGTCAGGGCTTTGCGGACAATGGCAATGCCAGTTTTGACATCGTCATCTTCGGTTTTGATTTCGTCCAACGCCTTTTGGCTGCGGGCCAAGGCCACACCGCCGCCGGGGACGAGGCCTTCTTCCACGCCGGCTTTGGTGGCGTTTTTGGCATCTTCCACTTTGGCTTTTTTGGCCTTCATTTCCGTTTCCGTGGCCGCGCCGACGCTGATGACTGCCACGCCGCCGGACAACTTGGCCAAGCGTTCTTGCAGTTTTTCTTTGTCGTAATCGCTGGTGGAGTTTTCAATTTGTTTGCGGATTTGTTCCGCGCGCTGGGCAATGGCTTCTTTGCTGCCTTTGCCGCCGACGATGGTGGCATTCTCTTTGTCTACCACAATGCGTTCGGCTTGGCCCAACATGGCCAGCTCGGCTTTGTCAAATTTTAAGCCGCGTTCTTCGCTGATGACGTCGCCGCCGGTCAGCGTGGCGATATCCTGTAGCATTTCTTTGCGGCGATCGCCAAAGCCCGGGGCTTTGACCGCGCAGCCTTTGAGCGTGCCGCGCAATTTGTTGACCACCAACGTGGCCAAAGCTTCGCCGTCCACGTCTTCGGCAATGATCAGGAACGGGCGGCCGCTCTGCACGATTTTCTCCAGCAGCGGCAGCAGTTCATTCATAGAGGAAATCTTCTTGTCCGTAATGATGATGTAGGCGTTTTCCAACACGCATTCCATGCGGTCCGGGTCCGTAACGAAGTACGGAGAAATATAGCCGCGGTCAAACTGCATCCCTTCCACCACGTCCAATTTGGTTTCGGCGGTTTTGCCTTCTTCTACGGTAATGACGCCTTCGTGGCCCACTTTTTCCATGGCTTCGGCAATCAATTCACCGATGACGCGGTCATTGGAAGAAATGGTGGCAATCTGCGCCTTTTCTTCTTTGGTTTTGACGGGCTTTTGCATCTTGGCCAATTCTTTTTTGACCGTGTCTACGGCCATTTCAATGCCTTTTTTGACCAAGGTCGGGTTGGCTCCGGCCGTGATGTTTTTAATCCCTTCTTTGAGCAACGCATCGGCCAACACCGTAGCGGTGGTGGTACCGTCGCCGGCGACGTCGTTGGTCTTGGCGGCTACTTCTCGGATGAGCTGCGCGCCCATGTTTTCAAATTTATCTTCCAGCTCAATGTCTTTGGCGATGGTCACGCCGTCGTCAATGATCAGCGGCGAGCCAAACTTTTTTTCCAACACTACGCTGCGGCCCTTGGGCCCCAAGGTCACTTTAACCGCATTGGCTACTTTTTCAATACCCGCTTTCATTTTGGCGCGGGCTTCATCTGCAAAAATGACTTGTTTTGCCATATAAATTGCTCTCCTTAATTACCCTAAAATACCCAAGATTTCGTCTTGGTGAATGATGAGCAGGTTCTCATCGTCCAGTTTTACTTCCGTGCCGGAATACTTGCCGTAAAGCACTTTGTCCCCCACCTTTACGTCCATCGGCATGCGGTTGCCTTTGTCGTCCAGCTTGCCCGGACCGGCAGCCAATACTTCCCCCTCCATGGGTTTTTCCTTAGCGGTGTCGGGAATGATGATCCCGCCTTTCATGGTTTCGCGCTCAATCGGCTTGACAATCAGTCTGTCGCCGAGCGGTTTGATTTTCACTTCGCTCATACTCACCCATCTCCTTATATAAATTAAATATGCCCTTGGCGGATTAAATTAGCACTCCGCTTTGGTTAATGCTAATTTAGCATAATAAAAGATAATTGTCAATAGTTTATTGTGTTTGCTAAAAAAGAAGTTTGCATTAGACGGTTGCCCCGGCTGTTTATCCGACGGGAAAAATGTGGTTCTAATACAAAAAAAGCCGCCTGCCTAAGCAGGCGGCTGCGTGTAAAAGGCGGCTTATTTGGCCCGGCTGAAGAACCTGCGCATCCGTTGGCGCAGGCTTAATTTTTGCGGCGCCAAGATTTTAATAACTACGGCGGAGATATTGTCTTGCCCGTCGCGCTCGTTAGACGTGCGCACCAGGTGGCGGCACAGTTTCACGATGGGCATATCCTTATCTTGTATTAAAATCTGCGCAATGGCTTCCTCGGTCAATCCTTTGTAGAGCCCGTCGGAGCAGAGCACCAGTACATCCCCGGGTTTGACCGGGAATTTGAGCAAATCAAACTCAATATTCTTTTTAATGCCCATGGCGCGCGTCAGCACGTTTTGGATTTTGCTGTGGTCGGCCTCGGCTTTAGAGAGCAGCCCGCGGCGCACATGTTCCATGGCCAGGGAATGGTCCGTAGTGATTTGCACGATTTTCCCCTCGCGCAGCAGGTAAATGCGAGAGTCCCCCACGTGCACGGCAATGGCGCAGTCTTTTTCAAACAAAACGCCGGTGAGGGTGGTGCCCATCATTTTATAAATGTCAGAGGATTGGGCCGTGGAATAAATGGCGGCATTGGCCAAGTTGGCGGCCATGAGCAGTTTGCGCTCAGACGGGGCCAGCTTGGGCAAAAAGGTCTCCGGGATTTTTAAAGCGCCGGTATTGATTTTGCGGATGGTCTCGGCCAAGACGGACACGGCAATGCTGCTGGCGATTTCGCCCGCGCTGTGCCCCCCCATTCCGTCGGCCACCACGCCCAGCCCCAAATCCGAGGAAATGAGTACATTGTCTTCGTTCTTTTCGCGGATTTTGCCGATATCGGTGACGGCGGCAAATTCTATATCAAAATTGCTCATAATTCCTCACGGAACAGAATTCCGCCGATGCAGTGCATCACGGCCATGACGAAGAGCAACAACATCAAGAAAGAATAGGCGTTGTTGGTCTGCGCGTTGCGGTTGAAATTTTCCAGCGGATAGCTGACGGCGTAATCCCAAATTTTCAGTGAGGTCTTGCTCGGTCCGCTCAAGTAATACGTGGACAAGAGATTGGTCAACAAGGGATAATTCTCTTGAGGAATAAACGGCCCGGCATACTTGGCAATGGCATTGTCCAAAAATTTCTGTTTTTCTTCGTCGGACAAATAGTTAATGGCTTTCTCGCGCGCAAAGGAGCTAAAGACGCCGCGCCGGCTGAGGAAGTTATATTCCTCGGTCAGTTCGTCTCTTTTCTGCTGTTCCGTCGGGGCCGCCATGGGAATGGTGTCTACCAGGGTATCCACCGTAGTCTGCAAGGTGGTGGCCAAGCCGGAAATATTATAGAGCCAAAAACAGCCTATGCACAGCAGCAGGCAGACAGAGGGTAAAATCAAGCTGCGTTCGGCCTTGGCCACCAAGTAATAAATGGCCAACACGCCAAAGAGCAACGCGCCCATGACCAACAGTTTGGCCGTAGCTCCGCCGGCAGAGGGAGGAATGCTCAGGGCCGCGGCGCAATAGGCCAGCGTGCCCGCCAAAATGATGAGGGTCGTCCCCAAAATCCGTTCCGCCCAGGTGCGGTTCAGGCGCCAGCACAAAGACAGTGCCCACGCCGCCGCCAGGAACAAATAGCACAAATAATACTCCGGCGAGAACAAATACTGCGAGATGCTTCCCCCTTCCATAAAAGCTACATTGGGCGTAAACAAGCCCGCCAAATAAGACGCCACCGCCAGTGCCAGCAGCACGGCTGTGGATTTGGAATAAGCTTTCACGGAAGAAATAGCGAAAATACCCACCAGCATAATCAGGGACAAGGCCGTATAAAGCAGCTGCCCTTGCGCCATATGCCCGGAGACAAACGGGGCCAAGAAATTAGTCACAAAGCCCGCCCCGGGTTGCACATTGACGGAGCAAATTTTACCCAAGGTAAACAAGACATAGCTCATCGCCCAGGCAAAGATCAGAAACAGCGGCAACAAGAATACCATTTGCCCGGCCATCCGAAAGCTCTTTTTGGCGCGCAACAAGGTCAGCGTCCCGGCGGGAGCTCCCACGGTGGTTACTTGCGGGATTTCTTTTTCCGGCACCAGTTCCTGCGTAGGCGCCAACGGAGGGGCCGATTTGGGCGGCTTGGGCACATTGTCGTCGGGCAAATCATTCAGCTGCGGGATTTGCGTCGGCGTGCGGTGCCCCGGCTGGCTTTGCCGCGAAGAAAGCGAACGGTAGACATCCTGTGCGCGCATGCGGCGCATGGTGTCGGTGCTGTGTACCTCTTCATCGGCAATTTTAAGCGAGCTTTCCACGCCTAAGTCCATGGTCATCCGCCCATGCAGGGTTTTCATGCGCAGTTGTTCTTCCGCGCGCATTTTGTTGAAATACTCGTAAGTTTCCTTAGCGGTTTGAAAGCGGTCGTCGGGGTTTTTGCTCATCAACTTTTGAATGGCCATGGCCAGCCAGCCGGGCAACTCCGGGCGGAGTTTGGCCGGGTTGGGCACGGGCTCGTTGATGTGCTTTTGGATGATGTCAATGGTGTTTTTGCCATTATAGGGAAAGTGCCCCGTCAGCACATAATACATGCTGGCGCCGATAGAATAGAGGTCGGCGCGGGTGTCAATGTCTTTGCCCAAAGCCTGTTCCGGCGCGATAAAATAAGCGGTGCCGGCCAGCTCGGTGGTTTTGGTGGAGCCTTTTTCTTTGTCCACTTTTTTGGCAATACCGAAATCCACGATTTTGGGCTTGCCTTCCGGGGTGATTAAAATGTTGGAGGGTTTGATGTCGCGGTGGATAATGCCTTTTTCGTGCGCGACGGAGAGCCCTTTGAGCACGCCGTCAAACAAATCCAGCACGCGCCCAATGGGCAGCACGCGCTCTTTTTTGAGCATGGCCGAGAGCGTTTGCCCCTCCACAAAGGACATGACGATAAAGTAATAGCCTTGTTCTTTGCCGACGTTGTAAACGTTGACGATGTTGGGGTGGTCCAACTCGGCGATAGCGCGCGCCTCGGTCAAAAAGAGCGAAACGGCCTTTTTATCATTGGCTAAGGACGGGCTTAAAATTTTTACGCAAACAATGCGGTTGAGCGCCTTGTGGCGCGCTTTGAAAACGGCACCCATGCCGCCTTCGGCCACTTTGGTTAAAATCTCGCAGCCGGAAATTTCTTTCCCTACCAAAGACTGTCCGTCCAACATAGTTAGTCCCCTGTGATTATAGAATGAGAAACGGCTATTTCTTTCATTATACTAATTTATAGAAAAAGTGCTTGCTTTTGTCTTTTTTAAAACCGTAAAATATAAACAGGCCAAATTATAATAGCATATTTTAGGCCGTAGGCATATGGGGCCCGTGGAACGGGCAGGGAGATTTTTTATGGCAGAGAGCAGTTTTGCCGTGTTGGCGCATATCGGCACCTTGGTGCTGGACGAAAGCAGCGAGGTCAAATTTTCCATTGACGCATACCGGGGCTACCGCTATGCTTCTATCCGCAAGTATTTAACTTCCGGCGGATATACCGGGGCCACGCGGGCGGGCATTACCATGACGCCCGAAATTGTAAAGGCGGTGGCGCCGCTGCTGGCGGCCTTGCCCGACGACCCGGCGCAAATAAAAGACGTGGAGCTGGGCAAATTTGCCAAGCGGCCCGGCATGTCGGTAGTGGTGCGCGTGAGCAGCTTTCAGGGGACGCGCGGACTGGATTTCCGCCAGTGGCAAGAGGATGATGCCTACAAAGGCTGGACCAAAAAGGGCATTCGCTTGCCGGTGGAAAAGATGAAGGAAATCAAGGCGCTTTTTGCGCAAATGGCCCAGGCCTTGCAAGAAAAACCCTTAGATGAGATGTAATCTTTTTTGCCGCTTTTTTCTATAATATACATATGAACTACGGATTTATTAAAACCGCCGCCGCCGTGCCGTGCGTGCGCGTGGGCGACATTGCCTTTAACCTGCAGCAAACCCAGCGGCTGCTTTTGGCCGCCGCTGAGCAAGGGGTCGAAGTAGTGGTATTCCCCGAGTTAGGCCTGACGGGCTACAGCTGCGGGGATTTGTTTGCGCAAACCTTGCTGTTAGACGAAGCCGAGCGCGCCTTGGGCACCCTGGTGGCCGCTACGGCGCAAGTGCCGTGCTTGTGTGCGGTGGGGCTGCCCGTGCGGGTGGAAAATGCCTTATATAATTGTGCGGTGGTTTTTCAAAAGGGTGAAATTTTAGGCGTCGTTCCCAAAACCTTTTTACCCAATTACAATGAATTTTATGAAAAGCGTTGGTTCCACAGCGGGGCCGAAGCGCCCGTGGACACCGTGGTGTTGGCCGGGCAAGAGGCGCCCTTTGGCACGGATTTGCTTTTTGCGTGCGGCGGGGCGGTCATCGGCGTGGAATTGTGCGAAGATTTGTGGGTGCCCGTGCCCCCCTCCTCGCTGCTGGCTTTGGCCGGGGCGAATGTGATTTTAAACCTCTCGGCCAGCAATGAGTCCGCCGGGAAAAACGATTACTTAAAGTCGCTGGTTATTCAGCAATCGGCCCGCTGCTGCTGCGGCTATGTGTATGCTTCGGCCGGGGTGGGCGAATCGTCCACCGACGTGGTTTTTGCCGGCAACGGCTTGGTGGCCGAAAACGGCGCGCTGTTGGCGGGCAATCCGCGTTTTGGTCTCAAGCCCCAGCTGGTTTTGGGTGAAATTGACACCGAGCGCTTGCAACACGACCGCCGCCAACATGGCACCTTCGCCGACGATATGGGGCCTGAGGGTGGCCGCGTAATTGATTTTACCCTGCCGCCGACCCAGCCTGCCCCCCTGCACCGCCGCGTCCCTGCATTGCCTTTTGTGCCCGACGGGTTGGACCGGGTCTTGCGTTGCGAGGAAATTTTAAATATCCAGGCCCACGGCTTGGCCCGCCGCTTGCAGCATACCGGGGCCCAAACGGCCGTTATCGGCGTGTCGGGCGGGCTGGACAGCACCTTGGCGCTGCTGGTGGCCGTGCGGGCGTTTGATCTGCTGGGGCTGCCGCGCGTGGGCATTTGTGGCGTTACCATGCCGTGCTTTGGCACCACAGACCGCACCTATCAAAACGCCTTGGCTTTGATGAAAGCGCTGAAAATCACGTCGCGCGAGGTGAACATCCGCGCCGCGGTGACGCAGCATTTAAAGGATTTAAAGCACCCCTTAAGCGCGCGGGACGTCACGTACGAAAACGCCCAAGCGCGCGAGCGCACCCAAGTGCTCATGGACATTTCCAATCAGTTGGGCGGCTTGGTCATCGGCACGGGAGATTTGTCAGAGTTGGCGTTGGGCTGGGCCACTTACAATGGCGACCATATGAGCATGTACGGCGTCAATGCCGGCGTGCCCAAAACCTTGGTGCGGCATTTGGTGTCTTACGAAGCCGACCAAACCCAAGACAAAAAATTGCGCGCCACCCTGCAGGACGTGCTAGACACGCCCGTCAGCCCGGAGCTGTTGCCGCCGTCCGGCAAAAAAATCGCCCAAAAGACCGAGGATTTGGTGGGCCCGTACGAATTGCACGATTTCTTTTTGTATTACTTTTTGCGCTTTGGTTTTTCGCCCAAGAAAATCTATTGGTTGGCGCAGCAGGCGTTTGCCAAAAAATACAAAGAGGATGAGATTAAAAAATGGCTGCAGACTTTTTTGCGGCGGTTTTTTGCGCAGCAATTCAAGCGTTCTTGCCTGCCCGACGGGCCGAAGGTGGGCTCGGTCAGTCTTTCCCCCCGTGGGGACTGGCGCATGCCCAGCGACGCGTGCGCGGCTTTGTGGCTGAAAGAATGCGAAGAATTATAAAAAACGCTTGAAATTTATTGACGCAACATGTAAACTTAATATATAGTGAAGTGAACGGGGTTCCCCGCAGGAGAAAACTATGAAGAAATTCATTTTGCCGTGTGCCTTGGCGCTGCTGGCTGTTTCGGCGTGCGCGGAGGAAATGAGACTTGTTACGCTGCTCTCCCAGCCGGTGGGCAGCTTTGCCCGGGTGGAATTGCTTGACAGCAGCAAGCCCGCTAAGATTTATAACCTGAACTTCTGCAATACCGGCAGCTCAGGCGGGACGATTACGGTGACGGGGACGTCCGCCACTTACCCGGTGAACGCCACCTATTTTGTCAGCGAGAGCGGCTCTACGTTGTCCTCGCGCGAGGAGCAGGGCGCCCCGGTGAAAACCTACAAAGTGGTTTCCGGCGGCAGCAGCTTGTCCTCTGACGGAGACAGCTGGAACCCGGGCACGGTGTATTTGGTGGGCGGGGCCGACTTGCTGGGCGGCACGCTGAAAACCAGCAAGGTGGATTTTACCAACGACAGCAGCTACCGGCGCGGTTTGCTGGTGGCGGAAGAGGACCGCGGCGATACGGAATTTGTCTTGCCGGGTACGGCGGTGGCTTCTGTGGGCTCCTTTTACAGAATGAATATTAACAGCGGTGCGGTGGCGGTGTTTGATACCCCGGCTTCCGGCAGTACGCGTTGCGACGGACTGGGCTGGGACAAGGTCGCCTCTGTGGTGTCTTCCGATGACACCTACAAGGACACTAACACCGACGCCAAGGTCTTGCTGGGCTGCACTAAAGACCTCACGCCGCAGGAATCCGATGAGGACAAATGCAAAAACAAACACCAGGTTTGGGATGCTATCAATAAAGTGTGCAAAGATGTCTGCTTGGACGGCTATGAGTGGAACCAAGATGAACATAGATGCGATGAAAAGGGTGCTGGAGGAAATTACACGTGGAGTTTAGCTAACTGCCAGAGTGAGCACTGCTGCGGCAGCACGTGCCCCACGGGGGATGTCTCTAGCGTTTGCCAAGGCTCTTGTGCTGAAAAAGGGATGTCGTTTAGCGTTAGAGGGTCTATGGGCAATGACGGAGAGTGCCCGGACGCCGAGACCTGTGATTGTATCTGCGAGTAAGTTGTTCTAAAAAATATTTAAAATCCCCGGGTTGCTTAGGCACCCGGGGATTTTTTGTAGCAAAAAGGCCCTGCTGTTTTTATGTCCTTTCCTCCAGGGCAGAAAAGGACCAAAAGGCCCCGCGGAATATCCTACTTTTCTCCGGGGCAGAAAAGTAGACAAAAGGCCCCGCGGGCCTGCGGAGCATAAAAAATAAAATTTTCTTTATTCCGC
>CAVHDF010000037.1:0-14737 GCA_963634865.1 Eggerthellaceae bacterium
GGGTTCCTCTTTGAATAAAAATTCTCTTACGATAAAAATTTATCAAAAAAAAACATTATGCAACCCTTTTAATCTTCCCTGCCAACTTTTCCAATAAAAAACGACAAAACCCGGCAAAAATTGTATAATAAAAATGTTACTTTTACAGGAGAGATAAAAATATATGCAAACGCTTCTTCTCATCGCCCACTATTTCATTTGTGTGCTTTTGATTTTGTTAATTTTATTGCAAAGCGGCAAAGGCTCCGCCGCCGGTATTTTCGGCGCGTCGGGTGCGGACAATATCTTTGCCAGCCCCACCGCTTTCAACGCCATTAATAAATTAACCGCCGGCTTGGCCGTGGCTTTGTTCTGCACGTCCATTTTGCTGACGGTATCTTACAACCGCAAGACTTCGTCCTCTGTGTTGGACAAAGTGAACTTGCCCGCGCCGACGGCGCCCGCCGTCCCCGGCAAATAACAGGATTTAACTCAAAGAACCCCGTGCCCGACGCACGGGGTTTTTTAATTGCTATAATAACCCTATGAATAAATCGTGGAATCAAGCAGACCCCGCACGGGTGGTATGGTTGGATTTGTTGCGGGCCTTTTCGGCCTTTTTAATTGTTTTCTTACACATTTCTTCTCACTACGCAGAAGACCTGCTCCCACTGGGCAGCGCTACGTGGTGGACGACGGATTTTTATCTGGCGTTGACCCGCTGCGCCGTGCCTGTGTTTGTGATGATTAGCGGCGTGTTCTTCTTAAATCCCGCCAAAGAGATTTCCATTCAAAAATGTTTTACAAAATATATTTGGCATATTTTAACGGTCTTATTGGGCTGGGCCTTGCTGCGTACCTGCGTACTGTCCATTGCCTTGGAACACACGCCCGCTAGCCAATGGGGCAGCGCTTATTTTATGTCGGTAATTACCTATTGGTTTTTGCCCATGATTATCGGCTTGTATTTGCTGACCCCGGTGCTGCGCGCCCTCACGGCTACGCGCAATAAAACTTTGCTTGGCTATTTTACCGGGCTGTGCTTTGTTTTGGGGCTGTGCCTCCCGCTGGCGCAAGGGTTGCAGCCCAAATTATTTCCGCAGGTCGTTTCTTTAGACACGTTGGCCACTTTGCTTAAACTGCCTTTGCCGATTTTTTGCGCCCACTTTGTGTTTGGTTATTACGCCTATACTTACGAACTTAAACCCGTCACCAAGGCCCTGATTTATATCGGGGCGGTAGTTTCCTTGCTGCTCATGGCCGCGGGTACGTATGCGTTTTATGGGGAAAGAGGTTCCGTTTTTTATCGCTACGCCACCTATGGCTCCTGCGTAACGCCGATGGCGTTTTTAACGGGGGCGGCAGTGTTTATCGCCTGCAAGGATTTCTTGGGAAAAATTGTTTTTGCGCCCCGCGCGGTGCTGTGGATAGAACGCTTTTCCTATTGCTCTTTGGGGGTCTATATGTTGCACCTGATTTTGGTGCAGGCCGCCGTGCATATGGGACTGTTTGCTAAACTGAATGTATGGCCGGCGCTCACCGTGCCGCTTTACGCGGTGGGATTGTTTTTGCTCTGCAGCGGCCTGATTGCACTGCTGCGCCCGGTTCCCTTCCTCCGCAAATATTTCTTATAACGGCACAGCCTGCTTTGTTGCCCCAAGACGGGTAATGCTGCTATGCAAGCTATTGTCGTTAAATGGCCGACACAAAAGCGCTTAAATACGGCGCAATGGACTAAAAAAGGCAGCCCCCGGACTACCCTATAAAACAGAAAAAAGCAAGGGAGCAATATAGAAAAAACGATTGCACTCTCTAAAGCACAATTAGGGCAAAAGAAAACCCGGTTCCCTTTGGCTATTAATCCATGGGGTGTGACCGGGTAAAAAAGGAAAACCCACTGCGCAATGAGCCCTCCCTGCCAAATAGTATAGACAAAAGCAAGAGCCTTGTCAAGCTCTTGCATTTTCCTAATTCCATACAACTCTATGCATGCAGAACAAACGCGCGCTAAAAAGTTACACACAAATTTGTCAGCGGGGGGACTAAATTTTATTTCATAAAAAACTTAGGCTCCTACAATGTAGGAGCCCGAATTTCTAGAGAAAACTATTTCAAGTACTTTTTCAACAAAGCTTTGATATTGTTTGGAGTATGTTTTGAACTTATGGCTCCCGCGTGAATTTGCTTTAGTAAATCCTTGCTAACAGCATGGCACCTTTTGGCCAACCCATTTTTAATTTTAGCCTCAATATTGGCATCCTTTTCAATACGCATCTGAGGATAATTTACATAAGAGATAGGTTGTGTCAACAAACTGTACTCTGCCTCATATATCGGCGTAGTTTTGTCAAAACAATACGACGTAATATTTGCACAAACTAAATCCCCAGCAGAGGTAACAGCCAACACAACAACCCAAAAGTGTCGTTTAGGTTCCGATGGAGACAAAACAGTAGAAAAGACCTCACCTGTTTTCATTGGAAAAAACGCTCCGCCTGGGCTTGCTCGTTTAAGTAACGAAGAATCGTCAGACGCTCTTCAGAAGACTTTCCACAATCAGCAAAAATATCCTCTAAACTTATCGGACTGCGATGTCCCTGTCCAGGGTCCTTCCATTCGGGCAACACCTTATGCAAATGCTCCACAAGTGCCCACTTATCCATCTTCCCATACTGCTGAAAAATGCGCTGTGCAACCTCCACCTCATAATCAGATAGCATACTTTGAACAGTTTTGTGATTTGCAGAAGTTAAAGAAACTTCATAGTTAGACGGAGCTGTAATGTGTTTTCCCCAAACTGTTTTTTGGCGAGAAGGCTCTGTTATCAAATCATCCACATTGCTAAGTAGGGGCCCATTGTGCAAGGAAAACATATCATCATTTGTAACAAATTGACCTATTTCGCACAAACTAACGCGATCCACTAAATACATGAGCTTAATTAGCTTCATGTAGTTCATGGTTCCTCCAGCCATCTCTAGTAAATAGGCGGCTAATCCTGTAGCTTTCGCTTCATTAAAAGAAGGTTTCGACAATATCATAATCTTATTATACCATTTTATAAATCCTCTCCTCAGCGTGATGTGAGAGCAGAATTTACTTTTTTGTAGTCTAGCAATAAAAACCGCTTTTTTCAAGTCTTTGTTTACAGAATTGAAATTTTGAAACCTTGCAAGAATTTCCTAAAGACATTCTCCAATCCAAAAATAATTCTTCTGCCAAGACAAATTTACTGCCATTTTACTGCCATTTGTTTTTTCGGTAACAAATGATAAGCTTTTAAATCATCATTAATTTGTATAGAGAAAAAGGCATTTTTCAATGAGTTTATTGAAAAATGCCTTTGTATTGATAGTGTGCGCGAGGGGGGACTCGAACCCCCAAGCCGTGAGGCATGCGCCCCTCAAACGCACGCGTATACCAATTCCGCCACCCGCGCTAAAAAACGTTGTCCTACGAGGGATTTACCGCCAGTCAAGCCCCAGCTTTGCTTTAGGCTTTTCTGACTGCTTATTTATTTTAGCAAAAATTTTGCTTCCGGGGCAAACCCACCAGGCAAACACTCCCAAATATCCGCCGCCAACCCGGCCGGCCACCTCACGTTTTTCCGTCGGAAATCGGCCGCCGGATTTGGTATAATTTATATATCTTTTACTTCGGAGTATATATGAATCCTTTGCTAGCCGTATGGTTGTGCTGGGCGATTGTCGGCTTTTCGCCCATTGCAGGGCGTTACGCCGTAGGCGTGGTCAGCCCGGCCTTGTTGGTCTTTTTGGGTACGTTGCTGGCGGTGGCGTTTTTTGCCCCGTGGCTGACGCGCCATCATCAATGGAGCACCTTGTTTGCCAAAGAAACCCGTTGGAAATTTTTGTTCATCGGCACCTTCGGCACGGCGTTGCCCTTTTCCATTTTGCTGTGGGCTTTGCATTACACCACGCCGGGCAATGCCGCCATTTTGCAGCAGTCTGAGTTGCTTTACTCCCTGCTGATTGCCTCTATTTTTCTGCGGGAACGCCCCACCCGCGGGCAGCTGCTGGGCAGCGCCTTGATTTTAGGCGGTGTGGTGCTCATCCTGCTCAAAGAACATTACTCTATCCGCTGGACGGGGGACCTGATGGTAGTTGGCTGCACCTGGATGTTGCAGGCGGCCTCTTGCCTGGCTAAAAAACTGCCCAAACACTTAGACCACCGCCTCATCGCCGCGGCGCGCAATGTCTACGCCCTGCCGGCTTTGGCAATTATTTTGGTCCTTTTAGGTTGGCAAAACGGCTTTACGTTTGAGCCGGGGGGCCAGTCCTTGGGCGTGCTGTTTTACACGGGTATTTTTAAATACGGCTGGGCAATGATTTTGTGGTACCAAGCCCTGCGCGCCTTGGATTTGAGCAAAATCACAGCCATTTATTTGTCGTACCCGGTATTATCCTTTGTGCTGTCTGTGCTGCTGGGGATGGAGCAGCCACACCTGTATCAGCTCTTCGGTCTGCTGCTTACTTTGGCCGGGGCCTACTGGGTCAGCTTTATCGTTAAAAAACAACAGGAGCGGAAATGAAGAAATTATCGCCCGCGGTGGCTATTTGGTTGGCTTGGTTTGTTACCGCGGCCAATTTGGTGGTGGCCAAATACGCCGTCCCCTATGTGACCTCTGCGCTGTTTTTATTTTTAAGCTGCGCCGGAGCGGTGCTTTGCTTTATCCCGTATTTAAACCGCACGGGGGGCTGGAAGCTGCTGCTGGACAAAAAACTCTTTTGGCAATACATGGGCCTGGGCACCTTGGGCACGGCGCTGCCCATGACGGTGTTTATGATTGCGCTCAACTACACCACGCCCACCAACGGGGCCATTTTAAACCAATTTGAAATTGTCTACTCGCTGCTGCTCTCGTGGTTGCTGCTGGGCGAACGCCCCACGCTCAAACAGTTGGGCGGCTCGGCGCTCGTCGTTGCCGGGGTGACGGTGCTCCTGTGGCAGGCGGGGCTGAGCGTGCAGCTGAAAGGGGATTTGATGATTGTAGGCTGCCTGTGGATGTTCCAGCTCAGCCACATCTTTGCCAAAAAGTTGCCCGCCGATATGTTGCCAGGGCAAATTGCCGCGGCGCGCGCTTTATTTGCTCTGCCGGCACTGTTTTTGCTTATAATATATGTAGCGTGCACCCAAGGCCTGATGTTTGTGCCGACCCCGGCGCTGTGGGGAACCTTGGCTTTCAGTGCGGCGATTAATTATTTTTTGGGCAATACCGTTTGGTATTATGCCATACGCCATATGGCGCTGGGTAAGGCGACGGCCATTATTCTCTCTTACCCGGTGATGACGTTTGTCCTGTCCGTGTTGTTGGGGCTGGACCAGCTGACCCTTTTTAAAACACTCGGCCTGATATTGGCCATGGGCGGGGCTTATATTGTCACGGGCACCGTCGGTAAACAAGGAGATGTAGCAAAATGAAAAAATTGGTACTTTTTGATTTGGACGGCACTTTAGTTTCTGCAGCAGGCGCCGGGCGCACCGCGCTGGTCAAGGCGGTCAAAGCCTTGTATGGCAAAGAACCCCAATTTGAACACAGTCTGATTTCCGGCCGGACCGACACGGACAATTTTGCCATTGTGTACGAGCTGGTCAAAGGCAAAAAAGCCCCCAAGGCGGAGATTAAAAAAATTCACAATAAATATTTAGAGCTCTTGCCCGCCGAAGTGCAGGCCGGGTGCAAAAAGAAAGCTTATAAACTGATGCCCGGCATCAAAAAACTGTTGGAAAAACTCTCCAAAGAAAAAGACGTGGTGCTGGGGCTGGGCACGGGTAATATTGAGCAAGGCGCAAAAATCAAATTGGAGCCGTCGGGCCTGGCGAAATATTTCACCTGCGGCGGCTACGGCGAGGACGGCCACCAGCGCGAAGATATGCTTAAAGCCGCCGTCAAGCGGGCCGAAAAGCTTTGCAAAACCAAATTCACCCCGGACCAAGTTTACGTGGTGGGGGATACGCACCGCGACGTATTGGCCGCCAAAAACTGCGGTTTTCACAGTGCAGCCATGACGGGCGGCTTTGGCGACGCGCACCTGTTGCAACGGGCCGCGGCGGAACTGGAAATTAAAAATTTCAACGACATGCAAACCTTTTACGTGTGGCTGGGACTCCATACCGACCCCAAAGGCGTCAAGCGCGGCATTTACATTTCGCCCGCCAGCGCCATTGAACACGTCTTCTTCAGCCGCACCGGCATTGACGAGGACCGCTTGAAAATGCTGCGTATTAAAAAATATTCGGATTTACCCTCCGGCACGATTATGTAAGGAGTTTGTATGGAATGGTTTAAAGCGGCGGAAAAATTTAATCAAGCGCTGGCCTCTGCTGACCCCACCCCCGGCGGCGGGGCGGCGGCGGCCATGGCGGCAGCCATGGGCTGCTCTTTGGCGTTGATGGCTGCGCAAACCACCGTGCTTAAAAAAGCCACCCCGCAAGCGGCCAAGGACCGCTTAGCCCAGCACATTCGCAAACTGGGCGCTTTAAAAACGCAGTTGAATAATTTTATCGCTGAGGACGGCGCCGCGTACAGCGCGTTCATCGTCGCCAAGAAACTGCCCAAGGAAGATTCCGACCGGCCCAAAGCCATGGAAGACGCCCTGATTTATGCCGCCCGCGTCCCGGCCGATACGGCCACCACCGCCATTGCCTGCTTGCGGGAAATTGATTTATTTAAAGACCTCATTGCCCCGGTCATTTTATCCGATGTTTATTGCGCGCAGCACCTGCTCAAAAGCGCGGTGCGCTGCTGCGTGGAAAATATCCGGGCCAATTTGGCGTTTATCCAAAACGAAGACTGGAGCAAAAAATTGCGCCAGCACATAGACGTATTTTTAAAATCTTGTTAAGAGGCCGCCCCATGACAGAAAAAGCCACCAAACGCAGCGGAATGTTAGGCACCATTTACAAAATGCTCCCCAATATTGACGACGATTACGCCGCCAAATTGGTCTATACGCTGGAGAACAAAAAATCCGTTTCCCGCCTGCAGCAAGACATTGCCGACATTTCCGCCCAGTTGGGCGACGGGGGGGAAATGGCCGACACCATTGTGGCTAAAATTTTGCTGGATGAAATCACCCTGCCCGCGGCGTTGCGCCAGCTGCGCGTGTATAACAACGCCGTCTCGGTGGCGGAGCTGACCAATGCCTTAGACACCAGGCCCGAAGCCATAGATTTGTTGCTTAATTACTATGCGTCGTTTGGCTCCCGGCGGTTTTTTGACGAGGAATTCGCTGCCGCGCTCAAAGACGTACGCGACCGCAAGGATATGCCCGACGCCGACAAGGCCCAACACGCCCTGGACAAACTGATTGCCCAGGCGCAGCAGGATTTACCGCAAAACGAAAAACTCCTGCAGCAAAATAAAAAAGTCATTTACCAAATTGCCGATCGTTATCATTTATCCGTCAAAATTACGGCGGCGCTGCTGGCCATGTACACCGCCCCGGGCGCGGTCAATTTTGAGGAACATTTTACGCAACTGCTGCAGACTTTGCTCAAAATCAATACCGATGAAAAGCTTTGCGCCTCGTTGGCGGCTAAGGCGTTGCTCTGCCAAATTACGGCCAAGGACGCGCAAGACATTGCGCTGACCTCCAAACTGGTGGGCGGACAAATTTTGGAAGAAGACCTGATGATCATCGCCTGCCGCTACCTCAAGGTCAAAACCCCGCAAGATATTTTAGACGCCTTTGACGCGGTGCTTAAACGCTTGCCGCACGTCAACCAAAAAGAAGAAAATTTGGGGTTGGCCGTGCAAGTGCTTTTAGACGGCACGGAAAGCGTGTTTGAACACGCCCAGCAGAAAGCCGCCCTGCGCCGCGAACGCACGCTGTTGCGCTCGGCCTTGTCTAAAAAAGAAGCTTACGCCGGCTATGAGTATGATATTGCCAAACGTTTTGCCGGACAAAAAACCTATGTGCAAATAGAGCGGGAAATGGATGAAATCTTAGCCGAGCTGCCCCATTGCCAAGAGGCCTTGGAAAATAAAGAGCTGGCCTGCAAGGTGCTGCTTGGCACGCTGAGCTTGGAGGAAGCCCGCAAGCAAGCCGCTTACCTGCGCGACGTAAAAGCCCAAACCTTGACCAAGGGCTTGGCCCCGGAAGCGTTAAAAAATTATTTGGGCACCAAACCCGCGCAGGAAATCACCGAATTTTTTGAAAAATCCCTCGCGCCGTATACCTTTTGGAAGTCGGACCGGGCCAAACATGAGTTTGCCCTGTCTGCCTTGGTGGGGGAATTAAACGGCACGTCCGACACGCGGATTTCGTCCTTTGTGCTGGACATGCTGGAGAGCGGTTCCTCGCTGGAGCTGGTCAGTGATATGATGGCCAATATTCAGGCGCACAAAACCTCCGCCGAGGAGCTGGACACCTTGCTGCAAATGTACAAAAAGGCCCGCGCGGCCAGCCAGCAGGGCTAAATAACTATACAAAAGTTATAAAAAAAGCTGTAAAAATGTGTGATAATTTGCTATGCTTGTATCGTAGCGGTTTATTTTAAAAAATCAGGGTGGGAAAACAATGAGATACTGGGTCTACATCAATGATAAAGTGGACGGGCCGTTTGAAGAAGATAAATTGGCCACGTTAAACGGCTTTACGCCGGAGACGCTGATCTGCAGCGAAGAAATAGAAGAAGGAGCCAGCCAGGAATGGGTAAAGGCTTCCACCGTTTTTGAATTTGACGAGGCGACCAAAACCATGACGCGCGCCCCGCTGACGCAGCAAGAGCTGCAGCCGCAACCGGCCGCGCAAGAGGAAAATGCCGCCGCGCTGCAAACGCAGCCGTTGACGCAGGACAACGCCGCCACCCAAATTTTGATTGAAAAAATTGACAATCTGACCCGGGAAATTGAAGATTTAAAGGGCAAGCTGGACCAAGCCTTGGCCGCTTCGGCCGCGGCGGCCGCCGCTCCTGCTCCCGTGTCTGCCCCGGCCCTGACGCAACCCTTGCCCGCCGCCGAGCCTTTGGCCCCCACCGCTAAAGAAGAGCCCGCCCCGGCCTTGCAAGAGGACACCGTCACGGAAGAGGGCGTCATTACCAATACGGAAAGCTTGGTGCACCACGCCGAATCTTTGGTGGCGCAAGCCAGCTCTACCGCGACCAACAAGCCCATTGACTTTTTAGATGAAATCCAAATCGGCTCTGCCAAAAACCCGTCTGACAAAGGCGGAGAAGAAGTGGTGTTGCGCTCGGCCTTGGACTCTCTGTACGGAGCCAAAGAACAGACCGAGGAAGAAAAAGAAGCCACGTTCCAAGATTTGCTCTCGCCCGTTACGGCCGCTGCTGCGATCGGTGCGGGGGTGGCCGCTGCGGCCGCTTTGAGCGCAAAAGACGAGGAGAAAAAAGAGCCCGCCCCGGCAGAACCCGCTCCGCAGGAGCAACCGGAGCAAAAAACGGAGGAACCGGCTGCCGAGCAACCCGCCGAAGAACCGCAAACGCTGGAGCCGGCCCCGGCGGAACAACCCTTGCCGATCAGCGAGGAAAAGCGCGAGGAAATCATCAATGAGATTACCGCGCCCGCCCAGCAAAACGATTTGATCTTGCAAACCCTGCAAGAAGCCCAAAAAGAACAAGAGGCCGCCGAGCAACCCGCCGCCGAACCGGCTGCAGAGCCTGCCGTGGCCCCCGTGTTGGACTTGGACCAGGTAGACAGCCAGCCGCAAACAGAGCCTGCCGAGTCCGCCTTGCCCGAAGATAAACAATCCTTGGACTTGGCCGACCACCCGCAGCTCAACATTGTAGGGGACGAAGAGACCCCGGCTGCACAGCCCGTCGCCGAGCAACCCGCCGAAGTGGCTCAGCCGGCCCCGGACTTGGCCGCCATGGCTGACGCTTTGACCCCGATGAACCCCGACGCTCCCGAAGGCGGCGAGAAAGAAATCACGGAAACGGTCAAAGAATTGGTCCCCGGCAAAAAGCTGGAAAATACGGAAACGGAGGGGTTGATTTCCCAAGCGGACTTAGACGATGCATTTACTGAACGCCGCACCACTGCTTCGGACGATTTCCCGTTGCCTGAAGACACCCCGGCCGAGCAACCGCAACAACCCGCCGCCGCCGCGCTGCCGCAAGCGCAAGAGACCCCGGCCGCACAACCCGTCGCTGAGCAACCCGCCCAACAAGAGGCCGCCTTGCCGGAAGGGAAAGGGTTTTATAATCCCAATGATATGACGGAAGTGGAACTGAAAGAAGGCTCCACCTACCTGATTTCGGACTTCATTCCGCCGGCTGAGGCCAAATCGGAAAAGGCCCTGTTGGAAGAGCAAAAAGTCCGCATGCAAAAAGAAAAAGCGCAGGCCGGCTCGCTGCCCGGTTCTACCGAAGCGGCCCAACAAGCCGTGGAGCAAGCGGCCAACGTGACGCCGGAAGTCAAAACGGAATTTATTGAAGAAATCGTGCCGGATAAGAAAGACGCCAATACGGATTTGACCCTTTCCAAAGTCATTTTGGAAAACACCATCAAAACCAAACGCGGCGCCACCATGGACATCAAAACCGTGCCGATGGTGCAAGAGCCCGCCGATACGGAACGCTTGGATTTGTCCGATTCGGGCCTGGACATCAACACCCAGCACGATATGAAAGCCGCCGATTATCAGCAGCCTTCCGCCAATCTGACCAAGATTATTTTGGGGGCGTTGGTGTCGGTGGTGATTTTGGCGCTGATTTACGTTATGCTGGCGTACTTGGAATTGCTGCCCTCCGGGCTCAATTTCATCAAGTCCTCGGCCAACCAAGAGGAAGTGCTGACGCAAGATGATCAGATGGATGAGTTGCTGGGTCAAACGGGCACCACGGCGCAGCCGATGCAGATGCCCGCCGGAATGGACAGCCAAGTTACCCCGCAGCCCATGCAAACGCAAACCAACCCCATGGACGCTATTTTGACGCGTGTGAAGAACCTGCCCATGGTCAATGGCCAAACCTTGCAGCAGCTGATCAATTCGCGCCATCCGGCCGCCCAAGGCATGATTGAGTGGAACATTACCACCGCCGTAGAGCCGGACAATTACTCCGTGCTGGTCAAGGTTCCGCCGGAGAATCCGCAGAGCTTTAAAATCTCGTACCGCTTCAACTACAATGCGGTCACGGGCGCCTTGGACCCGACGATTTCCGACTCCAAGAATCTGTTAGATTCGCTGCGCGCGCCGATGCGCTAAGTGGCAAACGCTTTAAAACCCCTGTCCCCGGACAGGGGTTTTTTTATACACTATAACTATGCAAATAGCTCCGCTGATAGAACGTGCCGTACAGACGCACCAATTAACTGAAGACGAACTGCTTTTTCTGCTGGAAACCCCGCAGGCTGACGGCCCCCTGTTTGCCGCGGCGGACCAAGTCCGCCGGCATTACGTGGGCGACGAGGTGCACTTGCGCGCCTTAATTGAATTTAGCAATATTTGTCCCAACCAGTGCCTGTATTGCGGTTTACGGGCCCCAAACGCCTCTCTGACGCGTTATCGCCTCACGCCGCAGCAGATTGTCGCACTGGCGCAAAAGGCCGTGCAATACGGCTATAAGACCGTGGTGCTGCAAGGGGGGGAAGACCCGTTTTTTACCGTAGACGTATGGACGCCTATTTTGCAGCAAATCAAGGCCTTGGGGCTGGTCATCACCTTGAGCCTGGGAGAACGCCCGACGCAGGATTACCGCGCCCTTAAACAAGCGGGGGCGGACCGCTACCTGCTGCGCATAGAAACCACCGATAAAGCCCTATACGAAAAATACAATCCGGGTATGAGTTTTGAAAACCGCCTGCGCTGCCTGCGCGACTTGAAGGCCTTAGGGTATGAAACGGGCACCGGCGTGCTGGTGGGCTTGCCCGGGCAAACGCTGCGCTCTTTGGCGCGTGACATTTTGTATTTTAAGGAATTGGGCGCGGATATGGTGGGCCTGGGGCCTTTCATCCCCAACCCGGACACGCCGCTTCACGACGCGCCTGCGCCGCGGCTGACCCCGGCGCTTAAAGTCATGGCGCTCACGCGCCTGCTGCTGCCGGACATCAATATCCCGGCCACCACCGCCATGGAAACCGTAGCGCCCGACGGCCGGATAAAAGCCCTGCAAAGCGGGGCCAATGTGGTGATGCCCAATATTACCGAGGGAGAAGCCCGACTAAATTACGCGCTCTACCCGGGCAAGGCCTGCGCGGGGGAGTCGCCCACCCGCTGCCGCGGCTGCCTGAAAAACAAATTGCGCGCTATTGGCCGCAGCGTCTCGCAGGGACCCGGCTGGCACACCCGCAAACTTTAAACGCAAAAAGCCCCGAGGAGAAAATCCCCGGGGCTTTTTATATTCAAATTTTTTAGTTCGTGCTGCCGACGCGGCCAATGTCCACCGGCACGGGCACTTCGCCCAGCGGCGTATCAAAATAAGCCGTCCCCGTCAGATGATAGTCCACGGTGCCGCTGCCCATGCTGACCGCCCCCAACAGCTTGCTGTTAAAAGTGCTCATCGGCACGGTCAAGTTGACCTTTTGGTTTTTGGTGGCGCCCGGTTCCACGCGCACATTTTCAAATTTCACATCGCCCACCGGCACCTCGTTCATGGTCAAAGCGCCCTCAAACTTTTTAATGGCGGCCGCTTCTTTGCGGTTTTGGTTGGTAATGCCCACATACACGTCAAAGCTGAGCGAATTTAAATTGTAATCGGCTATTTCCACGCTGCGCAGCGCATAGCGGCAATTGGCAAAGTTTTTGGCTTCTTGCACGCTGGCGCACGCCGCGGCAAATAAAGCGATGACGAAAAGTAAAACTAATTTTTTCACAAGGCTCCTCCTAAAGGGTATCTTAAATAATTGTATAATAATTAAAACAACGATGGGGAGAAATTATGAACGATTTACAAAAGAAAATTTATGACCGCTTTGCCCGCTACGTCGCCGTAGACACCACCAGCGACGGCACCAGCATGTCTGTGCCGACCACGTCCACCCAGCTGGCCTTTGGCCAAACGCTGGCGCAAGAAATGAAACAGTTGGGCATTTTCAACGTGGAAATAGACAAAAACGGCATTATTTACGGGGAAATCCCGGGCAATGCGCCCGCCCCGGCCATCGGCTTTTTGGCGCATATGGACACGGTGGAAGACTACTGCGGCAAGAATGTCCGCCCCGTCGTACACGCCAATTACCAAGGGGGGGATATTGTCATCAACGCCGAAAAGAATATGCGCCTGACCCCGCAAACGGCGCCCTCTTTGGCCAAATGCTTGGGTGATGATATTGTTACTTCCGACGGAAACACCCTGCTGGGCGGGGACGACAAAATGGGCATTGCCCTGATTATGACGCTGTGCGAACATTTGCTCACCCACCCCGAAATTGCACACGGCCCGGTGAAAGTGTCCTTTACCGTAGACGAAGAAACCGGCACCGGCGTGCGCTATTTTGACATTGCCCGCTTTGGGGCGGACTTTGCCTATACCATAGACGGCGCCACCTTGGGTGATATTGACTGCGGCAACTTCAATGCCGACACCGTAGAAATCCACGTCACGGGGCGCAACTGCCACCCCGGCGCGGCCAAAAACTTTATGCTCAACCCGGTGCGCATTGCTTCAGACATTGTGTCCTCTTGGCCGGAAAACCGCCTGCCGGAAACCACCGACGGTGAAGAAGGCTTTATCCTGTTTATGCATATGCAGGCGCAGCTGGACAGCGCCGTCTTAAAGGGCATTGTGCGCCACCATGATTTGGCCCAGTTTGAACAGTTCAAAAAGGATTTGGAAAAACTGGTGGAAGAGAAACGCGCCAAATACCCCGGGGCGAAAATAGAGGTCCAATTTACCAAGCAATACCGCAATATGCGCCAAGTGCTTAAAGAGCACCCGCAAGCCATGTACGTGCTGGAAAGCGCGCTCAAAGAGCAGGGAATCCCCTATCAGCTCATCCAAGCGCGCGGCGGCACGGACGGGGCGCAGCTGTCCTTGCGCGGGCTGCCCACGCCCAATATCTTCGCCTCGTACGAAAACCCGCACGGCCCGTATGAATGGCTGAGCTTGGGCTGGAGCGAAAAGGTGTTTCACCTGCTGCTGTGTATCTTAAAAAATGCACTGACAAAGTAAAAGTTTACTTGCAAAACCGGGCGCCTGTAAGCGCCCGGTTTTTTGTGGGAAAGGAGCTCCCGGACAAATCCGGGGGGGATTAAAGCTCGTTATCTGCGTATGCCCAGCCGGACCCCTCAAATTGCCGGCACACTTTACGGCCAAGGTCACTCAACTGCGTGACACATGCCCGGTACCACCCACCGGTGGGGGAGTCTCTATTGTATCCAATGGGTACCGTAGAGGAAACAAAGGTATAAGGCTGACTGCCATCGGGAAGGGTCCGGTATACCTCTATACTTCCTCCATTAGATGTATCAACCCTTGCCCAATATTCAAAATTTTTTGTGAGGTAAGCGTCATAGCCAGTATTATCCCAGGATCCGCCACTTAATGTACCACCGGCAAAATCTTTATAATCCGCCGATTGGTAACCGTTTTCCATAATATACAGATCTATTTGCTTTTCCATCATGGTAATGTTTTGCACCGCCTCAGTGGCGCGGGCTTTTTCCACCGCTGTGGTGTATTGCGGCAGTGCAATGGCAGAAAGTATGCCAATAATGAGAACAACAACGAGAAGCTCAATCAGCGTAAAGCCGTCTAAACGGCCCATAGAGAAGTTTTTCATAGTGGGGTTCCTTTTTTGATAAAAATACTCTTACGATAAAAATTTATCAAAAAAAAAACA
>CAVHDF010000038.1:0-14644 GCA_963634865.1 Eggerthellaceae bacterium
TTAATGCCGTCATCCCCGAGTGTTTCTATCGGGGATCTCAGCCTCTTAAAAACACAACGAGATTCCCGATAACGACCTTCGGGAATGACGTAAGGAGAGTGTGGTTAAGTGGTTTTACGCTGATTGAACTTCTCGCCGTCGTTCTCATTATTGGCATTCTCTCTGCTATCGCGTTGCCGCAGTATACTTTAGCGGTGGAAAAGGCCCGTGCCACCGAGGCAGTGCAAAACATCGCCACCATAGAAAAACAAGTAGATTTGTATGTATTGGAAAATGGAATGCCTGATGATACGCTGTCCTATAAGGATTTTGCGTCTGTTGCACTAACTGGGGGACACTGGGAGAATAATTACAACTATATTACAAAAAACTTTGATTATTTGCCTTCCGGAACTCCACGCGGCTTTGATATAGAGGTACTTAGGACTGCGGATGGAATAGATTATACTTTTTATTCCACTCGTTACCCCGCTTCGCATAACAATGATTCGCCCGTTGGTAATTGGTACCGTGCGTGTATTACGCAGACAAATGATTTGGGGCGAAAAATATGCAAACAATTTGAAGGATTGGGTTGGAAGTATTTGGATGCGGATATGTAAGTATTTTATACAGAACTTGTCTTGTGTTAAAAAACCCCCGGTTTTTAAACCGGGGGTTAAATTTATTTCGTTTCTTTTTTGTCTGTAAAGACCGGGGCTACGCGCGGGCTGGCGTCTGCCAGGTCTTTAATCGGCTTGATGACCTTGGCCTGAGAGCACAAGGTGCACGGTCCGCCGATACAGCCGCCTTTGCAGCTCATCACTTCCAGTAATTGGAAGTCGCCCACGCCGCGTGCATAGGCATTGAGCATGAGCATGGCCTTTTTGTCCAGACCGCTGATGGTCTGCATTTTAATGGGGCGGTGTCCGTTAATGGCGCTTTCTACGGCTTTGGCTACGCCGCCGGTCACGCCGTAGTAGCGGCTTTCGCCGGAGATTTTGCCGTCCAGCGGGGTTTCCTCGCATTGGGCGGGGTCAATGTGGCGGGCTTCCAGCAGGGCGCCCAATTCTTCGTAGGTCATAACATAGTCCACATTGGGGTCCTCACGTCCTTCTACGCGTTTGGACACACAGGGGCCCACAAACACCACGGTAAAGCCGTTTTTCTTCTCAATTTCGGCAATGTAAGACATCGGCGAATGCGTGTCGGACACGTATTTCTGCAAAGCGGGCAGGTGTTTTTTGACCGCCTGCATCCAAGCCGAGCAGCAAGAGGTGGTCATAAATTTATCACCGCGCTCCAAGCGCTCAATGAGCTCTTTGGCTTCGTGGGCGGTGGTTACATCAGCCCCTTCCGCCACTTCCGTCACTTTGTCAAAGCCGGCCTTTTTAATGGCGGTCATCAGCTTGGGCAGCGAAGCGTCAAACTGGCCCACAATAGACGGCGCCACCACCGCGCATACCTTGCGCGTGCTCTTCATGGCGCTTAAAATGTCAATCAGTTGGCTGCGTTCCATAATGGCGCCGAACGGGCAGGCGTCCATGCAGTGGCCGCAAGAAATACATTTGTCAAAATCAATTTCGGCAAAGCCGTTGCTGCCTTTGTGAATGGCGTCTACGGGGCAGGATTGCTCGCAGGGCACCGGCACATAGGTAATGGCGTTGTAAGGGCAAGAGGCTTTGCACTGGCCGCAATTTTTGCATTTTTCGGGGTCAATGCGGCTGCGGCCGTTTTCTACTTTGACCGCGCCGAATTTGCACGCCGTTTCGCAAGCGCGCGCCAAGCAGCCTTGGCAGGCTTCCGTCACAATGTGGCGGGCCTTGACGCAGCCTTTGCAGGCAATATCCAACACCGTCAGCGGCACTTCCGGCGTGTCCTTGCGCAGCAAGGCTTGTTTGGAATATTCGTTTAAAGAGGTGGCTTCGTCGTCGGCTTCTACCGAGCAGCCCAGCGCGGCCAAGGTGCGCGCGCGGAAGACGGCGCGTTCTTTGTAAATGCAGCAGCGGACATCAGGTTTGGTGTCGCTGGGGATGACGTCAAAGGGAATGCGGTAGGCCGCATTTTCCAAAGTGCCTGCGTCAAAGGCTTCTATGACCTTGCGCAGGGCTTTTCTTTTAAATCCAAGGGCTTTATTATCGTTCATATTACCTATATTTTATCATATTTGGGGGCAGGCCCTCAGCGGCCTCCAATGTTAATAGTACGGGGTAAGCAGGCGGAAGGCATTGTTGCGCAGGGTGGTCCACAGCGCGGGTTTTACGTGCGGGTCAAAGGGCACTGCAACGGCGCGGCGTTTTTTGGCCTCTATAATCGCGTGTACTTGGCGGGCTAAATCCGGGTCAAAACATTCCAAGATGCTTTCAAAATTTAGCTTAAAGCTACGCACGTCCCAGTTGGCCGAGCCCGCCAATACCCATACCCCATCCACCAAAAACAGCTTGCTGTGGTCAAAGGGCGGCTGGGCGCGGTAAATATGCACGCCGCGCTGGAGCAAGCGGCGGAAATTGGCCTGCATGGCCCAATCCATGCCAAAGATATTGCTCTTTTGCGGCAGGATGATTTCTACGCGCACCCCGCGCAGCGCGGCGGTTTCCAGCGCGGACAGGATGTCATTTTCCGGCAAAAAATAAGGGGTCACGATTTGCACGCTCTTTTGCGCGCAGGCTAGGGCGCCTAGGCAGAGTTTTTCTATTTTGCCGTAGTCTCCGTCCGGCCCGTCGGGCACGATGCGCGCCGGAGTTCCGTTTTGCGCAGGAGCCGGTGGCGTGTGTGGGGGCAAAAAAGCCTTCCCGCCGCAGAAGACCCAATCTTCTTCAAATACGCGGGCCATTTGGTGCACGACCGGGCCTTGCACGGAAAAGGTAATGTCTTGTATCGGTTCGGCCGGGTGTTGCGCCACCAGGTTTCCCTGGGCGATATTCATCCCGCCAAAGAAGGCTTGGTAGTCGTCTATCACTAAAATTTTGCGGTGATTGCGCAGATTCAAAAAGGGCAAGTTGACCGGGCTCTTGCTGCGCAGGAACACCCCGTAATGCAACCCCGGGATTTTTTTGAGCGCCTGCAGAATATCCGGGCGGCTGTAATTGAGCCCCACCCCGTCCACCAGCACCCGCACTTCCGCGCCGTTTTGGCGGGCTTGGCGCAGCGCGCGAACGAACATTTGTCCGGCGGCGTCATTGTTAAAAATATAGCTGGCCAGCAGCACTTGCTTTTTTGCCGCCGCAATGGCGGCGCACATTTGGGGATAGGCCTCGTCCCCGTTTTGCAGTGGGCGGATGTTGTTTCCCAAAACCAAATGTTGCGGATGCACTTTGTACCCCAGCCGCATCAGTTGCCATAGCGAGGCAGGCACCTCTTTTTCAATCTCTTGCGGGGTTTTGCCCGTCAGACTCAAGAGGTCTGGCCCGTGGCTGCGCAGGCGCAAGGCCTTGCGGCGCACGCGGTTAATGCCAAACAGCACATAGGCCACGCTGCCCAAAAGCGGCGCCAGCCAAACCAGCCCCGTCCACCCAATGGCGCTGGGCACATCTTCTTTATGCAGCAAGATGTGCAGCGTAACGGTGATTTGCAGCGTCAGCCACAAAACCCCGGCTAATGTGAGCGAAGAAAGTGCCATACTGGTATTATGATACAACTGCGGCCTTTTGGAAAAAGAAAAACTTAATTAGTTTTCTGTTGGAAGGCCGGATTTTGTGAAATGGGTTGCGAAATCAACCGCGGCATATAGGCTTGGTCGCGCGTGGTCCCGCCGGAAACCAAAGCTTTACGCACCGGGCGTTGCATCGTGCGGCGCTGTGCCGGAACGGGTTTAGCCGGGGATGTCACAGCCGGTGCAGAAGTTTGCGCAGGAGTCTGCGCCGCTTGTTGGAGCTGGGCTAAATAAGCGTCTTTTTCGGCGGCGGATTCAAAGGTTTGGGTGAGCTGTTCCTTTTCAAACAGAAACCAGCGCGTCTGCGCCCGCGGCGTGTTGACATCGGTGTAACTAAGGCGGTAAAGCACGCTTTGCTCGGGCAGGGCCTCGTGCGTTTCGCGCCGGGCTTTGGCGGCGTAAGCGTTTTCAAAGGCCTCTTGCGTGAGGCCAATGTTGACGGCGTATTTTTTATTGATAGCCAATACATCAGCTGCCGTGGCCGCCACCGCCACAAAGGTTTGCGGGGTTTCGGCTTGAAAGAGGAACTTGCGAAATTGCGCGCCGTCTTGATACTGCACCCGGGCGTATTCTTTGTTGGCGTTGCGGACAATGTCGTCTCTATCCGAGACGACGGGCATGGCGTAAAGCAATTGCTCGCGCGTTTTGCCGCGCCACGTGCGGGTCAACTGGCGGGCGTTTTGCGTCCACAGGGCTTGCTGGGCCGCGGGGGTCGGGTCGCCGTGCATTTCTATGACGATTTCCTCTTGGGCGGCGCACCACCCCGGAAATAAAAACAATAAAGAGATAAAGAGAAGTTTTCGCATACTTCTAGTGTAGCAATTTTAGGCGGCGTACGGAAAAGAAAGCCAAAAATAAACCCCCGCATATTTTTTCGGGGGTTTAGCTCATGTATGTCATTTTCATGACCTCTGTTCCTCTTTCCCGCCGGGGCGCTGTATCCGGGTCTTCACGCAATCGGGAAACACACCGTGCTTCCTGCAACTGCAACCAAGGACTTCAGGCTGACCTGCGGTACTTCGTACTCTTAGTGTAAGCGAATGCGCGGTAATTTCAAGGGGTAAAAAGGACCTATTTTTTCTGGGCCCTTGTTTGAGGGGGACTGAAAGATCTCAGGCTTATGGTGTTTCGTTTTTTTGTCGTTCGCCCAATAAAGTCATCCCCGAGGAATGTAGTCGGGGATCTTCGTCTGATTAAATTAAACAAGGAAAAGGCCTCTTTTATGTAAATATCAGCGGAAGATTCCCGACAACAACATTCGGGAATGACATTATTTTTATAACAGCCTTGCCTTATTGTTTTTGCCGTTTATTTTTGTTTTGTCGTCGTAGAAGTGGGCACCGCAATTTAAAGCACTTGCCTAATGTTTTTTTTTGCTAAATTTTGCGTATACGCGAAATTTAGCAAAAAAGGAACCCCATTATGAAAAATCGTTCTACGGGCCGTTTAGGCCGTCTATTTAATGTCGTCATCCCCGAGTGTTTCTATCGGGGATCTCAGCCTCTTAAAAACACAACGAGATTCCCGAACCCTGCGGGCCGCCAATCCTTCGGGAATGACGTAAGGAGAGAATATGTCGGTGGCTTTACGCTTATTGAATTATTAGTCGTTGTCCTCATCATTGGCATTTTGGCGGCGGTCGCTTTGCCGCAGTACCAAAAGGCGGTACTGCGCAGCCGCTATGCCCAAACGCAAATTTTAGCCCGTAATCTGTACGACGCTGCCCAACGCTATTACATGGCCAACGGCGAATATGCCCCGGATTTAACGGCTTTGGACATTCAGCTAGGGGGAACTCTGAGTGCCAATAACAGATCGGTGTCTTTTGGGAATTACCAATGCACCTACTGGGTAGGAAACGAAAATTCTTCGGATTCTATTCTTTGTTCTTTGATTAGCAGTAATTTGGGCACGCGGTACTTTTTAAACGGGCGCAATATGGGCGACCCAGTACGTTATTGCGTGGCAAGTTCCCGTACTGCAAAAGAGCAAGAAATTTGCAAGGCCGAAACGGGCGCCGCGCCTGAGGACAACGAAAACGGCCTGCTGCATTATAAATATTAAGGTGGCTTAAAATCGGCCCCGCAAAAGCGGGGCCGAATAGTATCAGTTTTCTTCAAATAGCCACGTGCTTAAATAACGCTCGCCGCCGTCGGGCAATAACACGACGATATTTTTTCCTGCGCTGCCGGGCCGGGTTGCCACCTGCAACGCCGCCCACAGCGCTGCCCCGCCGCTGATTCCGCACAAAATCCCCTCTCGCCGCGCCAAGGTCCGGGCGGTTTGACCCGCTTGCCCGTCCGTCACGGCGATAATTTCGTCTATTACTTGGCGGTCCAAATTTTTAGGGATAAATCCCGCGCCGATGCCTTGCAGTTTATGCGGTCCGGCGGGCTTCCCTTCCAACACGGCTGAGGCGGCCGGTTCCACCGCTATTATTTTTACTTGCGGGTTTTGGCGTTTTAAATAATGTCCCACGCCGCTAATCGTGCCCCCGGTGCCTACGCCCGCCACAAAATAATCCACCCGTCCGTCTAAATCCTCGGCGATTTCCCGCCCGGTTTGCTCCTGGGAAAGCGGATTGTTTGGGTTGGCAAATTGGTCCGGCAGAAAAGCCCCCGGGGTTTGCTCCAGCAGTTGCTCGGCCTTGGCAATGGTGCCTTTCATGCCTTCCGCCGCCGGGGTCAGCACCACCTGCGCCCCCAAAGCGCGCAGCAGCCGGATGCGCTCCGTGCTCATATTTTCAGGCAAAGTCAAAATAAGTTTATAGCCTTTGACGGCGGCCGCAAAGGCCAGCCCGATGCCCGTATTGCCGCTGGTCGGCTCTATCACAGTGCCCCCCGGGCGTAGCGCGCCGCTTTGCTCGGCCGCTTGCAACATGGCCAGGGCGGGGCGGTCCTTGACGCTAAAGGGGTTGAACATCTCCAGCTTGGCAAACAGGCTCCCCGGTCCGGGGTTGAGTTTGTTTATTTTTACCAGCGGAGTGTGCCCGACGAGCTGGAGCATGTTGTCTGCATATTTCATAGAAGCCTCTATTTATGCAAAACGCTGTTGCGCACTTTTCCGGCGCAAAAGGCGTTGATGTTTTCCAGCGTGGTGTGCAAAATACGGTGCACCGCGTCTATGGAGTTAAACGCAATGTGCGGCGTAATCAATACATTTTTCATTTGCATGAGACGTGCATTGATGATGGTGTTCATAGCAAAGTCTTTGGGAATGTCTTGTGACTTTAAAATAATGTCATCGTGGATGATGAAATCCTCATTCTCCAGCACGTCCAACGCGGCCGCGCGCACTTTGCCGCTGACCAAAGCGCGGTAGAGCGCCTCGGGGTCAATTAAGCTGCCGCGGGCGGTGTTGAGCACCACCACGCCGTCTTTCATTTTGGCAAAGGCTTCATCGCTGAGCAGGTGGTAGTTCTCTTTGGTGGCCGGCGCGTGCAGGGTGACGACGTCGGAGCGTTTGTACAACTCGTCCAAGGAAACATAGTGAATGTTGTAAATGCGTTGGAATTCTTCGTTAGGGTAGAGGTCATAGGCCAGCACTTCCATGCCAAATCCCCGCGCCAGTTTGGCCACGTGCCGCCCAATGGCGCCCGTGCCGATGATTCCCAAGGTATGGCCATAGAGGTCAAACCCGGTATATTCTTTCATCCGCACAAAATTATTTTTCATATCTGTGCGGGCTTGGATGATGTGGCGCGCCAAACTCAGCAATACGCCGAAAGTAAATTCGGCCACCGTGGCCTCGCCGTATTTGGGGACATTGACGGCTTCTATCCCGCGTTGGCGGCAGTAATTAAGGTCAATATGGTCATAGCCGGTGGAGCGCGTGGCGATGAGTTTTAAATTGGGATAGCGGTCCAACGAGCTGTTGGTCATTTTCAACGCCGTGTGCACAAAGACGGAGATAACTTCCGCGTCTTTGACTTGTTCGTACTGCGCGGGGCTGATGTTTTCCATACTTTCGCTAAAGAGCACCACATCCCCGGTGCAGATTTTTTGTTTTTCCAAATAGTTTTTGGTGATTTCGTCTACGTCAAAAAATACAATTTTCATACATTCCCCCTTTTCCCTTATATTATAGGTGGCCGCATTTCACCGGGCCAGCGTTAAAAAAGGCTATTTCTTAAAGTCGTAGAATTGGCGCACGACCTTGGCCGGGTTCCCCACGGCCATGGCAAAGGCGGGCACGTCTTTGGTGACTACCGCGCCGGCACCGATGACGGCATGGTCGCCAATGTGCACCCCGGGCAAGATGATGGCCCCGCCCCCGATCCACACGTTTTGGCCGATGTGCACCTCGGCGGCAAATTCCTTGCCGGCGGCGCGGGCCTTAGGGTCTATGGGGTGGGTGGCGGTATAAATTTGCACATGGGGGCCCAGCAGGGTGCCTGTGCCAATGTTCACGCGGGCACAATCTAAAATGGTGCAGTTAAAGTTTAAAAAGACCCGGTCTCCAAAGTAAATTTGGCTGCCGTAGTCGCAAAAGAACGGCGGTTCAATATGCAGGTCTTGGCCGGCTTGGCCAAAGAGTTGTTTGCATAATTGGGCCCGCTGGGTTTCGTCGGCCGGGTCGGTGGCGTTGTATTGCCAAAGCAAGCGGCGGGCCGCCTGCCGCGCGGCCGTCAGTTCAGGGTCGGCGGCGTTGTAAAAAAGGCCGTGGAGCATATTTTCTTTTTCACTCATATCCGTATTGTAGCAATTTAATCCAAAAAAAGAATGGAAAAAACGCGCGCAAAAGCTTAAATTTTATAGAATTCAAAAGAGGCCCCGTTTGCGGTTGCACGGCAAAGCGGCGTTTTTGTAGAATGTACTTACCGGTCGGTAAATAAAACCTGCCGATTTTTCGTTTTGACACTAATAAACAGAGGAGAAACTCATCATGAAAAAACAGTTTTACACCACGGCCTTGGTGGTGCTGGCGTGCCTGATGACCTTGGGCGCGTGCAAAAAGCAGCAGCAGGCCCAAGAAGCGGCGGCGCTGCCCGTCCATGCCGTAAAAGTGTTAAAGGCGGATTTGCCTTGGAACATTGAATACCCCGCCCAGGTGGCCGGGTCCCTGGAAATTCAAGTCCGCGCGCAGGTGGGGGGCATTTTGCAAGCCCGCTTGTTTGATGAGGGAGCGTATGTAAAGCAGGGCACGCAGCTTTTTCAAATTGACCCCAAACCCTATGAGGTGGCCTTGCAAAAAGCCGAGGGGAATTTGGCCCAAGCCCAAAGCGGTGAAAACCGCACCCGCCGCGACTATGAACGCATGAAGAAGCTCCGCTCCGAAAATGCTATCAGCCAAAAAGATTACGATGACGCGTTGTCTGCTTATGAAGCGGCGCAGGCTTCCGTCAAAATGGCCCGCGCGGGCGTGAATGACGCCAAAATTAATTTGGAATATACCCGCGTGTTGGCGCCGATTTCCGGCATTACCGGCAAAGAGGCCCAGTCTGTAGGCAGCTTGGTTTCTCCGGCGGGCAACGGCCTGCTGACCACCATGGTGCAAATCAATCCGCTGTGGGTCAACTTCTCCATGCCCAGCGCCCAGTTTTATAAATTGGCCAGCGGTTTTGTGTCGGGCACCATTGTATTAGACGCCAAGGGCAAGAGCCCCATTTACGTGGAAGCCGTTACCTCTGACGGCCGTGTCTATCCCGAAAAAGGAACCATTATTTTCTTTGACAGCACCGAAGACGTCAAAACCGCTTCCTTGGCCGTCAAGGCGGAATTCCCTAACCCCAAAAATCAGCGCATGCTGATGCCGGGACAGTTTGTGCGTGTGCGTTTGATTGGCGCTACGTATAAGGATGCGGTGTTGATTCCTTCCTCTGCGGTGTTGAGCACGCCCTCGGGCAATTTGGTCTACGTTGTGGCTGAAGACAATTCCGTCAAAGCCCAGCCCATTACGGCCCAGCTGCAAGACAATATGTATATCGTCACCGAAGGGCTCAAAGGCGGGGAAACCATCATTTCCGCCGGGTTGATTAAAATCCGCCCGGGTATGAAAGTGACCGCCCAGCTGCAGCCCTTTGAATTGCCGGCCCAAACCGAGCAAGAAGCGGCCACGGTGCCCAGCACCGCCACCGCCATGGATGTGGGCTCTTTTGACAAGGCCTTGGGCAAAGAAGTGCAGCCTGATGAGCAAGACGTCCGCACCCCGGAGGAAAAACACACCGACGATGCGGTGACGAAAATGATTTCCGGCACGTTGCAATAAAGAGGCGCTATGTTTTCTAAATTCTTTATTAACCGGCCTATTTTTTCTACGGTAGTTTCTCTGCTGATTTTGTTGGCGGGTATCGTCTCTATTGTCAACCTGCCGATTGAACAGTACCCGGATTTGACCCCGCCGTCTGTGCAGGTGTCGGCCAAGTATCCGGGGGCCAGCCCGGAAGTGATTGCAGATACCGTGGCCGCGCCGATTGAGCAGCAGGTCAACGGCGTAGAGGACATGTTGTACATGAACTCTACTTCCTCCTCCAGCGGGGACATGAATCTGTTGGTCTATTTTAACGTAGGGACGGACCCGGACCAGGCCATGATTAACGTCAACAACCGCGTCCAGGCCGCCACCACTTCGCTGCCCGAAGACGTACGCCGCTACGGCGTTACCGTGCAGAAGAAGTCCTCCGCCATTTTGCAGTTGATTACGATGTATTCGCCCTCTGGCGTGTATGACACCACCTACATTGGCAACTACGCCTTGGTTAACGTGGTAGACGACTTGAAACGTTTGGAAGGCGTGGGCGACGCGCAGGTGATGTCCGCCAACGATTACTCCATCCGTATTTGGCTCAAGCCGGACGTGATGAGCCAGTTGGGCCTGTCCGTGACGGACGTCATGGGCGCCGTGCAAGCGCAGAACGTGCAGCGCGCCGCGGGTAAAATCGGCCAACCGCCGCTGACGCAGAGCGTGGACCGTATGTACACCATTGTGGCCCCGGGCCGCTTGAAAACCCCGGAAGAGTTTGAAGAAATTATTTTGCGCGCCAATGCAGACGGCACATCCTTGCGTTTGAAAGACGTAGCCCGGGTGGAATTGGGCAGCCAAACGTATGAATTTTCCGGTCAGTACAACAACCAGCCCGCCGTGCCTATCGGGGTGTTCTTGTCCCCGGGTGCCAACGCCGTGGCCACGGCGGACGCGGTCAACCAGCGCATGAAGGAGTTGTCGGCCAACTTCCCCGGCGGGATTGAGTACAAAGTGGCGTATGATACCACTTTGTTCGTCAACGCCTCTATTGAAGAAGTAATCCACACGCTGATTGAAGCCATGATTTTGGTGTTCTTGGTGATGTATTTGTTCTTGCATGACTGGCGCGCCACCCTCATTCCGTGCTTGGCCGTGCCGGTGTCTATCGTTGGTGCTTTTGCCGGGATGTTGCTCATGGGCTTTTCTATTAATACCCTGACCTTGTTCGGGTTGGTGTTGGCTATCGGTATCGTGGTAGACGACGCCATCGTGGTGATTGAAAACGTAGAACGTATCATGCACGAGGAACGCCTGCCCGTCAAAGAAGCTACCATTAAGGCCATGGACGAAGTGACCGGCCCGGTGGTGGCCATTGTGTTGGTGCTGTGCTCCGTGTTCGTGCCGGTGGCGTTTATGGGCGGCTTTACCGGGGTCATGTACCAGCAGTTCGCCATTACCATTGCCGTGTCTGTGGTCATTTCCGGTTTGGTGGCCTTGACGTTAACGCCGGCCCTGTGCGCTTTGCTGCTTAAAGATATGCAGCCCCGCACCAGCGGTTTCTTCTTCCGCTTTGACCAGTGGTTCTCTAAAATTACTGAGAAATACACCGGGCTGGCGGGATTTTTCTTGCACCATGTGTCTATTGCTTTGATTGCCGTATTGCTGTTGTGGGCGGCGACCATGGGCTTGTTTAAATGGGTGCCGACCAGCTTGCTGCCCGATGAAGACCAGGGTATGATCATGGTGGCCACGATGCTGGACCCGTCCACCTCGCTCTCTAACACCCAAAAGGTGGCTACGCAGCTGGAAGACATTATCTTGAAGCAGCCTTCTGTTAAAGAAGAATTGACCTTTGCCGGGTATGATATTTTGAGCAGCACCATGAAGAGCAGCTCCATTGCTTCGTTCATCGCGCTCAAACCCTGGAAAGAACGCAAAGCCAACGAGTTGTCCTCTTTCAGCACGGTGGCGGCTATTGGCAAAATGGGCGCCGGGCAAATCCCGGGAGCCTTGGTGATGCCGTTTAACCCGCCGCCGATTATGGGTATGAGCACCACCGGCGGTTTGGAAGGCTACATCCAAAACCGCTCCGGCTCCGGCAGCCAGGCTTTGTCTGAGAAGGTGACGCAGTTTATCACCGCGGCCTCCAAACGGCCGGAACTGACGGGCTTGAGCACCACGTTCTCGGCGGCCACGCCGCAGTATGATTTGAAAGTGGACGAAATCAAAGCCATGGCCATGAATGTGTCGCTTTCGGAACTGTATGCCACCATTCAAGGCACTTTCGGTACGGCGTATGTGAACGACTTTACCAAGTTCAGCCGCAGCTTTAAAGTGATGTTGCAGGCGGAGGGTGATTACCGCGCCCGCCCCGAGCAATTGGGCGAAATTTATGTACGCTCCAACAGCGGGGCCATGGTGCCGCTGTCTGCCTTTGTTACACTGACCCCCATGTTGGGCCCGGATATGGTGGAGCGCTTCAACGCGTTCCCGGCGGCCAAAGTGATGGCCACCCCGGCCACGGGGTACAGCTCCGGCCAGGCCATTGCCGCCATGCAGGAAGTGGCGCACGAGACCTTGGGCGAAGAGTACACCTTGTCTTGGACGGGTACCACCTATCAGGAAACCATCAGCGGCAGTTCGTCCAGCATTGCTTTGATGTTGGGTATTTTGGTGGTATTCCTCATCTTGGCGGCCCAGTACGAAAAATGGGGCCTGCCTTTTGCGGTCATTTTGGCGGTGCCGTTTGGTATCTTTGGGGCCTTGTTGGGCACCTTCTGCCGCGGCTTGTCTAACGACATTTACTTCCAAATCGCCTTGGTGGCCTTGGTCGGTTTGGCCGCCAAAAACGCCATTTTGATTGTAGAATTTGCGGTGCTTGTCAAAGAGCAAGGGGCTACGTCTTATCAGGCGGCGTTGCAAGCCATTAAGCTGCGCTTCCGCCCGATTATTATGACCTCTTTGGCCTTTATCTTGGGCTGCGTGCCGCTGGCTATCAGCAGCGGTGCCGGCGCCGCCAGCCGTCACTCTATCGGCACGGCTGTGGTGTTTGGTATGTTGGGCGCCACGGCCATTGCGCCTATGTTCATTCCGCTCTTCTTCTACCTGATTACCGGCGGTTGGAGAGAAAAGGAAAAGGACGCTCAGGCAACGGAGGAAATCCATGACCTTTAAAAAATTCATATCCGCCCTGCTGTGCGCGGGGCTGTTAAGCGGCTGTATGTTGGGGCCCAATTACAAAAAGCCGGAGCTGGATTTGCCTACTGCGGCCGAGGGAGAGGACTTTAGCGTCTTTGAAAATGCCCAATGGTGGGAGATGTTTGAGGACCAAGAACTCAACAAATTGGAAACCGAAGCCGTGCTGTACAACCGCGATTTGCGCCAAGCCGTAGCCCGCGTGGATGCGGCGCGCGCGGCGGTGGGTATTGCCGTGGCCGATCAGGTGCCCACGATTGCCGCCCAAGGCGGCACGGGCCGGGCCGGGAACTATTACGGTTCGGGGCAGTCGCTCAGCACGGGCACGATTGTGGCCTCTTTTGAGCTGGACTTGTGGGGCAAGTACCGCCGTTTGAGCGAAGCGGCCCGGGCGGATTTACTCTCCACCATGGCGGCCAAAGACACGGTGCTTTTGTCCTTAACGGCGCAAGTGGCCTCGGCTTATTTCACGTTGCGCACCTTGGATGCGCAGTTGGAAATTGCCAACCGCACCTTGCAAACCCGCAAGGAAAGCGTGCGCATTTATACCAGCCGCTACAATGCCGGCTATATTACGGAAGTGGATTTGCGCCGCGTAGAGGCCGATATGTACAGCGTGGCGTCCACTGCCAAATCGTTGGAATTAAGCGTGGCCAATGCCGAGACGGCGCTGGCCGTGCTGGTGGGCCGCAGCCCGCGCGAAATCGTGCAAGGGCGCATTGAACGCGGGGAACACTTAAGAGATATCACGTTAATGCCCAATGTCCCGGAAGGAATTCCGTCTAAATTGTTGGCCAACCGGCCCGATGTGCGCAGCGCCGAAGGGCAGCTGATTGCCGCCAATGCCCGCATTGGAGCGGCGCGCGCGGCGTACTTCCCGGATATTACGTTGACCGGGGCTGCCGGATATGCCAGCCCGCAGCTCAACCATTTGTTCCGCGGGCCCAGCGGTTTGTGGGCTTTTGCCGGACAATTGACGCAGCCCATTTTCGCCGGGGGCGCCATCGTCAGCCAAAACAAAGCCGCCAAAGCGCAGTATGAGCAAGCTTTGGCCGCGTATGAAAAGGCGGTGCAAGTGGCGTTTAAAGAGACATTGGACGCCTTAAACTCCAACCGCATCAACCGCGAAATTTTTGAAATCAGCAAAGAGCAAACACAGGCTTTGCGCCGCGGCTATGAGCTGACCAAAAAACAGGAAGACGCCGGCTTGATTGGCACCATGGAGCTGTTGGACGTGGAGCGCAATTTGCTGCAGTCGGAGATGAATTTGGCTACCGCGCGGCAAAACGAGCTGGTTGCTTTGATTGACTTGGCCAAGGCCTTGGGTGGCGGCTGGGACGAAAAATGCGGTTTTGGCCCGTACGAGCAGCGTGTGCAAGAGGAGAAAGAAGCCTTTGACGCAGCGCGTGCCCAGGCGGCACAAAATGTGCAAGCGCAGCAGCCCGCGCAAGCGGAACAATCTGCTGCAGAAACCAAATAGTAATTTATTACTTTTGTCTTATACCCCGGGGCCTGTTGTTTCGCCCCGGGGTATTTTTCTGCTTTCTAGACAGAAAAGGACCAAAAGGCCACCGCGGATTGATGTCCTTTTCTCCGGGGCAGAAAAGGACCAAAAGGCCCCGCGGGCCTGCGGAG